>JACQQM010000107.1 GCA_016207025.1 Nitrospirota bacterium | reverse complement strand
TTTCTGAAAGATGAGTTCGGGCGTATACCGCAAATGCAGCCGCCGGCCCAACTCCGAGCGGATAAACCCGGACGCCTTCGTGAGCCCTGCAAACGCATCCGCCGCATGCTGGCCGTCCGTCAGTGTCGTGACAAACACGCGAGCCAACCTGAGATCATTGGTCAGCTCCACGTTCGTCACGGTCACGGAGCCCAAACGCGGGTCCTTGGTCTTGCGCATGATGATGTCGGCGACCTCCATGCGAATCTGGTCGGCGACGCGCGTAGCTCGCTTGTACGTTGCCTTGGTCATGCCCACCTCACGAGCCGCTAGAGCATCTCGATGCGGAACTGCACCAGTTCGACCGACGGAACGGACCGAATCAAGTTGACCGCTTGGTCCAGTACCTGGTTGACGTACGCGCCCTCATTGGACACACACGTGATGCCCAGCACCGCCTTTTGCCACAACTCCTGATCGCCGACCTCGGCGACCGACACGTTAAACCTGTCGCGCAGGCGGTCCTTCAGACTCAGGAGAACCTGTCGCTTGTCCTTCAGGGAGTGGCCGTCCGGGATATACAGCTCAACTGTGCAGAGCCCGACAATCATGCCCGCGGCCACGTAGCTGGAGCAACGACGGGATTCGGCTCAAAGCTTGGCCGCCACTTTGTCGAAGACGTAGACCTCAAGGATATCGCCGATCTTCACGTCGCTGAAGTTTTCGACGCCGATCCCGCACTCGTACCCCTGCTGCACTTCGCGCACATCGTCTTTGAACCGGCGGAGCGACCCGAGCCTGCCTTCGTAGACCGTCACATGATCGCGCACCACGCGGACGCCGGAGCTGGCCCGGGAGATGGTTCCCTCCAGCACGTAGCAGCCTGCGATGACGCCGGCCTTCGGAATCGTGAAGAGCTGGCGAACTTCCGCGCGGCCCAGCACGCGTTCCTTCAGTGTCGGCTCCAACAGGCCTTCCATGGCGGATTTAATGTCAGCGATCGCATCATAGATGATGGTATAGAGGCGGATGTCTACGCCCTCGCGTTCGGCCAGCGCGGCGGCCTTTGGCTCGGGACGGATGTTGAACCCGATGATGATGGCCCGGGAGGCCGAGGCCAACAGCACGTCGGTTTCGTTGATGCCGCCGACGCCGCTGTGAATCACCCGGAGTTTCACGGCAGCGGTGGAGAGTTTTTCGATCGCGTCCGACAGTGCCTCAGCCGATCCCTGCACGTCAGACTTGATCACCAGGGCCAACTCCTTGACCTCCCCCTCCTTGATCCTCGCGTAGAGATCATCCAGCGTCACACGGGCCGTCCCGGCCGCCAGTTCGGCGGTGCGCTGCTTGCGCATGCGGTCCTCGGCGATTTCGCGCGCCACACGCTCGTCATGGACGACGAGAAACGGATCGCCCGCGGAAGGCACGCCCGGCGACCCGATGACCTCCACCGGCACCGCCGGGCCCGCCTCCGAGACCTTGGCCCCCGTGTCCGTGATCAGTGCCCGCACGCGTCCGCTGAATGTCCCGACCACGAACACATCGCCGACCCGCAGCGTGCCGCTCTGCACGAGCACGGTCGCGACCGGCCCGCGGCCGCGGTCCAGTTTGGCCTCGACCACCGCGCCCTTGGCCGGCCGATGCGGATCCGCTTTCAGCTCCAGCACCTCGGCCTGCAGCAGGATCATCTCCAGCAGCGCATCGAGGCCCAGCTTCTGCTTGGCCGAGACCTCCACAAAAATCGTCTGCCCGCCCCAGGCTTCCGGAATGAGGTTATGCTCCGCCAGCGCATGCTTGACCCGCTCGGGATTGGCCCCCGGCTTGTCGATCTTGTTGATGGCCACGATGATCGGCACATTCGCGGCGACCGCGTGATTGATCGCTTCCACCGTCTGCGGCATCACCCCGTCGTCGGCCGCCACCACCAGGACAACGATGTCGGTGATCTTCGCGCCCCTGGCCCGCATCGCGGTAAACGCTTCGTGGCCGGGCGTATCCAAAAAGGTCACCCGTTTGTCGTGGACCCGCACCATGTAGGCGCCGATGTGCTGGGTAATCCCGCCCGCTTCCTGTTCGGTGACCTTGGTTTGCCGGATCGCGTCCAGCAGCGAGGTCTTGCCGTGATCCACGTGCCCCATGATGGTGACCACCGGCGGCCTCAGCTCCAGCAACTCCTCCTCGGTCCACTCGACAGCCTCTTCCAGCAGCTCCTCGCCTTCTTTTTCAACCGCCACCTCAGCCTTGATCCCGAGGCCTTCCGCGATCAGCAACGCGGCATCCAGGTTCATCGGCTGGTTCAACGTGAGCATCTGGCCCACTTCCATCAACTTGCGAATGATATCCGCAGGCCGCTGACCGACCAGCTCCGCGAACTCCTTCACGGTGAGGCCGGGGGTGAGTTTGATCCCTTTTTTGCGCGGCTTGGTAATCTCGGTGACAGCGGACGGCTGCGGGTGGCGGGCACGCTCGTCGCGGCGATGCACCGGGATCGCCCGCAGATCCTGCCATCGCGCCGCATCTTCTCTGTATTTGATCGCTTCGTCGTCCCTCTGCCGACTGGGCTTTTTGAGCTTTTTTAACTTGTCCCGGAGTCCTGCGGCATCCCCCGTGAGCGGTTCCATGACGAAGCCCTTCTTTTTCTCGGAACGACGCTCGTCCGGCTCCACCACGGGCGGGCGAGGCGTCGGACCGGCGGAAGCGGCCGGCGCCAGAGACTCGACGGCAGGGGCGGGCGGGCTCAAGGGAACGGTTTCGCGCGACGGAACGGGAGGGGCGCTGCCAGCAGAGATCTCGTGCAGAGGTGCGGCCACGCTGGGCTCGTGAACCGCCGGCGCAGCCGGGGGATGGACGACCTCATGGAACGAGGCGCTGGCCGGCGCCGGCGCTTCGGGAGCGAGTGGGGCCGCTGCGACGGGTTCGGCGCCGAACTCCTCCTCGGTTTTCTTTCGCTTGATCAGGATCCGCTTTTTATCTGTTTTCGGCGGCTCCTCGGTGGCGACCGGAGGTGATTTCAGCTCGGCGATCTTTTCAGCGCTTTTAGGAGACTCTCGCCTGAAGGCTTTGGACCCGCCGGCGGGGGAGGCTGCTTTGCGGAGCTTGACGTCTTTCTTAGCTTCCTCCCGCTTGGGTTCTTCTGACTTCACGTCTTCTTGCTTGGCACCAGCTTTGGCCGTCGGTTTGGCTTTGGGCATCAGTTTCTCCAGAACCTTCTGGACGGAGGCCTCGTCCAGCGTGCTGCTGTGCGAGGCCACCGTGATGCCGACGCGCTTCAGCTCGGGCATCAACTCCCGAGTTTCCATTCCGAGCTTCTTGGCTAGCTCATAGACTCGCATGCTACTCGATCCCAATCCGGCTTAGGCTCCTGCTTGCGGGTCCGGTTGTGGCTCAGACTGGGGCGACCTGGCTTCGGCTCCCTCTCCGTCACCTGCGCCATCGCCTCCTTCCGCAAGGCTGGCGCTCCCTTCACGCTGGGCCCGCGCCGCTTCCTCCTGCTCGCGCTGGGCCTCCGCTTCTTCCGCCAGCGCGGCCTTGATCTCCTTGTCCCGTTCCACTTTTTCTTTCTCGTATTCCGTCGCGCTGATGATGTCGATCTTCCAGCCGGTCAGCTTGGCGGCCAGCCGCACATTCTGACCGTTTTTCCCGATCGCGAGGGACAACTGCGAATCCGCCACCACGACGAGTGCCGACTTCTTTTCTTCGTCGATGCCGACTTTCTCAATGGAGGCCGGATTGAGCGCTTCCGCAATGAACACACGCGGGTCGGCGGTCCAGGCGATGATGTCGATCTTTTCCCCGCGTAGCTCCCGGACGACCGCCTGCACGCGTGAGCCCTTGATGCCCACACACGCCCCGACCGGATCCACGGCTTTGTCTCGGGACGCCACCGCGATCTTGGTCCGATCGCCGGGCTCCCGGACAATGCCCTTAATCTCCACGATCTTCTCACCCACCTCCGGGACTTCCATCTCGAAGAGCTTGGACACAAACTGGGGATGCGTCCGCGACAGAATCACCTGGACATCCTTGGGGGTGCGCCGGACCTCAAGCAGGAGAGCCTTGAGCCGGTCCCCTCGCCGGTACGATTCGCGAGGGATCTGTTCCTGCATCGGCAGGATCGCCTCGGTCTTCCCGAGGTCGACGAGGTAATTGCGGCGCTCCTGCCCGAGGATGATGCCGTTGATCAGGTCGCCTTGGCGCGTGGCGTACTCGCGCTGAACCGCCTCCCATTCGGCCTCTCGCACCTTTTGCGTGATCACCTGCTTGGCGGTCTGCGCCGCGATCCGGCCCAACTCTTCCATCTCGATCACGGAGCCGATCTCGTCCCCCACCTCCGCTTCACTATCCACGCGACGCGCTTCCTGGAGCGACACCTCGGCCTTGGGGTTCGTCACGGTGTCCACGATCGTCTTGAGCGACACGACCGAGATTTCGCCCGTTTTCGGATCGATCTGGACCTGAATATTCTCCCCCTGGCCAAACCGCTTCTTGGCCGCCGTTTGCAGAGCCGCCTCGACGGCCCCAAAGACCTTGGCCTTATCAATGCCTTTTTCGCGCCCGATTTGGTCAATGACTGCGATCAGTTCTCGATTCATACTCGATGCCCCATTCCCGTGAGCCCGTGCTCACCCACCTCGACAGGAGCTAAAACTCCACTTCCCGCCTTGCCTCAGCGATGTCCGCCCACTCGACCATGATTGTCTCGGACGATTTCTGGTTCGCGCGGGTCAGGGTCACGCCCGTGTCTTGCATGTCAACGAGCCGCCCCACCACACGCCATTGCCCATCGAGGGGGTGCTTGAGCTTGATGCTCACTTGCTGTCCCAATGCGCGACGATAGTCCTCACGACGCTTGAGTGGCCGGTCAAGACCGGGAGAGGACACCTCAAGCGTGTAGGCATGCGGGATCGGGTCCTCCACATCCAGCGCATGGCCGAGCGACAGGTGGACCTGCTCGCAATCGCTCAGCGTGACTCCCCCCGGCTTGTCGATACACACACGCAGGATCGTTCGGGCTCCCTGTCCGACGCATTCCACCTCAACCAGCTCGAGCCCGAGAGCCCGAACGATCGGCGCCGCGATGGCCCGCACACACTCGATTGTCTGCTGGAAATCCCGCAGTCGTGCGCCTCGTGGTGGCTCTGTGCAGGTCGGTTCCGCCATCTTCCAGACCACAAACAAAAAAGTGGGCGCAGGCCCACTTCCAGTGCCAGTAGGGTACCATTTTGAACGGGCCAACGCAAGAGGGTGCTAGCCGAGGGAGCTCCGGAACCGTTCGCTCAACAGGCCTGTCAGTGCCCCCGGCTTGCCGGTCCCGACCAGCGCCCCGTCCACGCGGACCACCGGCAGAATTTCCACCGTGGTCCCGGTCAAAAAGACCTCGTCCGCCCGGCGCAACTCATCCACGCTCACCGCCCGTTCCTCCGCCGGAATTCCCTCCTTGCGCGCGAGGGCAAGAACCAGCGCCCGGGTCACGCCGGAGAGAATCCGTTCTCCTTCCGGCGCGGTGACCAGCACTCCGGCCCGGACCAGCATCACGTTGCTGACCGCGCCTTCGGTGACCTCTCCCCCGCGCACAAAAATCGCCTCAAACGCGCCGGCCTCCTTGGCCCGCTGTCGGGCCATCACGTTGGGCAGCAGGTTCACGCTCTTGATGTCGCACCGGCCCCAGCGCAGATCCTCCACCGTGATCACCCCCACGCCGGAGGCTTGCAGCGCAGCATCGATCGGGCGCATCTCTCGAACGGTCATGACCGCGGTGGGGCGAGCGGCCACGGGAAAGAGATGCTCACGCGGCGCCGCGCCCCGCGTGAGCTGGATGTACACCTTGCTCTCTGCATAGCCGCCCCGGCGAATCCCCTCGAGCACAAAGTCCTGCCATTCCCGGCTCTGATACGGGAGGGCCAGCGCAATCGCCTTCGCGCTCCGCTCCAGCCGGCCCAAGTGCGCCTCGAGCTGAAACGGCACGCCACGATACGTTCGGATCACTTCATAGACGCCGTCCCCGAACTGGAAGCCGCGATCTTCCACCGACACCATGGCCTGATCCAGCGGCATGAACCGGCCGTTCAGAAACCCGATGTCGGGCATCACCGTCCCTCCATTCGACCGGCTCCGTCGATCACGCCCACCAGGAACACACGCCGATCTTCGGCCGTAAATTTCCAGCCCATGCGCTTCTCAAACACCAGCCGATGGGCGCCGGGGGCCACCGCGCGGAATTCAAAGGTTCGGCGGCCCGAATCCACCGCATTGCTGCTGACGATCCGGAGAAAATCGTCGTTCACCAGCACCAGCGACGCCGGATCATACTCCGGGATCCAGAGTTCTCCCCGCGTCCGATCTTCCCACAGATGAATCTGAAAACTAGCGCCGGTCGTGGTCGAGATGGCCTTTGCGTCCCGATCCGGTTCTCCCGATGTTCCGATCATGCCCGACTGAGCCGTCACCGTGCGCGCTTCCTTTCCACCATCACTCAGCCCCTTGCCTCTCCATCACAATTTCCTTGATCACCGCATAGTCGGTGAGGCGGAGCAAGTACAAGACCGTGGCGGCGATATCCTCGGGTTGAATCATGCGCGCGGGGGGCACCGGCGCCCCCCGCACCATCGGCGTGTTGACGTAAGCCGGACAGATCGCGGTGGCGCGGATATTCCACGGCGCTCCTTCCTCACCGATCGTCTCGCTCAACCCCACGAGGCCGAACTTGGACGCGCAGTAGGCCCCGCTGCCGGCCATGCCCACCTTTCCCGCGAGGGATGAAATCGTGATGACGTAGCCCCGCCGCCTCTGCTTCATGGCCGGCAACACGGCACGGGCGCACAGGAACGCCCCGCGCAGGTTGACCGAGAGGACGCGGTCCCACTCCCGTTCGGAGAGGCAATCCACCAGCCCCCTGCCGATGATGCCCGCATTGTTGACCAGCACGTCAATCCGCCCGAACCTGGCCAAGGTCCGACGGACTACCTGCGCCACCTCAGCCGGCTTCGAGACATCCGCCGCCATGGCCAGGACTCGTGACGCTCGCTCTTTTCCCGTGCGGCCGACGTCCGCGCATGCGCCAAGCTCGGCCGCCGCCTTGCGCAAGCGGGTGCGGTTCCGTCCCACCACCGCCACCCGCAACCCGGCCTCCGCCAACGCGCGGGCGACCGCCAGCCCGATCCCGCTGTTGCCGCCGGTGATCAGTGCCACCTGGTCACGGAGCGAGGGCGTGCTCATCCGTTGTTTTCACCCCGGTCCGCCCGCAGGCTCATGTCCACCGTGCACGACCGGTCAGCAGCAACCGCACCCAAGGCCATCAGATCTTGCGACGAGGACCGACGAATACCTTTTGGCCCTCCACGCGCACCTCGTAGCTTCCGACGCAATACCCGCCTCGATCGGCTCCCTGGCCGTTTCGCACATCGAACGCCAGATCATGCCAGGGACAGGATACCACGCAGCCCTTCAGCCGCCCTTCGCCGAGGGGCCCCCCCTTGTGCGGGCAGGTATTGTAGATCGCGTAGAAGGTGCCTTCGACATTGAAGACGGCGATCGGTTTTTCATTGACCTGGACCACCTTGGACTGCCCCGGAGGGATCTCGTCAACACGGGCTACCAGTTCAAATCCGTCCATGGGCTCTCCGCCTACCGTGACGACCGTTCCCCCAGGCAGCGACCCGTTGAATCCCACCGGGCGGCGAACGGATCAAAATCGGAGCGCGAATTTCAGTTCCGCGCCCGGCTCCAGATGCTCTTGTTTGATAAACCCGGCGGCGGTTTGGATCACGTACCTGGCGTTCTCCGGCGGCGGACCGTAATACGGACACGGGTCCTGCGGGCAGGGCTGCGCGTCGCCCACCAGGTGCACCACATGCCGACTCTCGTCCGCCCAAATAATGTCGACCGGAATCTGAAACCCCTTGGTGCGGACCCGGTGGCGGTCGGAGGTTTCGAAGATATACAGCATCCCCGAGTCCGGCGGCAATCCCTCCCGAAACGCCAGACCGAACAGAAGCTTTTCGGGCGTATCGGCCACCTCCGCATCGATCGTTTTCCCGCTCGGGAATGTCACGATGATCGTCTCGGTGTCCTTGGGGTTCGTGAGGAACAGGCTGCCGATAATCAGCAGAAGGGCCAGGCCAATGAGCACGATGACCCGGCGCTTTCCCGGCGAGGCCGTCGCCGGCATTGTTGGCTCAATCATTCTGCCTCCACCCATCGCTCTCGGTCATCTCGCGACGATCTAGGCCCAATGGCCCATATAGATCAACCACATAGGCCTTCTGATCGCGGTTTTCCCTGTTGACTTAGAAAAGCAGCGCGGTCTAGAATATGTCCAATCTGTCCCACGAATATGGTCGGGGCCGACTGAAGTTGTCAATACCGGTTGAAGGAGGATAGGGTTATGGCTCTCTTAATCACCGATGAATGTATTTCCTGCGGCGCTTGTTTGCCGGAATGCCCGAACGAGGCCATCTTCGAAACGCGAAGCGACGCGGAAAGCAAGGGGTACCATGTTGGTGAAGGCCAGGGCGTGGGGGACAGCATCTACGTCATCACGCATGATCGTTGTACCGAATGCGTCGGCCATTTCGACGAACCGCAATGCGCTGCCGTCTGCCCGGTTGACAATTGCTGCATCTCGGATCCGGTCTATCCTGAGGCAACCGAGGTTCTGCTCGAGAAAGCCAGGAAGCTGAACCCGGAGAAACACATTGACGACTCGAAAGTCTGGAGCGGCGTCAGGAACTGATCGCCGTCGCAGCTACGCAAGACGCTCACCATCACACCACGCACTATCAAGAAGCCCCGTCCCTCTCAGGACGGGGCTTCTTTTTTACCGACCGGCAAGAACGCCATCCACCGGAAACAGACCGCTTCTGGCGACCATGCCGTCAAAAGCCTTTCATCACCTAGCTTAAAATGCCTTTCGTGCTATACTGAATCATGCTTTCTTGCTCATAGGCTCATGAATTCCGGCTTGGCCACGCCGAGAAGGGGCTGAACAGGTTCGATTGTCAGACCATCGCACGGAGGTCCAATGATGTATACACGATGGGCTTTCCTGTTGTGTCTGTGTCTAAGCCTATGGGTGCCGGCGCCTGTGCAAGCCAGCACCGGCGACATCTCCGTTGTCATCGAGGGCTTCATGGCGAAGCAATTCCCTGAAGCCCGCAGCCACTTCTGGGTAGTGAACAGGACGGAGTTGAATGCCGAGAGCGAGATGGTGGTGGATCTCAACACCGTGGTGGTGAGCCGAGCCAGCCACATCCCGACGGAAAACCGGTTCTTGCTGCTGATCGTGGAAGGGAAACTGGCCGCCTCGCAAAGCATTCCGCTGGACGCGATCGTGGACTGCCAGCCTGAGCAAGCCTGAATCCGCCCCTCAGCCCGCACTAATGGAAACGCCCCGTCCGCCGTATCAAGGCGGGCGAGGCGTTTTCTCTGATCAGCTGTGAGCCGGATTTGCGTTAGCGGCCCAACGCCACAAACTTCCCACCAACGTGGGCCGGATGCAGGTGGCAGTTGTAGATGAACGTGCTCCCGGTGGTCGCGTAAAATAGATCGCTGGTCGGGATGCCGATATACTTGGTCTCGCCCGGTTTCAGCACCAGTTTTATCTTCAGCACGCTCGGCGCCTCGAACGCCGCATCCGCCGTCATAAAGAAGCCATGCTCGGCGGAGGTAGTGTTCGTCACCTTCAACACCACTGGGCGTCCGGTACGGCTCTTAAAATCAACGACAGTCGTGGGTGGGTACCAGGCCTTCACGTTCCCGATTTCGATTGCCTGAATCTCCGCGTCAACCGGCAACTCCTTAAACGGTGTACCGACAACGGACCCGGTCTCCAGGTCGCCAACCTCGACACCGCCCGCATGGTGAGCGAGCGAGGCTGACGTCATGCCCACAATGATGACAAGGCCGAAGAATACCGCCAACACCATCTTGCCCATGGCCTACCTCCCTTGGAAGAAAAGAGATGTGATTAGGTTAGTAATGAGGAATCACCTAGCCGTCGTACCCACTACCTGCTTGTATAGATCCAACTCGTCACCGCTGCGCACTGCCGCACAGTGTGACAAACCGCCGCAACTTATAGCACAGGCCTCCTACGGAATCAAGGAGGTTCTTTTGCCCCTGTCCGGCCTCGCACCCGATTGAAATATTGGAAAAATTCAGGTGGGAGGCACCGACTCCATTCCCCTCACTGGCTGGGGGTGGGAACCAGGGTGGCGGGGCCGCCGTTACTCACCCCCCGACCAATCAGAAGATCAAAGGGCGCGTAGTCGTCGGTCAAGACCACCCCTTGCGGCCAGTCCCGTTCACGCCGGGTGGCCAGCAGTCCCTGCACTTCCACAGGCAGGCGATGTTGCGCCACCAGGTCGCTCACCCGCGCAGCGAACCCGGGTTGGCGGATCATCGTCACGGGAGCCCCGGCAAAAAAGATCAGGTTTTCCGCCCCTGGCAGCTTAGTCTGCCACGGGCCCTTCACGCCGAACGATTCGATCAAGGGGAACACGGTCCGGAGCGTCGCCACCACCGCGTGCACCCGTTGGCGGTCCGGTCCATCCCCTGTCGAAGACAGATTGGCCGCCAAGACCCCATGGGGACTGAGGTGCGAGCGCACCTCGGCAAAGAACTCCTGGGTGGTCAGGTGAAAGGGGATCAAATGTCTGGCAAACACGTCCAGCCAGATGACATCGTACCGAGTGTCAGTCGCCCGCAGGAAGACTCTGGCGTCCTTCACGTGCACGCGATGCGTGTCTGGTCTCGTATATCCGAAATACTGTTCCGCCGCACGAACCACTAAGGGGTCCACTTCCACGATGTCGAGCTCAAGGTCGGGCCAGTAGCGGGCCAACCATTTGGCGAGGGAGCCTCCCCCGTGACCCAGGATCAGCCCTCGCGTCGGTTCGGGATGCAGCGCCAGAGCCGCCATCATCATCTGGCTATACGGCAGGAACAACTCCACCGGATCAACGCGCCACATAATCGCATGGAACGTGCGGTCCAAAATCAGGTAGCGGAGCAGATCGGTATCCCGGACGCGGATCTGTTGATACGGACTGTCTTCTTGGTAAATCGGCGCGGGCAGCACCAGATCCGGGTGCACGGCCAGCCACCCTAGGCCGAGACCGCCTGTTACCAGCACAAGCCCGCCGATAGCCCTGATTGCGGCGCGGGCCCGGACCGCGACCGCGTGCCACCACCACACCAAGCCAAGCACGATCTGGACCCCGCCCAGGACCGCCACCAGCGTCATGCTTCCCAGCCAGCTCAGCAGGAAAAAGGCGGTCCCCCAAGTGCCGACCAAGCTGCCGACCGTGGACACGGCGATCATCCCACCAGTATGCCAGCCCAGGTGTCCTATATCGGCGATGGTGAGGCGGAGCAGGGCCGGGAGCGCGCCGCTCAATCCAAACGCCGGAGGCGCCAACAACGCGCTAGCGGCCAGGCACGGCCCCCAGCGCGGATCCTGAATCCATTCGGCAACCGTGAACATCACCGGGTGCCCCTTCCACGCCAACAGGAAGGTCCAGGCTCCGGAACTCAGCAACAGGCCCGCCAAGACCGCCCCGGGTTGATGACGGTCCGCCAGCCATCCCCCCATCGCATACCCGCTGCTCATGGCGGCGAGAATCACGCCGATCAGCGCGCCCCAGACGAAGAGCGAGTTCCCGAACACCGGAGCCAGCAGCCGACTGCCGAGAATCTCCAGCGCCATCACAACGGCGCCGGTGATGAACGCGGTGGCAAACAGTCCCAACCGCGACCATCTCATCTTGTCGGCTTTGTCCACGGATGGTCCGGTCATGCGGGTGGGCAACCGAAGAACGGATGGTGGCAATGGGCGGGAAACATCTGCGTGCGGGAGGAAATCAGAGCGTTCCCCAATTTTTGAAATAACGCAGCAAGTCGCGGACAGAAATCACGCCGACGATCTGACCGTCCTGCGTGATGGCCAGATGCCGGATTCCCTTTTCGGCCATGAGGTCGCTGGCGTCGTGCGCGGAGCGGTCAATCTCGATCGTGATCACGGGGCTGCTCATGACCGCTCGAACCTGTTCCTGAGACGGATCGAGTCCCGTGGCCATGGCCTTCCGCACCAGATCGGCCTCGCTGACCACGCCCACATAGGTCCCTTGCGCAGAGACCAGCACCGCACCGACCCGCGCATCGCGCATCAGCCGCGCGGCCTCCGCCAATGTGGCATCGGGGGCGATGGTCCGGATGTCGCGCTTCATCATGACGGCCAACGGCCGCAACATGGCGCCGCTTTGCATGGCCATGGACTGACGCTCCTCCGCGCCCCAATCAAAAACGGCGAAATTGTACTGGAGCGGTCAGGGGGTGTCAATCATAGACGCCGCCAACTCTGCGGTCCGGGAACCGTCTCTCAAAACCACGGCCATTGCTTGCGCGGGCAGAGACTCCTTGTTATACTCACGCCCCTGATCGTACTCGGACACATCAAATCAGGCTCATCTGGCCTTGCATCAACTGGCCGGACTGCTCCGAGTCTCCGGAAGGTATTCACGTGTATATCAGCGTCATCGGAACCGGCTACGTCGGGTTGGTCACCGGGGCCTGCTTTGCCGAGTTCGGCCTCAACGTCGTCTGCATGGATACGGACGCGCGCCGGATCGGCAGGCTGGAGAAAGGGGACGTCCCGTTCTACGAGCCGGGCGTCACGGAGCTGGTGGCCAAGGGGCTGCGGGAAAACCGCCTGGTCTTCACCACCGACATCGCCAAGGCCGTTGAACAAGCCCTGGTGATTTTCATTGCGGTCGGGACTCCCGCACACGCCGACGGGTCGGCCGATCTGACCTACGTCGAGGAGGTGGGCCGCGGGATCGCCCAACACATGACCGGCTACAAGGTCATCGCCACCAAATCCACGGTCCCGGTTGGAACCGGCGAAAAACTGCGCGAGGCGATCCGGACCCATCAGCCCGCCCGGTGCCGATTCGACATCGTGTCCAACCCCGAATTCCTCCGAGAAGGCTCGGCGATCGAAGACTTCCTGCGGCCGAACCGGGTTGTCATCGGGGCCGACAGCCCCGAAGCGATCGCGATCATGAAAGATCTGTATCGGCCGCTCTACCTGATCGAAACACCGTTCGTGGTGACCGATATCGCCACGGCGGAGATGATCAAGTACGCCTCCAACGCCTTCCTGGCGACCAAAGTCTCGTTCATCAACGAGATCGCCAATCTGTGCGAGCAGATGGGGGCCGATGTCCAGGTCGTGGCCCGAGCCATGGGGCTGGACCGGCGGATCGGCCCCAAATTTCTCCATGCCGGACCCGGATTCGGGGGATCGTGCTTCCCCAAAGACATCGCCGCGCTCATCCAGACGGGCGAGAAGGCCGGGCAGGAGATGCAGATCGCGAAAGCGGCGGCCCGGGTCAACGAGCGACAACGGCTGTTGATGGTGGAGAAGATCCGAAAGGCGCTCGGCAGACTGAAGGGGAAAACGGTCGCCGTGTTGGGGCTCTCGTTCAAGCCGAACACGAATGATCTTCGCGAGGCGCCGGCGCTGACGATCGTCGAGCGACTGCTGGCGGCGGGATGCGCGGTGCGCGTCTACGATCCGGCGGCCCTGGAAGAAGGAACGAAGACGCTGCCCGGCGTGATTCCGTGCGCGGATGCTTACGACGCCATACAGGGGAGCGACGCGCTGATCCTCGTCACCGAGTGGAACCAGTTCCGCAACTTGGATCTCGTGCGGGTCAAAGCGGCGTTGCGCCGCCCGCTCTTCATTGACCTGCGCAACGTCTACGACCCGGCACGCATGGCCGCGCTGGGACTCCGCTACATCTCCGTCGGCCGACCGCCCAGCGGCCCGACCGACTAGAGCGACCCGCCTCGTTACGCTTTGGGTTTATAGCCCATCCGATCCAGGACCTTCATGATCCTGGACTTGAGCCGATCGTCCGCCTCGCCCAACGCCACGGCCAAGGGCTCCACGGCCGGCTTCCCGATCTTGCGGATGATCTCGGTGGCCGACTGCCGCAACTCATCTTCCTCCGACACCAGCAGCGGGATGAGCGCCGGGACCGAGGGCCCCCCGATCTTAATGAGCGAATCATAGGCACGCTGCCGGACGTCTCCCACCTCATCGAGCAGCGCCTCGACCAGCGGCCCGACCGCCCGGGGGTCCTTGAGATCGCCGAGAGATTCGACCGCGTATTTGCGGTTGAGCCAGTGCGTATCCTTCAGGTCCAGGAGCATCGCATCCGCCTTGGCGGTGTTCGGGTCCTTGGGCCGGATTCGAAAACTTTTCGCAATGCGCTTGCCGCCCTCCTCCACCACGCGGATGGTCGCCCCGTCGCCGGGCTTGATCTTCTGCAGACCCTCGAGCGCCTCGTCCGCGACATCCAGGACCACCGTCTTGCCGTCGTAGGCCAGCAGCTCCACCTCGAGCTGCTTCGCCGCTGGATTCACCGACACCACCTTCTCAGTCACAAGGTTGAAGCCGTCTTTCTTGGCTCCACCCTTGGGACTGATCTGCACCAGCTTCATGGGAGCTTCGTCTGACATGTCCGACCCTTTCAGAGAACGTCAATCGCAATCCGGTACGCGTTTAACCAAAAGACATTCCTATGAAACCGACTAACGGTCAACGCCTTCTCCTCGCGCGTCATTGGTTAGTGGGCTTCCAGCCCAGGCTTGCCAGCGCGCCTTCTACGGTCTCCTGGACCATTTCGTTCTCGTCCTCAAGCAGCGGCACCAGCGACTCGACCGCCCGCCGGTCCCCCAATCGGGCCAGGGACTCGGCCGCGTTCCGACGGACCAGCCAATCCTCATCCTGCAGGGCCCCAATGAGTGGCTCCACCCCCCGGGGGTCCCCAATCTTCCCCAACGCCTCCGCCGCGTGCCGGCGCACCATCCAGTTGGTCCCGTTCAACCCTTCGATGAGGGCTTCAACTGCGCGCACGTCGCCGATCTTCTTCAGCACGCGCGCGGCGTCCTCGCGGAGCGTGCTATCGGCAAGAGCCTCCACAAGACTGGGCACCGCCCGCGGATCCCCGATCCGCTCCAGTGCCCAGACGGCTTCGGAGCGGACCGCGCCGTCTTTGTCCTTCAGCGCCCGAAGCAAGGGCTCGACTCCTCGCGGATCCTTGAGCTTGCCGAGCGCCGCTGCGGCCTGTTCCCGCACTGCCCAGGAGTCGTCCTGTAACGCGTCAATCAATTCCTCTACCACGGCCGGCCCGATTCGCACAATGGCGCTGGTCGCCGCCTCGCGGATCACCGTGTCTTCATCAGCCAGCATGCCGATCAGCCTCGGCAGCACCTCCAGACCCATCTGGCCGAGACTGGCGGCCGCATGATCGCGCAGAGCCTCGTTCTCGTCCTGCAAGGCGGAGAGCAATTGGTCGATCCGATCAGTCTGCCGATCAACCTGGCGGTCAGCCTGATGATCTGCCTGCTGATCGCTCCATTCCGCGTCACTCATCCTCGTCCTTCCCCTCCTGTCCCGCACCGGCCCGCGCCGCCGCAGCCTGGAGCTTATCCACGATCATACCCGAATTATAGGAGACCAGCCCATCGCGATCGGTCTTCAGCCGTTCAAACAAGTAGGCGTATGGACGCAGCGCCTCAATGTCCTTGACCTTCGCCAGCGATTCGACGGCGTAAATCCGCAGCGGGCGAATCGGAATCAACTCGACCAGGAGATCCACGGGGCGCGAGTCGCCGATCAGGCCTAACGACTTGACCGCGAGTTCTTTGACGCCGGTATCATTGTCCACCTTCAGCCGTTCTATCAGCGGCTCCACAGCCCGGATATCGCCGATCTTGCCCAGCAAATCCGCCGCGGCCTCGCGCACCAACCAGTCATCGTCCCGCAGATACTCGATGAGGATCTCGACGCTCGGGCGGCCGATCCCCAGCAACTCGATCACGGCCGCCATCCTGCCCGCTTCGCGCTCGCTGAACTCTTCGATATTCCGCAGCCGATCAAACGTCTGATCGATTCGCTCTCGGATGGCGCCAAGCTTCTTCAGCGTGCGCACCACGATTTCCTGGAGCGCCGGATCGCCCATCGCGTCCACCAATGCATCTGCCGAGCGCGGATCCCGCAGATGCTCCAAAATCATCGCCGCAGTTAGCCGCGCTGCCTCCTCCGGATGCTTGAGCATGGCAGTCAGCGGCGCAATGGCGTTGGGAATCAATCCCAGGAGGCCGATGACTAGTTTCCGTTGCTCTTCATCCCTCAGCTCGTGCAGGTCTTCCACCAGCGCGGAGGCGGCCGCCGCATCGAGCACGCCGGCCATCTGTTCGAGGGCAATCGCCCCGGCCTTGCGGACAGCCGGGTCCTCATCCTTGAGCAAGCGCACCAACGGTACCCCGCCTCGGGGGTCCTTGATCCGCGCCAGCATGCCCGCCGCTTCCATCTTGAGCGCCGGGCTCCCGCTCTCCAGAGCGCGGATCAGTCCGTCCACCGCCTTCGGCCCGCCCTTCAGGCAGGCCGCGGTCGCGCGCATCCGCCGCCAGTCCTCCTCGTGGACCAATTCCGAGATCAGGGTTTCCAGCGACTCTTTCGGCATACGCCATGCTCACGCATAGCAATGCAAAATGTAAAATTCAAAATACAAAATTACTTCGGATGGCGATTTTTCATTTTGCATTTTGCATTAGATTCGACCAGGCCTCCATCCCAATTGGGTCAACGCGTCCTTCGCATGGTACAGGATATTCTCGTCCCGCTCCTTTTTGAGGACATCCAAGAGGAACGGGATGGCCGATGGACCGAGCGCCACCAGGGCCGCTGCCGCTTCCGCGCGGATCACGGTGTTCTGCAGCGCGGCGACGAGCGTGGGAATCGAGGTCTCATCCCGAATCTGCCCCAAGGCCTTCACGGCGGCTTCCATCGCGTGCATCTCTTGGTCCCACCGATCGCCGCACCCGTCGATCGGCCGGCTGTTGGCTGGCCGGCTTGATCCGGTCACCACGCCAATCAGCGCCGGGACGGCCCGCCGGTCTCCGATCTTCCCCAACGCTTCCACCGCGACGGGTCGGATGTCCACGTCGGTCATCGCGGTCACCAGGAACTCCACCGCTCGAGGATCTCCAATCTCTCCCAGAGAGCGGGCCGCATCCGCCCGTACCGCCGTATCACGGTCGTTGAACATCACGTGCAGCAAGGGCTCCACGGCGTCGGGCGACTTGATCTTGCCCAGCGCCTCGACGGCGTGCAGCCGGACCAGCCACTCGGCACGCTTCAACGCCTCCAGCAACTCGGGGACCGCGGCCTTCCCGAGCAGGGCCAATGCGTTGGCCGCGTCCACCCGCACCGCCTTGACCTTGTCGTCAAGCAAAGGCATCAAGGGCTTGACCGCGTGCGCGTCCCCGATGCACCCCAAGGCTTTTGCGGCATGCATCCGGACGATCCAGTCCGGGCTGTTCAGCGCTCCGATCAGCGGGGCAAGGACACGGGCATCCGCGATCGTCGCAAGAATCGAGGCGGCTAGTTCCTGAACGGTCAGGTCGCGATCGTTGAGACAGGCGCCCAACGCCAAGACCGCCGCTTCCCCGATCGCCGTCAATGCGGCAATCGCAGCCTCGCGCACCGCCCGGTCGGGGTCTTTGAGGACCGCGACAAGCGGCATGACGGCGCGCGGGTCGCGGAACGAGGCCAACGCCGCGGCCGCTTCCTCGCGGACGGCCCAATCCTCGTCTTTCAACGCCGCGATCTGTTCGAGCACGCTGTCGCCCATTGTCAAGCACTCGCGCCGCCGTTCCCACAGGGGTCGGCCCTTCCGCAATTCGCCAGCATTAGAATGCAAACGGCAAGGGGACCGGAACGAGCTTGAGGAGGGCCGACCAGGCGCTCACCGCTTTTCCGGACCACTCAGGGATTGAGTGTGAATACCTTAACACAGGCTTTTTCGGACGGTCAACCAGTGACGCCGGTCCAGACAAGGTCCGCGCGTGGCGCCTCGTTCACGTGTTGACAGACTGATCAGCGGGTGCGTAGTATGTAATCGTTTGTACTATCACACGAGCAAACTTCCCCACCTCAATTCACCCAGAAGACGGTTCGACCGTTCATACAAAGGAGGACTCCGATGAGCATGGCATCGGCCATTCAAAGACGGAACCTGATGGGACTGTTCTTGACGATATCACTCTCGCTGTTGATGGGTCTTAGTGTGGTCTCGGGACCCTCGTCCACTGCTTACGCCTACGAAGTCTGGATTACGGACCAATCCGATACAGCCCCGGAAAGCGGGGGCTTCCTGTACATCTACGACGGGGCGAAGCTGGCGGCCAACCCCTCCGGGACGAAACCAACCGTCACGATCGACATCGGCGGCGAGATCAATAAATTCTGCGAGAACGCGACGAAGAAGAAGGTTCGCCGCCCGCACATGCTGTTCTTCACCAAGGACCAGTCTCACGTCGTCCTCTCGTTCCTCAGCGGGCAGGCGCTGTTCATGGACGCCACCACCAGGAAGCCGGAAGCCTGCCTCAATATGGGGAAAAATCTCCACGCGGCCTGGCCCACGCCTGACCAGAAAATGGCGCTGGCGGCCAACATGGCCGAGAAAAAGCTCATCAGGATTTGGACCGACTATGCGGGGCACAAATACAGCTTCGATCCGCAGAAGGACGCGTTGGACCTCGGCGCGCTGGACAGCGGGGAGCGGCCGGACAACGCGCCCGTCTGTCCGATCACGGACGCGTCCAGCAAGTACGGGTTCGTGACGCTTCGGGGCGGCGGGCTGTTCGTCGTGGACGTGACCGAGACCCCGATGAAGGTGGTGGGGACCCTGAACAACGTGGAGATCCATCCGGCCGGCTGCGGCGGCGTCCAGGTGGGCGACACGATGTACATCAACTCCGGTGGTGGCACGCCGGTCGCCCCGCTCTCCTACGACGTGTATGCCCTGAACATTTCAAACCTGCCGAAGGTCTCGGCGAAGCTGATCACGTCGCGCGACACGAAGTTCGCGGACTCGCACGGCATGGCGGCGGTCGGCCGGTATGTGTGGAGCGCGGACCGGGCGGGCAACAACATAGAAATCATCGACTCGGTGACTAATCTCAGCGTGGGCTCCATCGAACTGGCCGGCTCGGTCAGCGACGATCCGACCCCAGACCTCGTGGATGTGTCGCCGGACGGCGCCTATGTCTTTGTGGGCACACGGGGGCCCAACCCGCTGTCAGGCAATGCCAAAGACGTGAATAACGCGAAGGGCTCGACGCCGGGCGTGGGCGTGATCAAGGTCACAGACAGCGGCAAGGGCGGCGAGTTCGTCGGGATCGCGCGGATCACCAACATGAAAGATGGGAAGGAAACCGCCGACACGCACGGGATTGGGGTCAGAAAGTAGCGGCAAGCGAGAACGGGGCAGGCGCTCAGGTCCCGATCAGGTCCCCCGAGGGACCGAAGCGCCCCCTGCCCAGCGGTTGATCGACCCGGAGATTGTCGGTCTGCGACGAGTCCACCTGCGCTTCCTCAGCAGGCGGTTCCCAGCCCAGTTTCTTGAGCGTCTCCAGGACTAATTGCCTGAGGGACTCAATGGCGCTCAGCCGGCTGGTCGCGAACGAGAGAACCCGCTCGCCTTCATCATCAATTTCCGAGGCCTTGGGGTCGTGCAGAAACGCCACCAGGGGCTCGATGGCCGAATCCCCGATCAGGACGAGGGACGCCGACGCCCGATCGCGCAGGTTCCCATCCTTCAGCAACAGGATGAGGTCCGGAATCACGCGAGGGTCCCGGAAGTGCCCCAAGGCGGTGGCGGCCGCTTCCTTAATAAAAACCTCTTCGCTGACGATGCAGCCGGGCGTAGGGGTGCCCTCCTGACGGATGCCCTTCCCCTTCAACGCCCCGAGCACCGCCGGGAGCGCCCGGACGTCGCCGATCATCCCCAGCGACATGATGGCGTGCCGCTTGACCGCCCCGTCCTTCATCGCTTCGATCAGCGCATCAATGGCCTGTGTGTCGCCGATCATCCCCAGCGCGATCGTTGCATCCTCGCGCACCGCCCGGTCGGAATCTTTCAGTGTTTCGATCAGCGCGCCCACCACACGTGATTCCCGCACCCAGGGCCTGCCGATCTGGTAGTCGGTGGTCATCCCGCCCAGCGCGCGGGTGGCGTGACAACGGACCACAAAGTCTTTGTCCTTGAGGTTCTCGATCAACGGCTCCACGGACGGCTCGCCAATCGCGACCAGCGCTGTCCCGGCCGTCTCCCGCACCGTTTTCGACGTGTCCCGAAACAGCTTGATCAGCGCCGGCACCGCCTTAGGATCCCCGATCTTCCCCAGTGCCTCGGCCGCCGCGCTCTTCACCGCGCCGTCCCGATCCCGGCAGGCCGCAATCAAGGCGTCCACCGCCCGGGCGTCCTTGATCTCGCCGCAGGCCTTGGCCGCATGTTCCCGCACGCGCCACCGCTCGTCTTTCAGGCATTTGATGAGTCGCTCAACGGTCCCGGCGCCAAGGTGGGCCATCGCGGCCACGGCCGCGCTTCGCACCTCCGCGATGGGGTCATTGAACAAGGAGACCAGCGCGTCCACGGCGCGGGGTCCGCCGATCCTGGCCACTCCCCAGGCAGCATGTGACCGCACCGACCAGAATTCGTCTTCGCAGGCTCGGAGCAAGGCGTCCAGCGTGCCGGCGTCCGCAAGCCCGGCCAGCGCCTTGACCGCCTCTTCCCGCGTTGCGTCATCGACGTCTTCCAACGCTTCCAATAACTCTTGCATGTCTTGTGTGGTATCAGCCATGAGACACCTCAGGAGATATCAACATCAATACTCGGGCGGGCCCACGTATGGCTGGGTCTGAGTGCACCGGACCGTGAGGGTGCGCGTCCCCCGCCCGCTCACGCACTGATCCAATGATTGCGCAAAGTCCAGCACGCCGTCCAGTGTGACCTGGAACGGGAAATCGAACGTGAAGGTGCCGAAGCGATAGAGCCCGGGCTTCAGCTTCAGCTCGCGCCGCTCCGTGGAGCGCGGCGCCTCCGTGCTGTCCGGATCCAAGGTCATAATCATCTGTGTCACGCCGGGCACGTGCCACCATGTGGGCGGGGTCAGAGCCGTCGCGTCGATCGTGATGGCATGCTCCCTCAAATGTGGCGGGGTCGGCGCAGTCCCGGCCGCGCGCAACTCGTCTGCCGCCAGCGGACCCCAGGCTATGCTCAACACGAGCATTATGAACGTCCAGGCGAGCGACGGTCGGGGCCTGAGCCAGACCCTAATGCCCATTGGCTCCCGCGACGGCAGTCGTCGACCGTGGTCCCTTAAAGACTTCCTCCACGGCATGGCTCTCCCATTCCGTATGAGTGTCCAGGCCAAGCGTGCGGAGCACGGTCGCGCCTGTATCAATGATCGAGACCGGCTGTTTGATGACATAGCCAGACTTGATGCCGGCGCCCCAGGCGATCCAGGGCACACGTGGCGGGGCGGGGCTCTCCCTCGATGCCTTGGATGCGGCTTGACTCCCGCTCGTGGCGCTGCTTGGCGCACTGCTCAACGCAGTCACGATCACCGTGGTTTTCTTGAGGAGACCCAATTCCCGATACAGGTCCAGAATGGAGCCCATCGCCGAGTCCACCGTCCGCAGCGCGTCACGGTAGACGCGGGAATTCCACCCGCCCGCGGCGCCGACCCGGGCCGGTTCCGGCAGATGGACGACCAGAAAATGCGGCAAGGACAAGATAGCGTGCCCGTAGCCCTCCCCGCTCGTGGCTTTGCGGAAATAGTCACGAACATACCCGACCACGGTCGCGGGGCTGCACTCCGGCTTGAGCGGCCCGCACATTTGATAATCAGTATAGGGCTCCGGCTTGGCCAATTGGTACAAGGACTCGTCCATGAAAAAAATGGCGCTGTCTTTTCCCCCACTCAGATCCAGGTAGTCAAACACGGTCGGCGGCCGAGGGTAGCCCCGAGCGAAGTCGAACGAGTCCCAGGTCACCCCGTGTTTTTGAACCGGGAGCCCCATGAGCAGCGAGGCCATCGTCGGGAGCCGCAGGGCCGGGGTCACCGCGGTCGCAGACCATGTGACCGATCCTTCCTTGACCAGCCGACCGAGGACCGGCATCGCACCGGCTTTGAGCGAGTCCTGGCCAATGCCCTCGAACACGATCAGGATCACATGCTCGGGTTGGACTGCAGACGCAGCGGGTGGAGTCGCCGGTGAGGCCGCGGATGTCGCTGCCAGTGCCGATCCGACCAGGAGGAGACTCGCCGCCGCTCCTGCCACCATGCTCATGCGTTGAGGATGCATCGCGTCAGACACCTTAGCACGCTGTTTTCCGGCTGGTCAACCACCCAGACTCTCACGTCCCGTTGCGCAGCACCTCGCATTTCGGGTAAGACAAAGACGCTATGCCGACGGGAAACAATTTCCAACACGCAACCTATCCACGGTCGGACCCCGGCGACCGCGTCGCCTATCGCGAGTTCCAGGCGGGCGCGCCTCCGGACTCTCCCGCGTGGCTGGACGCCATGGCAGCGCACGGCGCGCAACTGGCCCAGGCCAGGGTCCGCGCTGTACTGTTCCTGCATGGGACCCATCTCGGCACCGATCTCTTCGGCATGCAGCGGCTGGACGAAGCCGGCGGGCTGAAGCGCGGCTACTCGCGCGGCATTCCGGGGATGGAGGCCCTGCTCGCGCTCATGCGGGAGGACTCCAACGGCGTGCCGGCCTTTCGAGGCGGCAGGAAACCGCCGTTCAACGATGACGAGGCGACCAAGAAACTGATTGATGAACAGGCCGGGGACGCCGGGAATTTCTCAGCCGCGTATGTGGATCTGTTCACGAAGGCCGTCAATCGAAATGTTTCCCAGCCCATCACCTGCGCGCGGCATCTCTGGTCCTCCGAGCATCACCACCTCGGCCGGGCCCAGGCCGCCGTGCGCCTCATCACCCGGCTCAGGGCACTCTGCGTCGAACAGAAACTTGGCGCCGGCGATCGGATTCTGGTGCAGGCGCACGGGCAGGCCGGGTTGGTGCTCGCCCTCGTCTCCAACCTGCTGGCTCTGGGCAAATCATCCGGCCGCGAGACCATGTTTCAAATCCTGAAAGGCCACATGCCCGCCGGCGAGATCGAGCAACTCGAAAGCTTCCTGCCGACCGGCAACGTCCTGAACGGCGCGGCCCTCGATGTCGTCACTTTCGGCACGCCGATCCGGTACGGCTGGGACCCGTCAGGACTCGGCAAGCTGCTCCACATCATCAATCATCGCCCGATGCGGATTGACGGGAAACAGTGGCTGGCCAAGATGGAGTTGCCGCAGATCACCATGGAGATGCCGATCGCCTGGGGCGGCGACTACGTGCAGCAACTGGCGGTGGCGGGGAGCGACGCCGTGCCGCCGTCAGAGGCAGCCAAAGCCGCGAACAAGGCACTCTGGGAATTGCTGGAACCCTGGGATGGGTTTGAACGGTGGCTGGAATGCGCCCGCCGCTGCACCCGCTGTGCAAACGACGGGATGTGCCTGCTGATTGACTATAAGGACTCCGGCTCCACCAACGCCCGCGACCACCTCTACGGCCACGCGGCCTATACTCGCATGAACGCCATCCTCTCCAACACCACTGAGATTGTGCTGACGTTGTACGCTCCCCCTTCTACTTCCTGAGGCTCAGGAAATATCCGCTTCCTTGGAGTCCTGAAGCCAGAGGAGCGTATTGGCGAGATCTCCTTGTGCATGACGCTGAAGGAGCACGAGTATACGTCGAAGCAGTTCGCGGAAGGGAAGGTGATCAGACACAATAATTCCGCTGTGGTGCTGACCGGAGGCAGCATAGGCTTGGGAAAGCAGGACAAAGTCTTTCACATTGAAGGTCAGGAGAACTCGGTCCTGCTCCGTGGCAAAGACAAGTTGTTCAGAGTCCGAGCGGCCCAGCTTGTGAGCTTCCTGCGTGGAGAGGCAATCAATGCCTCGGTCCCGCAGCACCTGCGCAAGCAGGGGATCAACATCCTCATCGAGATAGAGTTTAATTGCCACTAGGTAGGATCAGACAAAGGAGGTTCGATGGTCAGAGAGAACGACGAGAACGGACGTTGTCTTCGGTATTCTCTGTGATCTCCCGCTCAATCTCGTCCCGGTTATCATAGTAGTAGGCAAGCGCATCATGGACCTGGGCAAGGGTCAAGTGAGGGAATCTGGCCACGAGTTCTTCCGGCGCGAGACCATGGTGAAGCACATAGGCCACGACCGACCGGACCGGGAAGCGGGTCCCACCAATAATGGCGCTTCCTCCACAAATCGCTGGATCACTGGTAATATGAGGATGGGCGATCTTGGGCATATCACTGTTCCTTGGTGCCACACACCTTAACAAGCCCGCCTGCCACCGTCAAGGCAAAGCCCATCTACGGCCATGCCGGCTACACCGCCTGAACGCAATCCTCTTCAATACGACCGAAATCGTAAGAGCAGTATACCAAGCACTCGTTCCATCGCTATTTTCATAGCGCTTAATCAGACTGAATTTCTCCCGACAGTAATTGCTTCAGACTTCTTCATCCACTGTCGGTGGTTTGTAGTCCTGCGCTCGAAATAAGCCGCGTATAATGAGGGTTACACCACCAAGAACTGCACTTGCGGTGGCAAGGCTCAGCCCGAATAAGATGGCAACAAGAATAGGGTGTACGTTTGGACCACGCGTACCGACGAACCATGCGCACGCGGCTTACAAGGCTGCCAAGATTACCCTAAACCCAATAAACGCAATTCCGCTTCGGAAAAGTTCCGCCCGAGTCAAGTAGTGGACCTCGGTCCGAGGCTCGTGGGGTTGAAACAGAATGCGTACCCAGTGCGTACCAGGAAAGATCCGCGCCAAGACAATTAGGGCGATGATGGACGCGAAGACTGTTACGATAGCCCCGAGACTCATTCATCTCCCTCTTTGCCGGACGCTACCTAATCGGCACCGATCTCAGCAACGGCTGAGACCGAAGTGGAGCGCAGTCGGCTGTCATGACTTTTTAGCCTCTCGCAAGCTAAGTTGTTCCCCACATCTAATCCAGAAACCCTGCTGGGTGTGGCTGGACCAGAGCGGACTTCGCCGGAGGAGCGGATCCCTTACCCAAGGAATGGCCGGACCTGCATCGCGAATTGCGCGGAGAATCGGGCACCGCACTTGCCGAACAGATGCAGTCCGCTGCAAGCGGACGGCGAGGACTGTTTGAGCCCTGTCAAGGCATCGCCTGTGACGGGGCGAGTTCCGCAGCCGAGCAGGTACCCGTTGCTCTACCTCCTGCAACGGGTGCAGGAGGCTAAGTGCGGTCGAGCCGGAGCGTCTGAGCAGGGCAGGTCCGGCCATCCCTCTCCTATCCGGGAGGCGCGGGAGCGACGGGCCCTGCCGCACCCAGCATCTTCAAACCTTAAGCTGAATCCCACGGTTTCGGAGGCATGCCGGCCAGATTTTTAGCGCTATGGACCACGGCCAGTATCTGCGCTCGGTCTTTTCGTGCGCGATGAATGATGCGGTAGCAGGACACGAAAAATTCGCGCACCTTGGTATTCGGCGCTTCGGGGACCAGCCTGCCACTTTCAGGAAAGGATCTCAGACGCTCGACGGACTGGATCAGCCGTTCAACAACGGCGTTCGCGTACTCCGAGGAATCTCTGGCTAAATAATCCTGGATGTTTTCGAGATCAGCAACGGCGGGGTCGGTCCACTCCAGGTGGGTCATCGAAGCAAGCGCTTCTTCACTTCCTCATGCGAGACGACTCTCCCCTCATCCGCAGCCGTGATCCCTGCTTCGATCTTCTTGCGGACGTAAATCTCATACATGATGTCGTCCTACGTCACTCTTTCCGGCAGCTTCTTGATCATCTCCATTGCCTGCTTCTTGGTCGTCGGCATCAGATACCTCCTTGCGAAACTCTTGGTCCGAGTGTAGGCAGACCTTCCTGGAGTGTCAAGAATTACGGATGTGCTTCTCTCCAATTGCGACCGACGCCTAAATCTACCTTCAGCGGCACCGACAAGCCCAGGCGCGGTCCCGCGCTCTCCATCTCGGACTTCACAAGCTGCTTGGCCTTCTCCACATCTTTCTCCGGCGTCTCGAAGATCAACTCGTCGTGCACCTGCAGGATCATCTTTGTGTTGGGCAGTTCGGCGTGCAGCTTCTTGCTCACCGCGATCATCGCGACCTTGATCAGGTCCGCCGCCGAGCCCTGGATCGGGCTGTTCACCGCCATCCGCTCGCCGAAACCGCGTTGGGTCTGATCGGAACTCGATAATTCCGGGATCGGCCTGCGGCGGCCCAGGATCGTCGTCACGTAGCCGCGCTGCTTGGCCTCCTCAATGGTCCTATCCAGAAACGCCTTCACGCCCGCGTAGCGCTCGAAATAGGCGTCAATGTACTTCTTAGCTTCCTGCTGCGAGACGCCGAGGGTGGTGGACAGCCCGTACGGGCTGATCCCGTATACAATCCCGAACACCACCGTCTTGGCCGCGCGCCGCATGTCTCTTGTAATCTGGTCCGGAGCCAGGTTGAAAATCTCGACCGCGGTGGCGGTATGGATATCCTCTCCCCGTTCGAACACCTTCACCAGCCGCTCGTCCCGCGAGAGATGCGCCAGGATACGCGGCTCGATCTGGCTGTAATCGGCGCACAGCAGCGTGTGACCGGGGGACGCCACAAAGGCCTCACGAATCCGGAGCCCGTACTCGCCCTTGACCGGAATATTCTGCAAATTCGGGTCGGAAGACGAGAGTCGCCCGGTGGCCGTGACGGTCTGGTTGAGCGAGGTGTGCAGCCGGCCGGTGTCGGGATTCACGAGCGCGGGGAGCGCATCCACATAGGTGGATTTGAGCTTGCTGAGGCTCCGGTAGTTCAGAATCTGGGCCGGCAACTCGTGCTGCGTCGCCAACTGGGTCAGCGTCTCTTCATCGGTCGAATAGCCGGTCTTGGTCTTCCGGACGGGTTTGAGTCCGAGCTTGTCAAACAGCACGGCAGCGAGTTGCTTCGGCGAGTTGATGTTAAACTCTCCGCCCGCCAACCCTGCGATTGTCTCCATCATGCGGTCCAGCTCCCGCTCTAACTCCTTGCTGAGCGTCTCCAGCACACGCACGTCCAGGGCGAACCCGTTCTTTTCTATTTCGACCAGCACCGGCACCAGCGGCATCTCCACCTCGTCGAACAGCCGGAGGCTTCCCTGTTCTTCCAGCCGCGCTTGCAGCACCGGTACCAGTCGGATGATCACAACGGCCGCTTCCGCGGCCTTTTGCACGGCCGCCGATTCGGCAGCCTTCGCTGCCGCTGACGAATCGGGTTCTTCGAAGAGATCCGTCGGGACGCTCTTTGTTTTTCCCGCTTGCTCGGCTCCCAGGTGATACCCCAGGACATCCAGCGCCACTGCCTCCAGCGTGTGGGTGCGCCGGTTGGGATTCAATAGATATGCGGCGACCATCGTATCGAAGCAGGGCGCCTGGAGTTCCACGCCCGCTCGTTGCAGCGCCAGCAGGGCCGGTTTGAGATCATGTCCCGCCTTGATGCGCGTCCGGCTGGTCAGCAGATCAACCAGGGATTGGAACGGTTTCTTCTTGTGCCATATCGCGAACGCCGTCCTCCCCCCGCCTGTACTCAGCGCCAGCCCCTGCAGCTCGGCAGTCACCCCGGCTGCGCTGCTGAGCACGCACTGGAGCGCCACCGGCTCTCCCTGCGCCACGCCATCAGCGAACCGACGCGCCCCCGCCTCGTCCCGGATCATCTCCACCTTGGCGCCAAGGGTCGGGGCGTCCTCGGTCGGCTGGACCGCTTTCAGCAACGTCGGGAACTCCAGCTCACGCAGCAAGGCCACCAGCGGCTCGGGTGGCGCGGGCGTCACGCGAAACTTTCCCGGATCGAACTCGATCGGACAGTCCACATGAATCGTGGCCAGTTGCCGGCTGAGGCGGGCGTTGTCGGCCTGCTCAGTGAGCAGCGTTCTCGTCTTGGGCGCCGTTACCTCGTTCACCCGCTGCAGCAGATGCTCGATCGTCCCGAACTGCCCGATCAGCTTGATGGCCGTCTTCTCGCCGATCCCCTTCACGCCCGGAATATTGTCCGTGGCGTCCCCCATCAGCCCCATGACCTCCACCACCCGCCCAGGCTCTACCCCGAAGCGCTCCCGGCAGTCGGCTTCCTCGAACCACTTGTCCTTGACCGGGTCATAGATGCGCACCGACGGGGTCAGAAGCTGGAACATGTCCTTGTCGCCGGTGATGATCACCACCTCGTAGCCCGCCGTTTCCGCTTTGCGTGCCAGGGTCCCGATCAAGTCGTCCGCTTCATAGCCGGCGGACCGGATGACCGGTAAGCCGAACGCTTCGACCACCCGATGGATGTACGGGATCTGCGCCTGCATGCCCTCAGGCATCGGCGGCCGGTGCGCCTTGTACTCCTTGTACTCTTCGTGGCGGAGGGTCGGCCCTTTCTCATCAAACGCTACCGCCAGATACGCCGGCTGATGCTCCCGCAAGATCTTCATGAGCATCGTCGTGAAGCCATAGACCGCGTTCGTCTGCAGCCCCTTGGAGTTCGAGAGCGCGGGCAGCGCGAAAAAGGCCCGGTAGATATAGGCGCTGCCGTCAATGAGGTAGAGGGTCGGCATCAAAAAGGTAAAAGTGAAAAGGTTAAAGGTAAAAGTTTAGAGGTGCGCTCCTTGTCAGTAACTTTTTAACTTTGAACTTTTAACTTGGGTGCACCGTCAGCGGCGGCCGGTCGAACTTCGCTCGCAGCGCGTTGATCGTGCGCAGCACCGTCGGCTGGCCGACGAACTTCCGTTCCAAGCGGCGCTTCCCGGGGAAATCCACCAGGGACACGCCGATCAGCATCGTCAGGATCCCCTGTCCCGGCAGAAAGAGCATGGCTACGCCGGCCATGAAAAAGACGAGCCCGATTACGTTCTTCACCGCTAGTCCCACCAACCGGAGCACCGGGTGATGATTCTCCATCCAGGTCCGGGGATGGCGCTCATCAAAATAGTGGGGAGGGAGCCTCACTAGCAAGAACGGGATCGCGAACAGGCTCCCGATGAATCCGACGACGGACAGGACGAACAGGCCCAAGAGAACTTGCTTGGAGAAGAGGAAAGCAAAAAGGTCCTGCATGGAGCCGGCATCCTAGCATGCGCGCAGAGGGCAGACAAGGCGCGGAAGAATTGGAGATTGAGTGATCGGGTCATTGAGTGATTGGAGGAATGGTCATTGAGCCATCGGGTGATTGAGCCATTGTGTGATTGCAAGAGTTCTCGTGGATTTTCAATCACCAAATCACCCGATCACTCAATCACACAATGAATCAATCGCCAAATCACCAAATTCTGGGCAGGGTTTACCCGCGCGCGACGCCGGGCTATAATCTCCCATTGTGAAGCCGCTCGCCTTGACCGGAGAGGATCTGACCCTCCCCGCCTATTATGAGGTCGTCCTGGGAAGACGGCCGGTCCGACTCTCCCCCCTCGCGACACGACGCATGACAGCCTCGTATGACGTGATCCGGCGCGCGGCAGCCGGGAACGAGCCGGTGTATGGCGTGACGACGGGGTTCGGGAAGCTGGTCGATCAACGCATCTCCCCGTCCGACATCAGGCAACTGCAACTGAATCTGATTCGCAGCCATGCCGCCGGCGTGGGCGAGCCGCTGACACGCGAGGAAACCCGTGGGGTTCTGCTGCTGCGGGCCAATGTGCTGGCGCGCGGACACAGCGGCGTTCGCCCGCTGATCGCGGACTATCTGCTGTCTCTCCTGAATCGGGATGTCCTGCCGGTGATTCCGTCCAGAGGGTCAGTCGGCGCCAGTGGCGACCTGGCGCCGCTGGCGCATGTGGCACTGATCCTGATCGGCGAAGGCGAAGCGTTCGTGGGCCCGCGCCGAGTCTCAGGGCGGGCCGCCCTTGCGCGGGTGGGCTTGAAGCCCCTACACTTGGAAGCCAAGGAGGGACTGTCGCTCGTCAACGGAACCCAGGCGATGCTCTCGCTGGGGCTGCTGGCGCTCCGCCGATGCCGGCTGCTGGTGGACGCGGCCGACGTCGCCGGCGCACTCTCCCTGGAAGCGCTCAAGGGCACCCCGGTTGCCTTTGATCCCCGGATTCACCGTCTTCGTCCCTATCTGGGCCAGGTGGCAGTGGCGGCCAACCTGCGCGCGCTGCTGGCCGGCAGCCAGATTCGCGTCTCGCACCTGACCTGTCCGCGCGTGCAAGACGCGTACAGTCTGCGGTGCATGCCGCAGGTCCATGGGGCCGTCCGTGACGCGATTGAGTATGTCCGCAACACGCTGAGCATCGAGATGAACAGCGTCACTGATAACCCGCTCGTGTTCCCCGATCAGGAGGAGGTGCTCTCGGGCGGGAACTTCCACGGACAGCCGCTCGGTCTGGTGCTGGACCACCTGGCCATCGCGATGACCGAGTTGGCGAGCATCTCCGAACGCCGGATCGAGCGCCTGACCAATCCCGAATACGGCGACCTGCCTCCGTTTCTCAGCCCGCATCCGGGACTGAACTCGGGCTTCATGCTGGCGCAGGTCACGGCGGCGGCGCTGGCCTCCGAAAACAAGGTGTTCTCCCATCCCGCCTCGGTGGATTCCATCCCGACCTCGGGTAACCGGGAGGACCACGTCAGCATGGGGATGGGATCAGCCCTCAAACTCAAGCAGATCCTGTCCAATGCCGAGCACATCCTGGCGATCGAGCTGCTCTGCGCCGCCCAGGGGGTGGATTTTCACCGCCCGTTGCGAGCGGGCGTCGGTAGCCGCCGGGCCCTGCGGCTGATCCGCCGGGAGATCCCCCGCCTGGATCAGGACCGCGTGCTGGCGCCGGACATCGAGCGCGTGCGCGCGCTGCTGGCAAGCGGAGCGTTGACCGACGTCCTGTCCACTTCTCGACATGTACAGAGGAGCTCGTCATGAATGTTCACCTTTCCCTACGCCTGCGGCGCCGCCGCCAGACCTTCCTCGCAGGGCCGCTACTGACCGTTCTCGCCGCCGGGCTCGTCGGCCTTCCATGTGTTGCTCCCGCCTCCGCGACCGACCCGGCACCCCCGCCGGTGACGTCCCCGGCGCCCGCCGGGCAGGACCTGCAGGTCGAGGTGATTAAAAAAGGCCTCGGGAAGGAGGTCTCCATCAGGAAGGGCAACAAGGAATGGTTTATGATGATCGAGGTCACCTCGGATAACACCGTGATCGTCCGCCAGGAAAAAGAAAACGAGACCTATCTGGTGGACGAGAGCGAAACGCACGACCGCGCCATGACCACTAGTGAGGTGGACGCGGCGATCGATGCGTTCATCATCAGCGTCAAGACCCAGGTGAAACGAAAATGATCAGAGCCCCACGCGGCGCGACGTTGACCTGCAAAGGCTGGTCCCAGGAAGCCGCCCTTCGGATGCTGATGAACAATCTGGATGACGAGGTCGCGGAGAATCCGCGCGACCTGATCGTCTACGGCGGCGCGGGCAAGGCGGCCCGCAACTGGGACGCCTATGCCGCGATCGTCCGCGAGTTGACGGCGCTGGAGGGGGACCAGACGCTGCTGGTCCAGTCGGGCAAGCCCGTGGGCGTGCTGCGGACCCATGACTTCGCACCGCGCGTGTTGATCGCCAACACGAACCTGGTCGGCCATTGGGCGACGTGGGACGAGTTTCGCCGCCTGGAGGCGCTCGGCCTGATCATGTATGGCCAGATGACCGCCGGGGCCTGGATGTACATCGGCACGCAGGGGATCGTGCAGGGCACCTATGAAACGTTTGCGGCCGCCGCCGCGCGGCATTTCGGCGGTGCGCTGGCAGGACGCTTCGTGCTCACCGGCGGGATGGGTGGGATGGGCGGCGCGCAGCCGCTGGCGGCCACGATGTACGGGGCCGCCCTCCTGTGCGTCGAGGTGGATGCAGCCAGGATCGAACGCCGGATCAAGACCCGCTATTGCGACCGGATGACCGCCTCGTTGGATGAAGCCTTGCAGTGGGTCCTTGAAGCCAAGACGAACCGGCAGGCCTTGTCGGTCGGGCTCATCGGCAACTGCGCCGAGGTGCACCCGGAACTGGTTCGACGCGGCGTAATTCCTGACCTTGTGACCGATCAGACCTCCGCGCATGACCCGCTCAACGGCTATGTCCCGGCCGGCCTGTCATTGGAAGAGGCCGCCCGGCTTCGCCGGGAGCGCCCGTCGGCCTATGTGGATCGCGCGCTGGATTCCATCGCCGTCCATGTCCGGGCGATGCTGGCGTTCCAGAAAGCCGGCGCGGTGGTCTTTGACTACGGGAACAACATCCGGACCATGGCCTTCCAGCGCGGGGTGTCGGATGCCTACGCCTTTCCCGGCTTCGTACCGGCTTACATCCGGCCGCTTTTCTGCGAGGGACGGGGCCCCTTCCGGTGGATCGCGCTGTCCGGCGACCCGTCGGATATCGCCGCAACCGATGCGGCCGCGCGCGAGCTGTTCCCGCACAACGAGTCGCTCCAGCGCTGGCTGCGCCTCGCCGGAGAGCGAGTCCAGTTCCAGGGACTCCCGGCCCGCATCTGCTGGCTGGGATACGGCGAGCGCGCCGCTATGGGGGCGCGGATCAACGAGCTGGTCAGCAAGGGAACGCTGAAGGCTCCGGTCGTGATTGGGCGGGATCACCTCGACGCCGGGTCGGTGGCCTCGCCGTACCGCGAGACCGAAGCGATGCGGGACGGCAGCGATGCGATCGCCGACTGGCCGATCCTGAACGCCCTCCTCAATACCGCGTCCGGGGCCAGTTGGGTCGCCTTCCACCACGGCGGCGGGGTCGGTATCGGGTATTCCTTGCACGCGGGACAGGCGATCGTGGCCGACGGCACAAGCCAGGCCGCCGCGCGGCTGGATCGGGTCCTGACGAACGATCCGGGCCTCGGCATCCTGCGGCATGCCGACGCCGGCTACCCCGAGGCGATCGCCGCCGCGCGCCGCCATGGCCTTCACATCCCGATGGCTGATAACAGTGCTGAGTAATGAGTGCTGAGCGAAGGAAACTGGTCCGGAGGACTCGGCGCGCTTGTCACGGCCTCAACCGGACGGTATAATCCGACCGCCATCTTGATGCAGGCCCAGACACCAGTGCACCGGATCACGTGCGGGAGTACCTGTGAGTAAAACCCCCCGGTTCGTCATTTTTGCCCACAACGCGACCTACGACAAGCTCCACCAAGTGGCCACGCTGGGGTTGACCGCCGCTGCGATGGGCAAAGACGTTGTGGTCGTCCTCTTGTTCTGGACCATCAAGAAATTGGCCCAAGGACAGATTGACGCGATCGACTTCCCGCCGGAGTACGGGGTGCACGCCGACGAGATCGCCCGCCTCCTGACAGAAAAGAAGGTGCCCAAGATTTCGGAGATGTTCCGGGAAGCCCGCCAAGTGGGTCACTTCCGATTGATTGCCTGCAGCGCCGGCCTTGAGTACATGGGAGTGGATCCCGAAAAAGTCGCCCAAAACGTGGATGAGGTGATGGGGCTCCCCGCCATCCTTTCGTTGACCGCCGGAGCCGAAACCACGTTGTTCATCTGACCTGAGCGACGAGCCTCTACAAGGCAGGGCGATGCGCAACACGGAGATCCATCCTGCCCTCCGAATCCTCAGACGGGAAGTGCGTCAGTGGCAAGAGCCCGTCGTCGGGGTCGTGGCGAAAGTCTCGCGTGACCCCTTCCGCATTTTGATCTCGTGCGTCCTGAGCCTCAGGACCAAGGACCGCACGACCGCCGAAGCCAGCCAACGGCTGTTCGCCCTGGCCGCTGATCCCTCCACCATGCTGCGACTGCCCCTGCGCCGCATCGAACGGGCCATTTTCCCCGTCGGGTTCTACCGGACCAAAGCCAAAGCCATTCGTGAGATCTGCCGCCGTCTACTGGTCAACTACGACGGAAGGGTGCCGGACTCGATCGAGGAACTCCTGACGTTGCAGGGCGTGGGGCGGAAGACCGCTAACCTCGTGGTGACGGTCGGGTACGGCAAGCCGGGGATCTGCGTGGATGTGCATGTGCACCGGATCAGCAACCGGTGGGGCTACGTGAAAACAAAAACGCCTGAAGCAACCGAGCAGGCGCTGCGCCGCAAGCTGCCAGCCCAGTACTGGATCACCTACAACGATCTGTTAGTGCCGTTCGGGCAGAACGTGTGCCTGCCGGTCTCCCCGTACTGCAGCCGGTGCAAGGTGGCGAGGTATTGTGATCGGGTGGGGGTAACGAGATCGCGGTAGGGCGGATTATTCCATCCGGTGCTTCGCGAGCCACTTCTGACGGCGCCGCTGGGCCTCGCGCTGCTTGGCCTTTTTTCTCACGCTCGGCTTCTCGTAAAACCGCCGCCGCTTGAGTTCGCGAAACAGCCCTTCGCCAGCCAGCTTCTTCTTGGCAACCTTCAGAGCCTTTTCAACGTTGTTGTTAAAAACCTTGATTTCCATTGACTCCAGACGCCCTCTTGTTCCGTCCACACGCTCACTGACTTTGATTCCGCGTAGCTAGCGGGAACTACGCGCATCCAGAAACACGGCACGGAGTCTACCACAGCCCCTTCAGTTCCACAAGACTCTGTTTTATCGCCTGGATTCGAGAGGCAAATTCGCTAGCAAGTTGCGGATTTTGTTGGCTTTTTAAATTGGCCTGGATGTTCTCCAGTCCTCCTTCGATCGCCGCCACCGCCATGAGCAGTCCGACCTTCACATCCGACGCAACGGCCGGTTTCACCAGCGGCATCACCCGGCGCAACAAGGAGGCCGCCTCGCTCGCCAGAGCGGCGGTCTCCAACGGCGCCTCCGTGGCAACCCGAAGGCCGGTCGCGATTGCCCCCGGCCTGGAAGGATCGGTCTTCGGTAGCCGGTAGGCCTGCAAGAGACCCTCGTACGCCTCCGCGTCTTTCCGGATCAGAGCGTGGAGCTTCGCGCGCAGCTCGATCAAACGCTGCTCCGAAGTCTTCAGATCGGCAGCATGCTCGGCAACCGTCGCCGCAGAACCAGGCGGCTTCTTCTGATCAGAGGACGGCCCGAGCCTGCAGGCCATCACGCCCAGCGCAGCCGCCAGCGCCCCGGCCAGCGCGGCCACGCTGCCGCCTCCTGGCGTGGGAGTTTCGGCGGAGACCGCTTCCAAAAAACCGGCAACGGAAGCGTCCAACTCGGCGGGCGGGGCTTCACGCGCCAAGACCGTTTCCAGGCGGGTTTCCAATACCTGGGTTGGGTCGAAGCGCTCCAACTTGAGAAAGAACTCCGACGCGTGTGCCAGCGCTCGCTGGGGAACCAGCCCGATTACCTCGCTGCCGACCACCTCCACCCCTCGTTGTTCGGCTTCCCGCCTCACCGCTTCGAACGCCGTGTGGATCGGCGTCTCCTCGAAATTGGTCAGGTTCATCGAGACCTGCACGAGCCGGCGGCTCGGCAGCGCGACTCCGATCGCTTTGAGAAAGGGCAACCCGCCGCCCGAAGAGCGAACCGTCTTTGCAATGGCCTTGGCAACAGCCAGGTCGTCCGTCCGCAAATTCACGTTGTACGCGATGAGCGGCGGACGCGCGCCGACCACCGTGGCCCCGGCCGTCGGATGCAGCGTGCGCGGGCCGAAATCCGGGGTCCAGGCAGGATCGGTTTCCATTCGATACGCAAGCCCTTCCGGGCCGCCCCGGCGCACTGATTCAAGGTTCGCGCGATCAGGATGCGGCGCTGCCCGCTCGTACAGGAAGACCGGAATGCACAACTCGCTCCCGATGCGCTTCCCCACCCCTTTGGCCAACGTCACGCAGTCGTCCATCGTGACGCCCCGGATCGGAACGAACGGCACCACATCGGCGGCCCCCACGCGCGGATGCCCGCCCTGATGCGTTCTCAAATCGATCAGGCCGGCGGCCGCGCGGACGACCTGAAAGGCCGCTTCGACCACCGGTTCAGGCGCGCCCACAAAGGTCAGCACCGCGCGGTGGTGGTCGTAATCCATTTCCTCATCAAGCAAATATACCCCTTTCACGGCCCGAACCGCCGCCACCAGCGCGCGGACCGTCTCCGCGTTCCGCCCCTCGCTGAAATTCGGCACGCACTCAACAAGACGCTCCATGATTCCTGCTCAAGCGCAGAAGCCTTCAGCTATCAGTTTTCAGCTTCACCCCCTCCTTTCCCCTCCCCCTTCAAGGGGGAGGGGAGGATGGGGGTGCTGATGGCTGACGGCTGACAGCCTTGAGAATACCACACGGCCTTTTTTGATCGTCATGACGCAGTGATTCATGCCGAAAAAGTAGGGGATCTCCCGGTAATCGGGCACATCCATGATAATCAGATCAGCCTGCTTGCCCGCTTCCAGCGATCCCACGCGATCGGCCCGCCCGACCGCATGCGCGCCGTTAATGGTGGCCGCCGTCACGGCCTCTGCCGGGCTCATCCGCATCTGCGAACAGGCCAGGGAGAGGATGAGCTGCATGTTCAGCGTCGGAGAACTGCCGGGATTGAAATTGGTGGCGAGCGCAACGGGGATTCCCGCGTCAACCAGCCATCGGGCCGGGGGATAGCGCCCCGACCCGAGATGCAGGACACTGCCCGGCAGCAAGGTGGCAATCGTGCGCGTGCCCCGCAGCCGGCGGATATCGCCCTCGGTGAGATGATCCAGGTGATCGACCGACACCGCCTTCAGTCGCGCCGCCATGCGGGCCGCACCCGTATGCGCGAGCTGTTCCGCGTGCAGCTTCAGTTTCAACCCGGCTCGAGCCGCCGCGCTCAATAACTGCTTCGACTCGGCCAGCGTAAAATACCCGCGATCGCAGAAGACGTCAAAAAACTCCGCCAAGCCCTCCCGCGCCGCCTGTGGAATCAACCGCCCGATCACGAGCTGGACGTACCGCGCGCGCCGGCTCCTGAGGCGAGCCGGCACATCGTGCATCAACAGCGTGGGGACCAACTCAAAGTCATCGCGGGCGGTGGCCGCGCGGATCGCCCGCAACATCTTCAACTCCGGCTCGACCTCCAGCCCATAGCCGCTCTTCACCTCCGCCACAGTGGTCCCATATTCCAGAAACAGCCCGATGACCTTCCTGAGATGATCGGTCAGCATTCGCTCGTCGGCAGCACGCATCCGCCGGGCGCTCGCTTGAATCCCGCCACCGGCCTTGGCGATCTCCGCGTAGGAGGCCCCCCGAATGCGGGCCTCATACTCGTCCACGCGTGGGGCCACGAACAGCGCGTGCGTGTGGGAGTCCACAAAGCCTGGCAGGACCACCTGCCCTCGGGCGTCCAAACGCTCGGCTCCACGAGCGTCAGGCGACCGGCTGACGCGGTCTTCGGGCCCCACCATCGCCACGACTTGATCCCTGACCAGCACCGCGCCGTTGCGGATCAGCCCCAGCTCCGACATCTCCTTGCCGGCCCGAGGACGGCAGGGGCCGCGAAGCGTCAGGAGCTGCCCGCAGTTGACCACCAGCAAGGGTCTTCCCTGCCTTTGCAGCATGGTGATTTTCAGGCACTGTGTGGAAAGGCCAAGCGCGCGATGAAGTCAGATGGTGTACGGTAAAGGGACCGTCAAGTGAAGTCAAGGCGGGCAGATGCGCCGGATGCAAATGAGAAATAGCTACCGGAGTGATTGTCGGTCCAGGTCCTCTCAGCGCTTCGACTGAGCCAGCGCGCACGCCGCGCAGCCGGGTATCGTGCATGCCCAGCCCGCCCCATGGCCATGAGAAGGAGGGGAAGGATTGTCGGACGGATGGTAGCGGTGATACCAGATCCTTTCGAGCTCATGGGCCTGCTCGGCGGAGGCGGCATAGGCAAACCAGAAATAGCGGTAGCCTGACGGCCGTCCGACCCGCTCAATGGCGGCCGCAAGATCGTCCGGGCTGGCTCCGACGAAGTCGGCCGACGCGCCGTTTTTGGACAAGATGAACGCCCCCGCCAAACCCTTTTTGACAAAGAGATGCAAATATCGAAGGCTAAACGGCCCGGACATGACGCCCTCCTTTCGCGCGCCCATCAGAATGGTGCTGGCCGGCGAGCGTTCGGGGACTTTTTCACAGTATGGGAGCCGCCGCGGCCAACCGCACGATCTCGATCTTCGAGAGGGTCGCCAGGAGCATGACCGGATTTGAAACGGTCGTTTCCAATGGCACGTACAGAAGCGCCCGACGCGCCTGGGCCCGTGCCATCATCCGCCGCAGATGACTGATATCGGACAAGGAGAGCGTGGCCTGCTTCCGGCTGAAGACCACCACCCTCTCCAGGGATGATTCCACCAGCAATCCATCCTGCCGGCCATTGTCGCGATCAATGACCGGTTCCGTCCGTGACTCGTCAACTCCGGCCACCGCTTTGCTTGCGATCTGCGACACCAACTCATCGAAGACGAGTCCGCTGGTACCCATCTGTGCACCTCCATGGTTGGAATGAAGTGGCCGCAGTGCGGTTCCACTCGCGATATCGAGGGAAGGGCTGGCACAACCGGGGAATGAGGCGTGGGGGACAATTCAGTGCAGAAGACGGCCCGGCCTGCGCGTTTTGCTCGTGCGAGCAGCGGAGCCATGGGACCTGTCCTTCCAGACATCAAAACCCCCTCTGCCGCCCTGATCGGGCGGGGGCTCACATTCTGCAAGCGACAAGTGCCTTCAGGTACAGACCATCGACGTGAGGCAAAGACACGATCACCCCTAGCAAACCTTTTCAGCGATGTCAAGCGGAAAATACAATATAAAGGGTGGCCTCACAGATAGACAGTCAATATATTGTGGGTATGCTGGAGACAAGTTGTTTACAACTATGGCTTGTCTGTGGACAAAAAAAAGAGCCGGAGACGGTGCACGCGTCTCCGGCTCCCGTAGGAGCGCGGCCCTCAGAAGGCCGCGCTTTTAATTCGTCGTTTAAGGTTTGGTTTTCTTCACAAACGCCTTGTACACCCGTTTGGAATCGCTGGCCTCTTCTTCCAAACCCATCATCTCATGGCCGGTCGTTTGGCACCAAGCCGGCATGTCCTTCTTGATTCCTTCATCGTCCGACAACACCTCCAGCACTTGCCCTGGCAGCAGCTCCTTGATCTTCTTGGAGGTCAGAATGATCGGCATCGGGCAGAAGTACCCGAGGGTATCCAACTTCACATCCGCTTGTATCATGGGCAATAAACCTTTTATCGTCCCTCTGGTTTGTCTGGTTTATCTGGTTTGTCTGGTTCACAACCAAAAAACCGAGACAAACCAAACAAACTAAATAAACAGATTGACGCTTCCCTCTTTCGCCTCGGCCAGGTAGGTCGTCACCCCAGCCAACTGATCCACGCCCTCGATCAAGGTATCTTTGGTAATCCCCATCAGCCCCATCGTGGTGGTGCAGGCGATAAACCGCACGCCGAGATCCCGCGCCAGTTCCATCAGCTCCGGAATGTCCGGCATCCGATGCGCTTTCATCACCCGCTTCATCATGCGAGTGCCCACTCCCCAGAAATGGAACCGGGACAACGGCAGGCGATCCGCCCCGCCCTTGTTAAGCAGGCCGAACATCCGTCGCAGCCAGTCCTTGGCCGCACTCGGCGTCCCTTTTCGGCGAATGGCGTTCAGTCCCCAAAACGTGAAGAACATCGTGACCGGCATGCCCATAGCCGCCGCGCCGGTCGCAATGATAAACGCGGCCATCACCCGATCCATATCGCCGCTCAGCACAACGATCGTCACGCG
>JACQQM010000114.1 GCA_016207025.1 Nitrospirota bacterium | reverse complement strand
AGCCTCAGAGGCGCGGCGGCCAACCGGACCGTGGAGAAGAGCTGCTGGACGCTCACGCATCAGGGCGAAGCCCGAAGCGGCCCGCCCTTCGTCAGCCGAAGGCGGCTCAACCCACACAAGAGCCGGAAGAGCCACTGTTTTATTATTTTCAGATGGCTTGCGACCGTTCGCACGGTTGACAAGGAGCCCGTGCAAGGAGGTTTGTGATGGGCGCTCCGCAGATTCACAATTTTATCAATGGGGCCTGGCGACCGTCGCAGGGAAAGGATTGGTTCGAGAGTCGTAATCCAGCCCACCCCGGCGAACTCATTGGACTCTTTCCGCAGTCCGGGGCCGACGACATTGAAGAGGCGGTGACGTCGGCGAACCGGGCATTCGCAGGGTGGCATGCCCTTGGATTGGTGAAGCGAGCCGAGTATTTGCTGCGCGTGGCGCGCTTGATGGAAGATGATACGGAGCCGCTGGCGCGCATCATCGCTCGAGAAGCCGGGAAACAGCTCAACGAAGCCCGGGCCGATGTGGTGGAAGCCATCCATACCGCGCAATACGCGTTTTCATTCGGGCATCTGGGCCAGTACGGACGGGTCGTCGGCGACGAGGTGCCGACCAAGCGCTGTTATGAAATCCTGGAGCCGCGCGGCGTGGTCGTTGCCATCACCCCCTGGAACTTTCCGGTGGCGCTCCCGTTTTGGCTCACCGGCCTGTCACTGGTCCTGGGGAACTGCGTCATCCTGAAGCCCAGCGAGTACACGCCGATGTGCGGAGCCAAGATTGCGGGGTATTTCGAACAGGCCGGGGTCCCCGCAGGGGTCTTTCAGGTCATCCAGGGCTTCGGCGAGACGGTCGGCGCGCCGCTGGTCTCCCACCCACGAACTCATGTGGTGCTGTTTACCGGCAGCTATGCGGTGGGCCTCGGGATCAAACAGGAAGTGGCCAAACACGCGGATAAAGTCTGCACGATCGAGACCGGCGGGAAGAACGCCGTGCTGGTGATGGAGGACGCCAATCTGGAGATGGCGGTCACGGCCAGTCTTCTCTCCGCGTTTAAAACCGCCGGCCAGCGCTGTGTGACGGCCGGCCGTCTGCTCGTGGACAGCCGGGTCGCGGATCGGTTCACGGATCAGTTTGTGGCCGCCGCCAATCGGGTGACGGTCGGCGAGCCGCTGGACGAACAGGTGTTTTACGGTTCCATGATCAATCAGCAAGGTGTGGAGAAAGGACTGCATTTCAACGAGGCCGCCCGGAAGGAAGGGTTCGAGATTCTCCTGGATCGGAATACGGAATCGCCGCCGACCCCGGACGGCTATTGGTTGAAGCCATTCGTGTATACCGGCGCCTGGCGGAGCAACAGTGTCTGCTTGACCGAAGAAGCCTTCAGTCCACACGTGGCCATCGTGCCGGTTCGCGGCGTCGAGGAGGCGGTCGCGGTCTACAACGACACGAAATACGGCCTGTCCGGCTCCATCATCACCGAGGATTACCGAAAAGCCAAGTATGCCGAAGAGCACATGCGGTGCGGGATTTTTTACTGGAACCTGCCCTGCATCGGGGCCGGTGTGCGGCTGCCATTCGGGGGCGTGAAGCAGTCCGGTAACCTGATCCCTTCGGCCGCGGGGCTGATCCCGGTGCTCACGCATCCCAAGGCGGTGACCTACAACCTGGACCCCACGATTGTCATGGCCCAGGGGCTCAGCGCGAAGATCACGTAGAAGAGGCTGTGTGCGGAAACCGCATCAGATCACGATCGACCGGGCCTTGCTGGTGTACTTGCTTCACCAGGCCGAACCATTCGGGATCGACGGGGATGTCAAGCTGCAACAGCTTGCATTTCTCTGCGAACTGCAGATGTTCGGCAAGCGGCTGAAGGGCTTCCATTTCGAATTTTTCCGCTACGCCTATGGCGCCTTCAGCAAGGATCTCGACAACGATCTCCTGTCGCTTCGGCGCAAGGAGCGCGTCCAGAATTTCAGTTTGACCGACAAGGCGCAGCCGGTCCTGAAGGTTCTGGAGGGGGCGGTGGCGGGGCATGACGGAAATGAGCGAGTGATCGAAATTCTGCAGGCAGTAGTCGCCACCTACGCGCCGCAGGACGGCGGGACGCTCATGAAGTCAGTGGAAGCGGTTGAGATCAGTTCGCCCGACCAGCCGGAACAGAAATTGTCCATCGGAACCATTTCCTTTCACTCGACCCTGTTGGTTCCATCCCGGATCGAAACGGAAGCCGAGTTTTCGATTTCCCCTCCGATGCTGGCGCGGCTCAACGCTGCGCTCGGATATTGATCGTACCGTCGGATCAAGAGAAACCCGAGAATCCGTACAGCTCGCCAAATTTCCCTTCGAGATAAGCGAGAAAAGGCTCCGGGCTGAGGGGCTGACCGGTCGCGCGCCGCACAAGTTGGTCGGCGGAATATGTGCGCCCCCAGCGGTGGATCTTCTGATTCAGCCACTCTTTGAGCACGACGAGGCGACCGGCCTCGAGCTCGCTGCTCAGGTGCGGGATCTCCCGGCGGGCCTGATCATAGAACTGGACGGCATAGAGGTTGCCGAGCGTGTAGGTGGGGAAATACCCGATGGCGCCCAGTGACCAGTGCACGTCCTGGAGGACGCCGTCGGCGTCCTGCTCCGGAACGATACCAAGGAAGCTCTTCATCTTGTCGCGCCAGACCCCCGGCAGGTCTTCCACGGACAGCCGGCCTCTGATGAGATCCTGTTCGATCTCGAAGCGCAGCATGATGTGGAGGTTGTAGGTCAGCTCGTCCGCCTCCACCCGGATCAGGGATGGGTTCACCCGGTTGACCGCTGCGTAAAAACTCTCCATCTCGACCCCCGCGAGCTGATCCGGAAAGAGCTGCTGCAAACGGGGATAAAAATGGCGCCAGAACGGCCGCGATCGCCCGACGCAGTTTTCCCAGAGGCGTGATTGGCTTTCATGGAGCCCCAGCGAGAGGGAGTCGCCCAGAGGGGTCCCGTAGCGTTCCGGATCCAGCCCCTGATCATAGAGCCCGTGCCCGCCCTCGTGGATGCAACCGAAGAGGCACGCCGGCAGCTCTTGCCTGTACACCCGTGTGGTCACGCGCACGTCGGTCGGATGAAAAGACGTGGTGAAGGGATGGGCCGAGAGGTCCAGGCGCCCGCGGTTGAAGTCATAGCCCATAGCGGTCAGGACCATCCGTCCGAACTCGAGCTGCCGCGAGGTGTCGTAGGAACGGAAGAGCACCTGGTCGTCGACCTTCACCGAGGCGTTGACCACCCGCTCCAGTAAGGGCACCAGCCTGGCTCTCAACGTGGCGAAGAGCGGTGTGAGTTGGGACACCGCCATACCGGGCTCATAGGTGTCCAGTAGCGCGTCGTACGGCGACTCCTTGTAGCCCCGGTACTGCGCCTCTTCTTGCTTCAGCGAGACGATCGTCTGGAGATGAGGCGCGAACATCCTGAAGTCGTTCTTTTTCCTGGCCTCCGTCCAAACCTGTTGGGCCAGGGAGCATTCACGCCCGAGCCGCTTCACAAAATCCGACGGCAGCTTCTTGGCTCGGCTGAAGTCACGCCAGACTTCGCGCAAGAGCGCGCGGGATGGTTCGTCCCACGGGTCATCCGGCGTGTCCACCGGCTGGCCGGATTGAAAATCGATCCATCGGGCAAGCAGCCGTTCAATATCGGGGGAGACGAGCTTGTCGTGAGCCAGGCCCTGTAACGTGGCCAGTTGCTCCGCCCGCGCGGCGCCGCCTCCGGGGGGCATATAGGTTTCCTGATCCCACGAGAGAAGAGCGGCGGCGCTGGCCAGGTGCTGGATCTCCAGGAGGCGGGCGGTGAGGGGGGCCAGCGTGGCAAGTGTCTTCATCGTTCGGTCTCCTTCTCCGATCCTCGTGCGCGCATGTGCAGCGCGCGCTCAGCAGATAGTATGATGACCGGGCCGCTGCTTGCAACGTGCAGGCGCGTTGAAAATCTGGAGGCACCGTCATGAAGAGTTTGGTCTTGCCCGAAATTGAAGCCTATGCCGAAGCTCACTCGGCGGCTGAGTCGGAGGTCTGCCGGGCGCTCCGTGAGGAGACCTATCGCACGATGGAGATTCCGCACATGCTGGTAGGCCCGCTTGAAGGCGCCTTTCTCAAAATGATGGCCCAGCTTGTGGGGGCCAGGCGAGCGCTGGAGATCGGCACGTTCACCGGCTACAGCGCGCTGTGTCTGGCGGAAGCCTTGCCGGACGATGGCCGCGTGCTCACCTGCGAAATCGATCCCGCCTCGGCGGCGGTGGCCCGGAAGTATTTTGCGACGAGCCTGCACGGATACAAGATTGAGATCAACATGGGGCCGGCGTTGGACACGCTGCGAGACCTCACCGGTCCGTTTGATCTGATCTTCATCGATGCAGACAAAGCGAATTACCTCCACTATTACCGGCGTGCCCTGGAATTGGTGGCCGCGGGCGGCGTGATCCTGATTGACAATGTGCTCTGGTCCGGGGACGTGCTCCTCCAGCCGCCGCCGGACAGATCGACCGCGGTCATTCAGGAACTGAACCGGACGGTAGCGTCAGATCCCCGGGTCACCGCCGTGCTGGTGACGATCCGGGACGGCATCCTCGTGGTGAGACCGAACAGCACCCGCAGCAGAAAATCTTGACGCAAGGAGAGACGGCTGCTATACGCCCTGCATGAGCAACGCTTCTGAACTCTCGGCGTACGGCGCGCTCGTCACGGCCGCAATTGTCTGGGGCGGGTCGATCGTCGGGCAGAAGTATGCGCTCGGCTCGTTCTCGGCGGTGGAGGTCTCGGTCCTCCGCGGAACGGGCGCGTTGCTCCTCCTAATTCCTCTCTGGTGGTGGCGCGAAGGAGGGGCGGTCAAATTCTCGGCGAAGGATGTGGTGATCCTGGCCGCGTTAGGCCTGGGTGTCCTGGGCAACCACCTGCTCACGCTCTTTGGGCTCCGGTATATCGGTGCGGCCGCGGCCGGGGTGATTATTGGAGCGAGTCCGGCGATTACGGCCTTCCTCTCGTCCCTGCTCATCCAGGATATACCGTTTCGCGTGGTGTGGGCGGGCTGTACCATCTCCTTCATAGGGGTCATTCTCGTCGCCGGCGTGGATGCCGAAAACGCGGTGGGGGCAAGTCCCTGGCTGGGCGGCATTCTGGTGGTGCTGGGGCTGGTGAGTTGGGCTCTCTACACCATCGGGGGGCGTCAGACGATGGAACGGTTTTCCCCTCTCACGGTGAACTGGACCACGCTGCTGCTCTCGATCCTCCTCCAGATCCCGCTGCTGTGGGCCGACCAGAAGCTTATCCTTGCGGGTATCGACTCTGTGCCAGCATCCGGCTGGATGGCTCTGGCCTACTTGATCGTGTTTGCCACCGCGCTGGGACAGCAGGCGTGGCTCTATGGTGTGCAGGGAATCGGACCCTCGCGGGCCGGTGTCTTTGTCAACCTCATTCCGGTCTCGGCTCTGATCCTCTCGGCCCTCATCCTGGGGGAACAGATCGGAGCCAAGGAACTGGTCGGAATCACTCTGATCCTGGCTGGTGTTTGGCTGGTCAACCGGCAATCCGCTCGGCATTCGAGACGGTAGAGCGGTCATCGTTCCCGGTTCGGAGAAGAGGCCCGTCGTTTGACCAAATCCGCTCTAGCTGTTACTATCGCACCCCTGATCTCAGGAAATCCGCACACACGGTATTGTGGTGAAGGCTTCCGTACTTCAATGGATAGGTGTACAATCGTCCCAGCTTGAGTAGGGGTGTGTCTCCAAGCGCAGTTTGCGCCAAAACGTTCGATAAGATGACCGCTGATATCTGCGCCGTCGTAGGGAGTCGTTGATGGCTGACACTGCTGTGACCGCCACTCCCATGCCCGTGGAAACGGCCGATACCGCCGGTGTTCCTGAAGCTCCGAACCGCTCCCACTATATTCAGCAGCAAACCCTCGTCTCGGTGGTCCTCAGCTATCAACTGCTGTTCAGCTCCAGCGAAGAATCTCTCGTCTCGGGGGCAAATGAAGTGATTATTCTCGGGCTGCTGCTGATCATTGCCGGCCTGATGGTCCTTCCTGCCAACGTGTTGGGGAAAAGCTGGTTCCCCGTTGTCCTGGCGCTGGGCGATACGTTGATCACGACCGCCATCATTTACATGTCCGGCAATGCCAGTTCCGATCTGTACCTCACCTACTTCCTGATCATCGTGATCGCGTCCACCTGCCGGACGCTGAGGCAGATGTTCATCCTGTCGCTGATCGTCTGCGGCCTCTACGGCGGGGTGCTGTACATGGAGGAGATGTCAACCAGCGTCTCGTCGGAGAGCCACTTCCTCCGGATTCCCCTCCTGCTGATCATGGCGACCTTCTACGGGTTTACGACCGAGACGGTGCGCAAAGTCAGCCAGGAGAGATCCAAACTCGTCGTCGAACGAAATATCCTGGCGAATTATGACCCTCTGACGGGACTGCCCAACCGGCGCTTGTTTAACGAACTTTTGGGAAAGGCGTTGACGCGGGCGCTTCGCAACGAACAGATGATCGCGCTGCTGATTCTCGATCTGGATGACTTCAAGCGGATCAATGATACGCTGGGGCATACGATGGGTGATCTGTTGTTGACGGCGGTCTCGGCACGGCTGGCAAGTTGTTTCCGGAAGAGCGACACGATTGCCCGCTTTGGCGGAGATGAATTCGGTATCCTGCTTGAAAATATCACCTCGTCGGAACAAGCCGCGCGACTTGCGCAGAAGCTGCACGCCACCTTGGCTCCCCCGTTAACACTGGGTAGTCACGAAGTCGTCGCCACGGCCAGCGTCGGCATTGCCCTGTACCCGACCGATTCGACCGACGTGGACAGCCTGATGAAAAACGCCGATGCCGCCATGAACCACGCCAAAGCGCAGGGCAAAAACGCGTACCAATTCTTCAAATCGGAAATGAACGTGCGAGCCCTGAAGCGGCTCTTGCTGGAAAACAGTCTGCACAAGGCGTTGGAACGGGAAGAACTCCTGTTGCACTACCAGCCGCAGGTGCATATCTCGACGGGCCAGATCTTTGGGATGGAAGCGTTGGTGCGATGGCAGCACCATGATTTGGGCCTCGTCTCTCCGACGCAATTTATCCCCATTGCTGAAGAAACCGGCCTGATTGTTCCGATTGGCGAATGGGCGCTGAAGACGGCCTGCGCCCAGGCCAAGGCCTGGCATGAAGATGGGTACCCGGAACTGGCCGTCTCGGTCAACCTCTCGGCCCGCCAGCTGAAAAACCCTGCCAATCTGTTGGACACGATCAAACGGGTTCTCCAAGACACCGGCCTGGATTCCCTCTGTCTGGAACTCGAACTCACCGAAGGCATGATCATTCAAAACGCCGAATCCACAATCATGACGCTGAACGCATTGAGAGCGCTCGGCGTCAAGCTCTGCATCGATGATTTTGGCACCGGCTATTCGTCCTTGAATTATCTCAAGCGCTTCCCCTTCGATACGCTCAAGATTGACCAGTCCTTCGTGCAGGACAGCACCACGAGCTCCGAAGGGGCGCTCATTACCAAAGCCATGATCGCGCTGGCGAATGCGCTCAAGTTGAAAGTGATCGCCGAGGGGGTGGAAACCAAGGCGCAGCTCGCCTTCCTCCAAGAGCACGGGTGTTACGCGATCCAGGGCTATGTGTACAGCAGGCCGGCGCCTGCCGACGAGATCTCTCAACTCTTGCGGAAGGGGCCGAACCTCACCGCGCTGTGACGGCATGAGTATTCTGGTCGTTGATGATTCTCCCGACACACGGATGCTGCTGAAATCCATCCTGGAAACTGCGGGGTACAAGGACTTGCTGATGGCGGAATCAGCCCGCGATGCCTTCAAACAGCTGGGGAAGGATGATCCGGCCAGAGGGGGGGCGGGGATTGATCTCATTTTACTGGACATCCTGATGCCCGACATGGATGGCGTGGAGGCGTGTCGGCAACTTAAAGCGGCTGATCACCTCCGGGATATCCCCATCGTGATTGTCACCTCCAAGAAAGAAGCCGAATGGCTGCAGCTCTCCTTTGCCGCTGGCGCCATCGACTATATCCAAAAACCGGTGAATAAAGTGGAGCTGCTGGCGCGGGTGCGCTCCGTGCTGAAACTGCGGCGCGAAATGGACCGTCGCAAGGCCCAGGAATATGAGCTGCTGGAGATGAAGCGACAGCTCGAGGAGTCGAATCAAACCTTGCTCCGGCTCTCCTCGCTCGATTTGACCGGGATCACGAACCGCCGTCGGTTTGAAGAGTTCTTGGATCAGGAGTGGAAGGTTTCAGTCCGCGACAATAAGCCTCTGTCGCTGGCCTTTCTCGACCTGGATTATTTCAAGGCCTACAACGATACGTATGGCTATCAGGCCGGCGATGAATATTTGAAGCAGGTGGCCGGGGCCCTGGCTGGCTCGTTGCGGAGCGGGTCTGGAGAACGGCCTGAAGACATGGTGGCCCGTTACGGAGGCGACGAGTTCGTGGTCCTTCTCCGGGAGACCAGTGTGGCCAACGCCCACATCGTGGCCAAGCGGCTCAGCGAATCCATCAAGACCAAAATCTTCTTGCAGGAACCAGGCATGAAGGTTCGTCTCACCGCCAGCATCGGCATCGCCGGCTATCCCGATCACGCGCAGACCAAACGAGACCTCGTCCGCAAGGCTGATGAAGCGATGTGTCGGGCCAAGGCAGCCGGTCGCAACCGCGTCTGTGTGGCGGACGAGCCGGCCTCATCATCTCCCTCTTGACGGGACGGGGGCATCGATGCCTGATGCGGTTCAAGCTCTGAACGTCGTCTCTGCGGAACCCCCGAAGCCAACCGCGACCGGAAGTTCTTCGTCTCGATTCCAGGTGGTGGTGCTGCAGACCCTGGTCACGATCGTCCTCTCCTACCAACTGCTATTCAGTTCCGATTCGAATCTCTCGAGCGAGACGGAGGAACTTGTCATCCTGGGATTGTTGTTGCTCGTGGCCGGCCTCATGGTGCTTCCCGAGCACATCTTGGCGACCGGCTGGTTCACGGGCGTGTTGGCGTTCGGCGACACACTCGTTACCACGTACATCATCCATCTGTCCGGCAATGCGAGCTCCGATCTCTACCTCGCCTATTTCGTGATCATCCTGCTCGCTGCTGCCAGCCGGACGTTAAAGCAAATGTTGGCGCTGTCCATCATTGTGTATGTGGCGTATGGAGCGGTGCTGTTTTTCGACATCATGAGGACCGGAGGATTGTCGGAGGGGCACCTGATCCGGATCCCGCTGCTGCTCATCATGGGAATCTTTTACGGGGTGACCACCGAGACCGTGCGCAAGGTGAGCCAGGAGAAATCCCACCTGGTCGATTACATCTCGGAGCTGAAACGGGCGGAGGAGGAGCTGCAGAAAGCCAAAGAAGCGGCTGAAGTGGCCAACCGCGCCAAGAGCGAGTTCCTCGCCAGCATGAGTCACGAAATCCGCACGCCGATGAACGCCATCATCGGCATGGCCGATCTGCTCTGGGAAACGCCGTTGACGTCGGAGCAGCAGCAATACGTGCGCATTTTCAAGAGAGCGGGGCGCACCCTCCTGGATCTGATCAACGACATTCTTGATCTGTCCAAAGTAGAGGCGGGGCATCTTGAACTCGAGGAGATTAGCTTTGAACTGGACGACCTGATTGACAAAGTGGTGGAGGAAATGGCCATCCTCGCGCGCGAAAAAGGCCTTGAACTGACCTGTCGCGTGTCGCCAGACCTTCCGACCAGCCTGGTGGGAGATCCCAACCGCCTCCGCCAGGTTCTCGTCAATCTGATCGGAAACGCCATGAAATTCACCGAGAAAGGCGGGGTGACGCTGCGTGTCGAGAAGGGAATGGGAGCCGAGCAAGCCGGCGCGCTCCGATTCTCGGTCGCGGACACCGGGATCGGGATCCCGGCGGATAAGCTGGAAGCGATTTTCGAGAGTTTCTCGCAAGCCGATACGTCCACCACCCGCAAGTACGGAGGGACCGGACTGGGGTTGACCATTTCCAGGCGGCTGGTTGAACTGATGGGGGGACGCATCCGGGTCGAGAGCACCGTTGGGAAAGGCAGCACCTTCTCCTTTACGGCGCGGTTTGGGACCCCTCCTGAGTCTGAGCGGAAATCTCTCCCTTCGATCGACCTGAATGGTCTCAAGAGCCTGCTGTTGGTTGACAACGCCGCGAACCGCCTCATTCTGAGGGAAATGCTCGCGGCCTATGGCGCAGTGGTCACGGAGATCGAAGGAGGCGAACAGGGGCTGGCTGAACTGCAACGCGCCAAGCAGACGGGGCCCCCGTATCAATTGCTGATTTTTGACTGCGCAATGCCGGGCATGGACGGATTTCAGGCGGTGGAACACATCAAAAAAGACCTTGGCATGGGCGACCTGATCATCATTCTGCTGACCACCAACCATCAGAAGGGCGACATTGCGCGGTCCCGTGAGCTGGGCCTGGCGGGGTACCTCTTGAAGCCGGTGAGTCGAGCCGATCTGCTGGATGCCGTCACCGCCGCCATGGACAAGACAAAGATTGCTGGTCAAACACCTCCACCGGCTGCAAAGCCTCCTGTACCGGAAGACCTGCGGGCCCTAAAGATTCTCCTGGTCGAAGACTCTCCGGAAAACCGGGTCCTGATCCAGTCCTACCTGAAGAAGACCCCCTACGAGATTGACACCGCCGAAAACGGCCAGCACGCGGTTGTAAAGTTCATGGCCGGGCGCTATGATCTGGTGCTCATGGACATGCAAATGCCGATCATGGACGGCTATACCGCCACCAAGGCCATTCGGAAGTGGGAACAGGAGCAGTCTAAAAAGTCCACTCCCATCATTGCGTTGACAGCCTACGCGTTGAAAGAAGAAATACAGAAGAGCCTGGATGCCGGATGCAACGCCCATCTGACCAAGCCCATTAAAAAGCCGGTCTTGATGGCAACCATCGTCGAGCACACGGCAAGTTAGGAAACTATGACGCCACCTCCCGGGACGACCGGAAGAACCCCTAGAGGAGGCAGGAGTGCGAGGCCATGATGCATGATAGCGGCGCGAAGAACCCGGCTGAGAAGATCATCGTCCACGTGGACAAGGATCTCGAAGATTTGATCCCCGGATTTCTGAGCAATCGGCGAAACGATGTTGCCTCATTGACGGCAGCCTTGGGAAAAGGGGACTATGACACCATCCGCGTGTTAGGACACACGATGAAAGGGGATGGGGGTGGGTACGGCTTCGACGCCATCTCTGACATCGGCGGCGCCCTTGAGCAGGCTGCGAAGAGCCGGAACGGTGAAGAGATCTGGAAGTGGGCGGGCGAGCTGTCTTCCTATCTGGAGCGGGTGGAGGTCGTCTACGATTAGTCTTGCAAGTCCACGACGGTCTGATGTTGGCAATACGTAATAGGGGAGAGTACGAATCGCACATCACGCGGGAGAAGGTGAAACCTATATGAGCATTCTGATCATAGACGATTCGGAGGACAGCCGAGTCCTGCTCAAATCGATCCTGGAAGCATCAGGCTATCGAGAAGTACTGACGGCGGAATCGGCCAACCATGCCTTCATGCAGTTGGGCCTGAATGATCCGAAGAAAGGCGGGGGAGGGGTTGATCTCATTCTTCTGGATGTGCTGATGCCCGAGATGGACGGCGTGAAAACCTGCCGAGAGATCAAGGCGGCCGAACATCTTCAGGATATTCCCATCATCATGGTCACGACCGCAAAAGAAATGGAGTGGTTGCAGTTGGCGTTCGTCGCCGGGGCAGTGGACTATATCACCAAGCCGGTGAACAAAGTGGAGCTCCTGGCGCGCGTGCGCTCAGTCCTCAAACTGAAGCACGAGATGGATTCCCGCAAGGCGCGGGAGCAGGATTTGGCGAAGAAGACCCAAGAATTGCAACAGGCCCTGCGAGAACTCAAAGTGCTGCGCGGATTCATTCCGATCTGCGCGTCATGCAAAAAGGTTCGGAACGACAAGGGCTACTGGCAGCAAGTCGAGGCCTATATCCGAGACCATTCAGAAGCCCAGTTCACTCACGGTTTTTGCCCGGACTGCCTCAATAAGCTGTACCCGGGTTTCGATCAAGACCAAGGATAGCCACGCCAAGACCGGCGGCGTGCGGACCTCCAGTCGCATCTCCCTCCCTCTGCGAACGCGTCTCGCTGCGGGTTCATGAAGAAACCATGAGCATACTGATTGTTGACGATTCACTGGACGACCGACTCCTGCTGCAATCGATTCTGGGAGTAACGGGGTACAGCGATTTCCTGACCGCTGGTTCGGCCCGCGAGGCTTTTCAGCACCTTGGGATGGATGATCCGGCAGGCAGAAAGGTTGATGTCGAGCTGATCCTGCTCGACATCCTGATGCCCGACATGGACGGTGTCGAAGCCTGCCGCCAGATTAAGGCGCGCGAACATCTTCGGGATATCGTGATCATCATGGTGACGGTTAAAACCGACGCGGCGGACCTGGAGACAGCCTTCGCCGCCGGGGCGATGGACTATATCACCAAGCCGGTGAACAAAGTAGAGCTGCTGGCCAGGGTGCGCTCGGCATTGAATCTGAAGCGCGAGATGGACTGCCGCAAGGCGCGGGAACAAGAGCTGGAGCGAGCCCTCGCGGAAGTCAAGGTGCTGCGCGGGTTCATTCCAATCTGCGCGTCGTGCAAGAAAGTTCGCAATGACCAGGGTTATTGGCAGCTCGTCGAACGGTATATCCGAGAACACTCAGAGGCCGAGTTGACCCACGATATTTGTCCGGATTGCATGAAGAAGCTGTATCCGGATTTGGCCAAAGACTGACTGCGCCGGGGTAACGCCACAAGCGGTGAGTCACCAGGCGGTCCTGTCTGTTGCCGGGACCAGGCGACCGATACCGGCACAAAATGGGACCGTGAAACACCGCGTCATTTTGGAGTATGATGCCGGGGCGGTTGAGCGCGGAGCGTCCTATGCTGAAGGAAAGGATCGAGGAGGTCACCCAGGCGAACCAGCAGTTTTACGAGGCCTTTGAAAGCCTGGACGTCGGACGGATGGATCAGATCTGGGTGCAGCAGGAGTACGTCACCTGTATCCATCCTGGATGGGGGTTGCGGGTCGGCTGGCCCGCCGTGCGTGATTCCTGGGTGCTGATCTTCAACAATACGTTCTCGATGAAGTTCGAGCTGACCGAGATTCAGATCCAGGTCGCCGGCGATATGGCCTGGGTCATTTGCACGGAGAACATCACCAGCCAGCAGGGAGAAACGGTGCAGGAAAGTCGTGTGTTAGCCACCAACCTGTACGAGAGGGTAGGGGATCGCTGGAAGATCATCCACCATCATGGTTCTCCGGTCATGGAATAACCGGCGTCAGTCCGCAAGCTTGACGGTCTGGCTCCACTCCGCCGCGATTGCATCCCGCTCCTCCATCGTCATGGCCCCATACTTGTGAAACATCCCTGGCCCTTTCCGCCGTCGCCACGTGACGAAGTTCAGGAAATGTTCTTTGCAGAGGGCGCCGGTTCCCGCCGGTGCGTACACTCGAGCCGTGCATCCTTGAATCAGACAGACTTGGTCGCTCATAAATCGCCCTCAGTTGTGAGTTATGAGTTCTGAGTGTTGAGTTGTAAACTTATAACTAAAAACTCACAACTCAAAACCCAGTCGTTGCTCGTCAGCTTGGAAGAAGAGTATGCCGGACGTGCCCTGCGGAATGCAACGGTCTTCTAGCCGTTCTGCTTGACGGTCGTGCACGGTTCCGGTATGTGAGAGGCCCGTGCGAGGGCTTCCCACAAGGATCTTTCCCCAACTCGCGGTCGTTCTTCTGTTGGGCGCGTTAGAGAGTTGCGCACCTGCCTACCGACCGGGGCTTCCCCCTTCAAGTCCCTTTGCCGCGCCCAACACGCCTGCTGACAGTGCACTCCCCGAGGGTATCGCGACCGGAGACGTGACCAGCCACTCGGCGCTGGTCTGGTTTCGCACGGCCGGTCGAACCGGCGTCCGCATCGAGTGGGCTCCGGAGGATAAGGCGGCGGGCGACTCGGCTGGCAGTCCATCTTCCCGCGAGCTCGCCGGAACTGCCGAAGTCACGACGAGCAAGGAGCGCGATTTCACCGCAACTGTCCTGCTGGATAACCTGATACCTGCCACCAGCTATCGTTATCAGGTGATGGCAGAGAGACGAAACGACCGGACCGGCATGCACGAAGCGGCAACCGGCCGCTTCACGACGGCGTCGCCGGAGATGCCCGAGACCGTCACGTTCCTCTGGGGAGGGGACCTTGGAGGGCAACACCGCTGTCGGGACCAGCGAACCGGATTCACCCTGTTCGAGCACATGCTCAGGCGAAGGCCGACGTTTGCCGTGCTGCTCGGCGATCTGATCTACGGGGACGATCGCTGTCCTTCGCCGCCAAACGTGCCCGGCAGCGATTTCCTGGCGTCGACCTTAGATGAGTTCCGGGCCAAGCACCGATACCAGCGGGGAGATCCTGCGCTGCGCCGCTTCTTGGCCGCTATACCGGTCTATGCCATCTGGGACGACCATGAAGTCCGAAACAACTTCGCCGGTCCCTCCGAGCCTCTGATGCCCCTCGGCCGACAGGCGTTTCTTGAGTATTGGCCGATCGGATCGCCGCCTGAGGATCCCTACCGTTTCTATCGCAAGATTCGCCGCGGCGCCGACCTGGAGCTGTTCATCCTGGACACCCGGCAGTATCGAAGCAAGAACGCGGAGCCGGACGGAGAGGGAAAGACGATGCTGGGAGCGGCCCAGCGAGCGTGGATCCTGGATGAGCTCGCCCGCTCGACCGCGACCTGGAAGGTGATCGCCACCAGCGTGCCGCTCTCGAATCAGAAGCCCGGTACTCTCCTAGCGCCGGGGAATGACAGTTGGGCGCGCGCGGCGGATGGCACAGGATTCCTGACCGAACTCCGTGCGATCGTGAACGAGATTCTGGGTCGCCGCATCCGCAACGTGGTCTGGCTGGCGGCGGATGTGCATTATGCGCAGGTGAATGCCTATGATCCGGACGGGGACGGGATGGCCGACTTCCATGAATTCATCTGTGGACCCCTGTCGGCTGCTCCTGTGAAACCGGTTCCTCCGGATCCCGCGTTGCGGCCGACCACGCTGTACAGCGAGAGCGGGTTCATGAATTTTGGGGTGGTGACGGTGGAGGGAGGCCGTTTGAGCCTGGAGATCGTGGACGAGGCCGGAACGTCACGCTTCGCCCAATCGTTTGCTGCGCAGCGGCCGTAAAGCTAAGGCCGCGGGAACATCCATGACGCCAACAAGCCTCTTGCAATATCGAGTAACTCCCCGTTATCGTAGCGGCCGGTCTGAGGAGGGTTTCGTCATCGTAGTCAACCGCATGAGGCCCCTTACAGGAGCGGCGGAGGAGTAGGGTAATCGGTGCGCGATAGTGTCATCGCGGAAAAGGAGAACACAGCATGGCTGGCATTATGACAGCGGCGGAGGTTTTCGAGAAGGCAAGAGAGGCGGCGGTGACCGCGAGCGGCCCCGATGAACGGGCTCTCCAGATCGATTATCCGGCGCTCAAAACGCAGATTCAAGCGGCGCTCGGTGACCGCAAGGTGGCCTTGGTGCACGTCAACCGCTATCTCCCTGAGGGATACGAAGAGCAGGGCCGCTTTAACCTCCTGGTGCTCACCACCGGGAATGTCCTCTATGACATGGTCATCGGCGATTCCTATTTCCGGTACGATGTCGTGTCGCTGAACGATCTGGACAAGGTCCAGGTGATTGATGCCGTCTGGGAGAATCGGGAAAAACGCCAGGAGGAGCCGTTCCTCAGCTTGCGAATGATGCACGCGGATGAGACCCATCTCTTGCTGGCGCTCAGCGACGAGGAACGCAAGAGCCTGCTGGCGTTTGCCAAAGCAGTCACGGAGGCCCGAAACCCTGAGAAGTAAGACCGTATCGTCTCACCGCGCAAACGTCTTGATAGTCGCCCAGAGCAGGCGACCGACTTGCGGGTTGTTGACGTCGTTGTGATTCTGGACGACCGCTGACGCGTCAAGGAGTAAGGCGCGCTCAGGGCCGTCGGTCGGCTTGTCTACCCACTGCCCCGTTCCGTCCACCTTAATGAGCTGAAAGAGAGGCTTGATCTCGCCTTCCTGCGCCTCCTTCATTCCCTCCTCGCCAAGAATGGCATTGAATGCCCGCGAGAAGGGTCCGCCTGCCCGTCCAGCTTCATCATGGCTTGAACTGATGAAGACGAACTTGTCCGCGTACTTCGAAAAATCCCGGAACGGATCGCCCTCCGTCCCGCCTCCAAAGCGCTTGATGCTGAATGCCGCCTGAAGGCCCACGACGAGGTTGATCTTGCTGGCAACCGGCGCGGGCAGGAGATCGCGGCTGTTCGCGGCCGTCGTGACGATACGGCCGCCGAAGCTGTGGCCGATCGCCACGATTTTCACGCCCTTCGCCTTCAGGGGAAGGAGAATCTGGTTGATGAGGTAATTGGCCCAGGTCACCGCCACTTCGTCGGCATCGTTTTTCTTGTTGAAGATGTCGCTGTGGCTGGGCAGCTCCGGCCAGTCCGCCGGCCACGTGAGACCGATAAAGATCGGACGGAACGTGTTGGTGCCATCCTCCAGGGCTGCCTTCGTGAGCTGATCGAAGAACAGGTTATATCGCCGAATCGAATCAACCTGATCGCTATTCCAGCCGGTGGAGTATAGCAGCACGTGGGTCGCCCGTTCCCGTCCGATCCGTTGTTCCAAGTCTTCTTTGAGAGCGCCTAATGCGTTCACGCCTTCTCGAATACAAATCGGTGTGGTGTGAGCCGGATCATCAGGCTTTTTCGCGCAAGCGAGCGCGCCATCACGATAGAGGCTGTAGAGCAGCCGGCCTCGCCACCGAGGCGTGGCCCCTTCGTCGGCTGCCTGCTCGTAGGTCGCCACGTGAGAGACGAAGAGCCGCTTCTTGTCATCGAGCCGACGAGCGAGCGTCTCTCGCCATTCCAGCTTGTCATGCAGATAGGCGGCGCCATGGTTCAGACAGAGTTCTGAGTCCTTCGAGCACGTCCCGAAGGGAACACTGCCGACTAGGTCGGCGCGTGCCTTTTCGATACCGACTAGATAGCTGGGGTGCTCAAGGAGATGGAGGGTCGGGTCGATGGCCACGGTGTGAAAGTGAAGGTCCGTGACGTTTTTGTGCGGGTGTCTGGCGCAGCCGAAGATCACCAGGATGACAACCGGCAGAATAGCCAGGGGCATCTTGCTCATGGATAGACCTCCGTCTAGCATGGTGTCTTGGCGGAATAAAATGGTAACGGGTGGACCGTTGCGTCGTGGCGTGTTCCCGCGATGTCCACAGCCAGCATGGTGCCAGGACTGCTGAAGTCGCGCAGGGGAAACCCGAAGGCGATGACGCTCCCTAAGGAGGGAGACCGCACCGCGCTGCTGATCCAACCGACCTCGCGCTCGCCGCTGAAGAGCTTGGCGCCTTTGGGCGGGAGTACCGGGTCTTTGAGCACGAGCCCGACCAGACGTCGGCGCACGCTGCCATAGGTGTCCATGCGGGCAACCACCTCTTGGCCGGGGTAGCAGCCCTTGGTCAGGCTGAACGCCTTGCCTTCCAGATTGGCCTCGGGCGGGACAATCTCTTCGTTCAAATCGGCTCCCGCCCTCGGCAGGCCGGCCTCGAGGCGGAGCGTTTCGCGTGCCTCAGTCCCGAACGGCTTCAAGCCCATCGGCGTGCCGACCTCCCACAGCCGTTCCCAGGCCGGGACCAGCCCGTCGGCCGGGATCAGGATCTCGATGTCGGTCTCGCCGGTTTCTTCCGTCCGAATCAGCAAGGCCTGCTGCCCCCCCTCACCTTCTCCTCTCCCCCCGGGGGAGAGGGTTGGGGTGAGGGGGATGCTTTGGGCAATGAAGGCCAGAGGGGGCAGTCTACTTACATCTGTTCCAAAGGCCGACTTGATAAGATCGGGCGCTTTCGGGCCGCTGACCATCAGGAGGCCCCACGACTCGGCGCAGTTGTCCATCTTGGCCTTGGTGCCGTACAGGAGAAACTTGCGAAGGGCTTGGAACGTGGTGTCACCGATCTCGCCCACGTCTTCTAGAAGCAATGACTCGGGAAGCGCGTAGACCCTGAAGTAGGACAGCATCTTGCCCTTGTGGGTGAGGAGGCTGGAATACAGGCCGTGCCCGGCCGTCAGGGGCAGGATGTCGTTGCTGATCACGCTCTGCAGCCATTTCACCCGATCCTCACCCGTCACCCGGAGTTTGCCCCGGTGTGAAAGGTCGGTGATGCCGACCCCCTTGCGAACGACGGCATATTCGACCGCGGGGTCGCCATAACGCGCGGGCATCTCCCAGCCGGCCACCTCGCCGAAGAGCGCCCCTTGTTTGAGATGTTGGTCACGTAAGCGGGATTGCTTCATCTTGCTTCGCAATAGGCGAGAGGCGCGAGGCTATAGGCGATGGGTGAAGCGCTGAGCACTCTCCCCATAGCCCATGGCCTATCGCCCATAGCCTTTCAACAGTTCTTCGACCAGCTCCCGCGTCCGCGACGAGAATTCGTTGCGCGACACGATCTTCGTGACGCCCAATTCCTTGGCCCTCTTCCAGGTCTCCACTTCCTCGTGATTGGCGAAGGCCAGAACCGGGATCGTCTTCAAACTGGCATCCCCCTTGATCTGTTCGAGGGCCCGGAATGCATCGAGCGATTCGTCGTTCATGTTCAGAATGATGGCGGCGGGATGAAGGGCCCCGGCTTTCTGCGGTACTTCTTCCTGCGTGCGCGCCCGCTCCAGACGGTATCCGTGCGGAAGCAGCGCATCGCGGACTTTGGTGTAGAAGAACACATCGCTCACGGCGACCAGCACCGTCCGCTGGTTCGTCTCGTTTGTCTGGTTTATTTGGTTCATTGGGTTAATTGGTTCTTTTGGTGTGTCTCGTTCATCCCGCAACTAAACAAACAAAACAGACCAGACAAACGAAACAAACCAGATCAGTTCAACATGCTGATGAGTCGTCCCAGCGCGCGCTTGGCCAGCGCGTAGTTCGGGTTGAGCGCGAGCGATTTCTTGTAACAGTCCATGGCCTCTGTCCACTGGCCCTTGCGCTCGTAGACTCGCCCGAGGTTCAGATGCGGAAAGGCCGGGCTCTCGTACCGCTTGGCCTTCATGGCCCGCTCGAACCAGGGGATCGCCTCGTCGAACTGGCCTTTCTCGATCAGGTAGGCGCCGATATCGTTGTAGGGGTTGCCGAAATCGGGATCCACCTCGATGGCGTGGCGGCATTCCTCGATCGCCTCGTCCAGCTTGCCCATGAAGCTATAGGTCCAGCCCAGAAACGTATAGGCTTCGGCGGTCGGGTGCGTCTCGATGGAACGTTTATACAGATGAACCGCTTCCTCCAACTGGCCCTTCATCTGCAGCTCATACGCCTGCTGGAACAAGTTCCAGGCATCCTGCTTGTCCTGCTCGCTCCCCTCGCCCTGAATCAGGAAATCTTGGAGATCCATCTTCGATACGCGAAATGGCTAATGGCTGATGGCAAATGGCAGATGGTCAGAAACGCTCACGGGTTCCGAGCATGAACCATCAGCCATTGACCATTAGCCATTCTTTTCACTCTTGCTTGAGCTTCTTTTTGATCAGTTCGGCGCCGTATCGACCCGACAGCAGCATGGATCCGAAGGCCGGGCCCATGCGGGGGGTGCCGTAGACCGCCGCCACCGCCAGTCCCACCACGAAGCAATTGGGGTACACTTCGCCCGTGTGCTCCATGACGGCCTCCTCGGAACGGGAGACCCACATCGCCCCGTTGCCCGGCACCGGCCGATACAAGTTCCGGCGATGCAGCAGGTCCACCACCACCGCGTCGTGCCCTGTCGCGTCCACCACGACCCGACTCTCCAGAGCGATCGGGTCCACATGGACCACGTCATGTCCCGCCGTCTCCGCCGTCGTGTTGTTGACGACAACGCCCTCCAGCACCCCATCCTTCCGTAAGATGAGGTCCACCACGCGCGTCAGGTTCAGGATCTTGGCGCCCGCCTTATAGGCGGCGGCGATCAAGGCGCCTGTGGCGTGCGGCGGGTCCACCATGTACATGCCGTCACAGTCCTTGATCTGCTGGCAGGGGACGCCGAAATCCTCCAGAATCTCGTTCGCCGGCGCGCAGATCGCGGCCTTGTTCATCAAATAGCCGCCCGACCAGAATCCACCCCCCAGCGCGAGGGCCTGCTCCACAACCAGGGTGCGGAAGCCCATGGCCGCGAGATCTCTGGCGCAGATCAGGCCGGAAGGCCCCGCTCCCACAATGATCACGTCACTCTCAATGAGCTGGTCGAATTCTTTATAGTATTCCCGTGCGATGTATCGGGTGATGTCCCGTTCCCGTAATGGCGCCGGCTTGGGCCTACCCATAATCCGCTCCTTAGAGATAAATTTCGGCTCCGGCCTTTCGGAACTCCTCGGACTTCTCCTGCATGCCGATCCGGATCGCTTCCTGTTCATCCAGGTGTTTCTTCGCGGCGTAGTCCCGGACATCCTGCGTGATCTTCATCGAGCAGAAATGCGGACCGCACATCGAGCAAAAGTGCGCCACTTTCGCCGCGTTGTCCGGCAGCGTCGCGTCGTGATAGGCCCGGGCTGTGTCCGGGTCTAACGAGAGATTGAACTGGTCTTCCCAGCGGAACTCAAACCGGGCCTTCGACAAGGCATTGTCCCGCTCCTGGGCTCCAGGATGCCCCTTGGCCAGGTCGGCTGCGTGCGCCGCGATCTTGTACGCGATCACCCCGGCTTTCACGTCGTCCTTGTTCGGGAGGCCGAGGTGCTCTTTGGGCGTCACGTAGCACAGCATCGCGCAGCCGTACCAGCCGATCATCGCGGCTCCGATCCCGGACGTGATGTGATCGTATCCCGGCGCGATGTCGGTCGTCAGCGGGCCCAGGGTATAGAACGGCGCTTCGTGGCAGGCCGCGAGTTGCTTCTCCATGTTCACCTGGATCAAGTGCATCGGCACGTGGCCGGGCCCTTCGATCATGACCTGGACGTCGTGCTTCCAGGCGATCTTGGTCAACTCGCCCAGCGTCTCCAGTTCGGCGAACTGGGCCTCGTCGTTCGCGTCGGCGATGGAGCCCGGCCGGAGGCCGTCCCCCAAGCTGAACGACACGTCATAGGCCTTCATGATCTCGCAGATCTCCTCGAAGTGCATGTAGGCGAAATTCTCCTCGTGGTGCGCCAGACACCATTTCGCGTGGATCGAGCCGCCGCGCGAGACGATCCCGGTCATCCGATTGGCGGTCAGCGGCACGTACCGGAGCCGGACGCCGGCGTGGATGGTGAAATAATCCACGCCCTGTTCGGCCTGCTCGATCAAGGTATCCCGATAGATCTCCCAGGTCAGCTCTTCAGCCTTGCCGCCCACTTTCTCCAGGGCCTGGTAGATCGGCACCGTCCCGATCGGGACCGGGGCGTTCCGGAGGATCCATTCACGGGTCTCGTGGATATTCTTGCCGGTGGAGAGGTCCATCACGGTGTCGGCACCCCACCGGATCGCCCAGACCATCTTCTCGACCTCCTCTTCGATCGAAGAGGCGACAGCGGAGTTGCCGATATTGGCGTTGATTTTCACGAGGAAGTTCCGGCCGATGATCATCGGCTCGCTTTCCGGGTGATTGATGTTGGCCGGGATAATTGCGCGGCCGCGCGCGACCTCGTCCCGCACGAATCCCGGCGTGATCCGGGCCGGAATGCGAGCCCCCCAGGCTTGACCGGGGTGCTGAAACGATAGCCGGGCTGTGCCGCCCGGTTGGCCTCCGCCATGTCTGTTGGAGGCATGTTCAAGCGCCAGCTCGCGGGATTGGTTTTCCCGGATCGCGATGTACTCCATCTCAGGGGTGATGACCCCCTTGCGGGCGTAATGCATCTGGGTCACGTTCATGCCGGGTTTCGCCCGGAGCGGCTTGCGGATGTGCCGGAAGCGCAGCTCGGCCAGTTTGGGGTCGGCGGCCCGCAGGCGACCGTATTCCGACGACACATCAGGCAATTCCTCGACGTCGTTTCGATCCAGAATCCAGTCGCGGCGCATGGGAGGGAGGCCCTTGCGGACGTCGATCGTGACCGTAGGATCGGTGTACGGGCCGGACGTGTCGTACACGGTAACGGCGGGGTTGGGGGAGGGGGCCTCCCCGCTTGCCGACCGGGGACCTGTTGCTCCGGGTACCCGTTGCTCATTGTTGCGACGGGTGGATGCAACGGGTGATGGGGTCAGGCTGATCTCCCGCATAGGGACGCGGACGCCCGGCAGCGTGCCTTCCACGTAGACTTTACGTGAGGACGGAAAAGGTTGGGTCGTGAACGTGGAATCAGCAGGGCTGAGTCCTTGACCGTTGCCGGAACCTGTCCGAGTGACATTGGGACTGCTCATAAGAAGAGGTCCTTTCTTCTCGAAGCTGACAGCGATCAGCGCTCAGCTATCAGGAAATGTCCGAAGCTGACTGCTGAAGGCTGCCTTTTCTCCAAAATAAAAAAGCCGCACCAGAAAAGGGTGCGGCCCAGGTCGTCTGCTGACCAATTCCTGTCACCGCTTCCCTACGCTGGTATTATCCAGGTCAGGTTCTAAGGGTTGTCCGAAGGGACGGACTCTCAGCCTTAAGGCGCCCCTAGCTATAGGGGTTGATCGTACACCCCGATTTTTCACGTTGTCAACCAGCATCTTGGCCCATGGTTTATGTGAACCATTCGGCGCAGAAAGCCTGGGCCGAACGACGCACGAAGGCTCGGCCGCAGCCTGTGAGCGCCGCCTGCGCCCATCCCCCGTTGATTGTACGCAGGAGGCTGGCGTACAATGCGCAGGCAACGTTTCCGCTCTGAGGACGGAGCTTCAATCAGAGAAATACGTGCAATGAAGGAGTGAAGGGTGAAATCCCTGGAAACTGTACCACTGTCATTGACCGACTACCAACCGCTCTCCGCCGGGGAGTTGTTTGCGCGCACCGCAGCCGCCAAACGGGCGCTGGGCGACCGTGTGATGGTGCTGGGCCACAACTATCAACGGGATGAGGTGATCGAGCATGCTGATTTCCGGGGCGACTCGCTGTTGCTGGCCAAGCTGGCGGCGGAGCGTTCCGAGCGGCCGTATGTCATCTTTTGCGGCGTCCACTTCATGGCTGAGACCGCCGACATCCTCAGCCGCTCCAAGCAAACGGTGATCCTCCCGGACATGGCGGCCGGGTGCTCGATGGCCGATATGGCCGCGATCGAGCAGGTGGATCAGTGCTGGGAGTCGCTGGAAAGGATTCTCCCGGTAGAAGAGACCGTCACGCCAGTGGTGTACGTGAACTCGGCGGCGGTGCTCAAGGCCTTTTGCGGCGAGCACGGGGGCATCACCTGCACCTCGTCCAACGCGCGGGCTGTGATCGAGTGGGCCTGGGCGCGGCGCGAAAAGATCCTGTTTTTCCCGGACGAGCATCTCGGCCGCAATACCGCGAACCGGATGGGCCTTCCACGTGACCAAATGATCGTGTGGGACCCGTTCCTGCCGAACGGCGGGAACAGCGTTGAGGCGATCCGGAAGGCGAGGCTGATCCTTTGGAAGGGCCACTGCAGCGTCCACCAGATGTTCCAACCCGCCCACGTGGACTATTTCCGGAAACAGCACTCGGATATCAAGGTCATCGTCCACCCCGAATGCCATGAGGACGTCGTCAACAAGGCCGATCTCGTCGGTTCGACCGAATTCATCATCAAGACGGTGAGCGCGGCCCCGGCCGGCACCGCCTGGGCCGTGGGAACGGAGTTGAACCTGGTCAACCGCCTCAAGCGGAACCAGCCGGACAAGCGGGTCTTTTTCCTCTCTTCCACTGTCTGCCAATGCGCCACCATGTTCCGAATTGATGCCCCCCACCTGTGTTGGGCAATGGAAAACCTGGCCGAAGGGCACGTCGTAAACCATATTGTCGTGCCGGATGATGACAAGGCCTGGGCCAAGATCGCGCTGGACCGCATGATGGCGGTGAGTTGAAAGCTCTCAGCGATCAGCTCTCAGCTATCAGCCCGGACTACCTTCAATTGCTGAATGCTGATGGCTGACTGCTCTATGGGCTGTACCAATGGACTATAAGGCGACACTCAATCTGCCCCGCACGGATTTCCCCATGAAGGCCAACCTGCCGCAGCGGGAACCTGAACTGCTGGCGTGGTGGGAGCGCGAGCGTCTCTACGAGCGCCTCCAGGAGGCCGGTCGGGAACGCCCGCTCTATGTCTTGCACGACGGCCCGCCCTACGCGAACGGCCGCATCCATATCGGCCACGCGCTGAACAAGATCCTGAAGGACATCATCGTCAAGTCCAAGACCATGGCCGGCTACCGAGTGCCCTATGTGCCTGGTTGGGACTGCCATGGGTTGCCGATCGAGCATCAAGTCCTCAAGGAGCTGGGTGACAAGAAGAAAGGCCTCGACACGCTTACCATCCGCAAGCTCTGTCGTGATTACGCCGAGAAGTATTACCGGATTCAGCGGGACGAGTTTCGACGCCTGGGCGTGTTGGGGGACTGGGAACATCCGTATCTGACCATGGACCCGGCGTATGAGGCCACGATCTTGCGCGAATTCGGGAAGTTCGTGGCGAAAGGAGGGGTCTATAAAGGACTGAAGCCGGTGCTCTGGTGCACGGTGGATCAGACCGCGCTGGCCGAGGCCGAGGTGGAGTATGAGGACCACACGTCGCCCTCGATCTACGTGCGGTTCCCGCTGGTGGGTCCGCCGTCCAGCCTTGCCATAGAACTTGCCCTCCGGGGGGGGCCAACTTTACGTAGGTTTCCACCAAATACCAAATCCGTGTCGGTGGTCATCTGGACGACGACGCCCTGGACCCTCCCGGCCAACCAGGCGGTCTGCCTCCATCCCGACATCGACTACGCCTTTGTGCAGGTCGGCGACGAGGTCCTGATCATCGCGGAGAAACTGGTGGACAGCGTCGCCAAGGCCTGTGGCCTGTCAGACTATGGCTATCAAATCCTGGGAACTGGGAAGGGGAGCGAAGGGCTCCCAGGGCTAAAGGCTCGCCGGCCACTCGCCGACGGCCTCTCGCCGATCCTCCTGGCCGAGTTCGTCACGCTGGATCAGGGAACCGGTTGCGTGCACATTGCGCCGGGGCATGGGCAAGAGGACTACGCCTTGGTGCTCAAGCACAACGCCTCCGCGTCGCCGGGAGAACGATTGGAAATTCTTGCTCCGCTTGATGACACGGGGCGTTTCACGGAGTCGGTCAAAGAATTTGCGGGCCAGCATGTGTTCAAGGCGAATCCGGCTATCATCGAGAAATTGAGGGCGACAGGGTTATTGCTCGGCCACGGCACGGTCACCCACTCCTATCCTCACTGCTGGCGCTGCAAGAGCCCGGTGATTTTCCGGGCGACCGAGCAATGGTTCGTCTCGATGGGGACCAACGACCTGCGTGGAAAAGCGCTGCGGGTCATTGATGAGCAGGTCCGCTGGATTCCCGCTTGGGGCCGTGATCGGATCTACGGAATGATCGAGAACCGCCCGGACTGGTGCTTGTCCCGCCAGCGCGTGTGGGGCGTGCCAATCCCAGGTTTCACCTGCAAGGCTTGCAAGACTGTCCTGATGGATCCCAAGGTGATTGCGCATGTCGTGAGTTTGGTCGAGAAACACGGCGCTGACGCATGGTTCCAGAAGACCGCTGCCGAACTGCTACCCTCCGGCTTCACCTGCACGTGCGGAAGCAAGGAGTTGGAGAAAGAGAAGGACATCCTCGACGTGTGGTTCGAATCGGGTGTGAGCTATGCCGCGGTGTGCAAGCCGCGCGGGAGCGGCTGGTGGCCGGCCGACCTCTATCTGGAAGGCTCGGACCAGCACCGGGGGTGGTTCCACAGCGCGTTGCTTGCCGGCGTGACGACCGATGACCGGGCTCCGTACAAGGCCGTGCTCACGCACGGGTTTGTGGTGGATGGGGCGGGCAAGAAGATGTCCAAGTCGGCCGGGAACGTAGTGGCGCCCCAGGATGTGATCAAGCAGTCGGGCGCCGAAATCCTGCGCCTGTGGGTTGCGGCGCAGGACTATCGCGAGGACCTTCGCATATCCACGGAGATTTTAAATCATCTGGTCGAGGCATATCGCAAGATCCGCAACACCTGCCGGTTCCTTCTGAGCAACCTCTATGACTTCGATCCGACGCGTGATTCTGTTCCATTTGATCAGTTGCCCGAACTTGACAAGTGGGCTTTGGTAAGGCTCGCGAACATGATAGATCGCATCAAGCGTGACTACAAAGACTTCGAGTTCCACAGCATCTTCCATGAACTTAACAACTTTTGCTCTGTTGATCTTAGCGCAGTTTATTTGGACATTTTGAAGGACAGGCTTTATACGTTTTGTCCGAGCCATCGTCTCCGACGGGGTTCCCAGACTGTGATGCTTGAAATACTGGAAGCAATAGCGCGTCTTATGGCTCCTGTTCTAAGCTTCACCGCAGACGAGATTTGGCGCGCTTCGGAAATAGTTCGGCGAAGGACAGGCGTGCCCAGTGTTCATATTGCTCTGTTCCCTGATATTAATCCAGGTTGGATAAACCCTGAACTTGAACGGAGATGGGATGATCTCTTGCATATACGAAGCCAAGTCCAAAGCAAATTGGAGGAGAAACGAAGAGAGCGGGTCATCGGAGCTTCCCTTGAAGCAAAGGTTATTCTTTATGCTCAGCGTTCAAATCCAGCTTCGTATGATATTTTGAAACCATACGAGGATTTTTTGCCTACGCTTTTCATTGTTTCTCAGGTGGAGCTTCGGGCTGTCCAACAAGTGCCCACGGAGGGGGACCTGTTGGTAAATCTGGGTGAAGGACTTGCAGTTGAGGTTGTTAGAGCAAGTGGTCAGAAATGCGAGCGGTGCTGGAACTATCGGGAGGCGGTAGGGACCTTCGCGGAGCATCCGACGTTGTGTGACCGGTGCATCGAGGCAATCCGGTGATGGAACGAGCTGCGCGTTACGTGATTCTGGCGATCGTGAGCGTCGGCACCATCACCCTCGACCAGGCCAGCAAAGCTCAGATCATGCAGACGATGCGCCTGCATGAGTCCATCCCGATCATCCCGAACGTGTTTAACCTGACGTATATCCGAAATCCCGGCGCGGCCTTTGGGCTCCTGGCCTCGAGCAGCAACGGGTTCCGGCTCCTGTTTTTCGGACTCACCTCCCTCTTCGCGCTGGCGCTGCTCGGAACAATATTTTTCCGCCTGCGCCACGATGATTGGGTCGGGCAGCTCAGCATCGCGGGCATCCTGGGCGGGGCGATCGGAAACTTGTTGGATCGGCTGCGCTTCGGAGAGGTGATCGACTTCCTGGACTTCTATGTTGATGCCTACCACTGGCCCGCCTTCAACGTCGCGGACGCCGCCATCAGCGTCGGCGTGTTCTTCCTGATCCTTCACTTCGCGTTTGAAAAGAAAGAGCAGGCGAGTCCTGTCCCCGAGCAGCCCTGACCTTCCTGAAAAGGCGTCATTGGTCACTGGTCATCGGTCAACGGGGCTGAAGAAGTTCCTGTGCAACTTCCCCTCACTCCTGCCTTAGGCTAATGACCAATGATCGCTGACCATTGACCCTTTCCCCTTCACTCGAACTCCAGCAGAACTACCGCGCCGAGCACGATCCGATAGTAGGCGAACGGGCGTAAGCTATGCCGTTTGACGAACGTCAGGAAGGCGGCAATGACGGCCCAGGCGACCAGGAACGACACCAGAAGGCCGAGGGCCAAGGCTAGGGCGTCTTGATTCGTCAGCAGCTCCCTGGACTTCAGCATCTTGTAGCTCGTGGCTGCGATCATGGTGGGGAGAGCCAGAAAGAAGGAATATTCAGTGGCCGCTTTGCGATCCATTCCAGCGAGTAGCCCCCCTACAATCGTCGCGCCGGAGCGGGATACGCCGGGAATAAGCGACGCGCATTGAGCCACTCCGACCAAGAAGGCGGTTGGGAGGCCGACCTGGTCCAGTTGAACGATACGGACCCTGTCTTTCAGGGACTCGACCACGAGAATGATCAATCCGCCGGCGATCAGCGCGGTCGCAACGGTGTGCGGGTTAAACAGGGTGGATTCGATCCAGCCGTGCGCGAGCAGGCCGATGAGAGCCGCCGGCACAAACGCAGCGCCCAGTCCGATCAGGAACCACAAGCTTCGGTGCGTGTCGAACGACCGGCGGAAGGTGGTCCGCCACCGTTCCTTGACGGCCCGCTGCCCGGTGAAATGAGTCGCCCGGATCAGCGCTCGCAGTGAGGCTTGCTCCCTGGCGGCTTGCGACAGGATCGCGGCCAGTTTGCTCCGCTCGTAGACGATCACTGCCAGGATGGAGCCGAGCTGGATGGAAATCTCGATGCTGGCCGCCACGGCTCCGGTAAAGCCAAGCCAGTGACCGATGAGGATAAGGTGGCCGGTGGAGGAAACCGGCAAAAACTCGGTGAGGCCTTCCACAAGACCCAGCAGCACCGCGAGTTCAGGACCCCATTCACGCATTGGTCTTGCGAATCAGCCGTTCGACTTCCCTTCTGTTGCAAAAGGCAGGCGGCATGATCACAAACTCCGCCTGTCGAGTCAAGGGCATGGGCGAAGGTAATGGTAATGGCGATAAAAGAATACGCGGATTCGGTCGCCGACCAAATGGAAGCGAGTGATGCGCGGCAACTACTCGTACCTATTGACAAAAATGGTCTGATCGACTACACATCTTCGAATCCATTGAGGCCGAATTCATCTGCAAGCTTTTTATAAGAGAGCTTCTTCTAGACCTGGAATAGTGACCGATCCGAGAGGCGAGTAAGCCAGGGAGGGCTGAATGAGAAAGTTTGTGGTGTTAGGCGCGGCCCTCGTGGCCGCGGTGGCGGCTAACGGGTGCGTCGTAGGGCAAAGCAAATATGACGCAGCCGTTGCGGAGACTGAAACCGCCAAGACCGAGCTGGAAAAGACGCGGGCTCAGAAAAACGCGTTGGAACTGCAGGTGAAAAGCCTCAAGGATCTGAACGCGAAGATGACCGCTGATACCGAGTTGGCCCTAGCCGAATTGCAGCGTATTAAAGACAGCCGGGACAAGGAGCGATCGAGTATCGAGGGACGCATCAAGGAACAGGAGCAGAAGATCAAAGAGTTGACTGCTCAGCTGCGAACGGTCCGTCGAGAGTACGAGGCCGCGAAGCGGCAAAATGAGAAACTGAACAACATTGTGGCCCGGCACCAGAAAGAACTCAAGGAGCGTCAGCTCGGGACAGAGTCGGTAAGCCCTCCCGCGCCGTCACGTCTGCCTGCCAGCCCGTCGCCAGGTCCGGCACAGGCCACTGCCCCCGGTATGCTCCCAAGCGCACCGGCGACCCCGACGCCGACCTCGCCGTCACATGCCCCCGGCACGGTGAACGTGAATACCGCGTCGGCAAGCGACCTGGTGCTCTTCCTGGGGCTGACGAAAGAGGTGGCCGACAAGGTCGTCGCCAATCGGCCGTATAAGGTCAGGGGAGAACTGGTCTCCAAAAATGTGCTTCCCAAGGGAACGTTTGACGCGATCAAGGACCGGATCTCGGTCGCTCCATGACGGTTCTTCCAAGCGATCGGTCTTGTGATCGGTCGGCGTGAGCCGGCTGGGTTGGGCGACAGGCCATTCGCCTCTCGGCGAATGGCCTGTCGCTTTTCAGGGCCTGCGCGACGGGCAGGGGCTCCGAACTTTGCTTGACAGGCTGAAAAATGCGTCCATAGAATGAACCGGCAATCGTTCGGTCGAACAACCGGCAACGAGTGGAAACCGTGCGGAGAGCGGTCTGGATTGTGAGTATCCTGGCGGTGGGCTTGGCCATCGGGGGATACGTGTTTTTCGGGGGAGAACGGAAGGCTCCCATCCGCTATAAGACCGCGCCGGTCGCGCGTGGGACGATCGTGTCGGTGGTCACGGCGATCGGGACCATCAACCCGGTTGTGTCGGTCCAGGTCGGGAGCCAGGTCACCGGGAAGGTTATCAGCCTGCACGCTGACTTCAACTCAGTGGTGAAAGTCGGCGACGTGGTGGCCCGAATCGATCCCTCAATCTACCAGGCGCGGCGGGACCAGGCGGCGGCGAATCTGGCAAACGCGAAAGCAGCAGTGGTAAAAGCGCGGGCCGATCTCGCTCAGAGAAAGCGAGAATTGGATCGCGCCAAAGTGCTTCTCGGACAGCAGTTCGTCTCTCAGAACGACGTAGACGTGGCCGCCACGGCCTACGAAGGGGCCGTGGCGCAGCTTGATGTGGCGTCGGCACAGGTGAAACAGGCTGAAGCCGCCCTCAACGCAGCCGAGATGGACCTCAAATACACGGTCATTCGATCGCCGGTCAATGGGATTGTCATTGCCCGTAACGTGGAGGTAGGACAAACCGTTACCGCGGGGTTTCAGACCCCGATGCTTTTTCTCATCGCGCTCGACCTCATGAAGATGCAGGTGGATACCAACGTGAGTGAGGCCGACATCGGGGGCATCGTGGAAGGCAAGGAGGCGACGTTTACGGTCGATGCATATCCCGGCGAGCAGTTCCGCGGCGCCGTCAGGCAGGTCCGAAACGCCCCGATCAGCGTGCAGAATGTGGTGACGTACGACGTCGTGATTGAAGTGGATAACCGGGATCTACGGTTGAAGCCCGGCATGACCGCCAACGCCTCGATCATCGTGTCCCGTAAGGATCAGGTGCTCAAAGTCCCCAACGCGGCGCTTCGCTTTACGCCGTTGAATGCTGAGCGCCTGGCAGGTCGTATGACCGGCTCCGGTGGGAGCAGCGCCGACTCTGCTGCCAAAGCGGCTCACGCCGTTCCTGCCCCTGGCGAACCGGCCACGGGCTCGAAAGCGGTTTGGAGAGTGGGTCCCGATGGTGACCCGGTGTCGGTCCCTATCCAGCCGGGCATCTCGGACGGCAACTTTACCGAGCTGGTGGCCGGCGGGTTGAAGGAAGGGGATGAGGTCATCGTTGGGATCGAAATGCCGAGAGAAAGTCGAAATCCGCATACGCTGCCGCCGGGATTCGGTTCCGGACAACGGCGCCCGAGTTCGCGCGACCGAGGCCTCTAGATAGTGATGAGCCATGAGTGATGAGTAACGAGTGATGGGGAGCTGAGCCGTGATGTCCCGGTCGCCGTCTCTTCGCTCATGGCTCGTTACTCATGACTCATCACTGGAAATAAAATGGGCGCGCTGATCGTCTGCACGGACCTCTGGAAGATTTACCGGCTCGGTGATGTGGAGGTGCAGGCGCTTCGCGGCGTCAGCCTGGAGATCGAGCGCGGAGAGTTCGTGGCGGTCATAGGCGCGTCCGGCTCCGGCAAGTCCACCCTCATGAACATCCTCGGCTGCCTCGACACCCCCACCCGGGGCCGCTATTGGCTGGATGGACAGGACGTTGGATCCATGGGGTCGGACGCCTTGGCGGAGATCCGGAACCGGGAGATCGGGTTCATCTTCCAAAACTTCAATCTGATCCCGAGGACCAGCGCCTCGGAAAATGTTCAATTGCCGCTTTTTTATAGGGGCGCGTCGCTGCGGGAGCAGCGGACGCTGGCGGCCGCCGCGCTCGCGCGCGTGGGGTTGGCCGGCCGAGAACACCATTATCCTGCCCAGCTCTCCGGGGGGCAACAACAGCGCGTCGCCATCGCGCGGGCGCTGGTCTCCTTCCCCGCAATTCTCTTAGCCGACGAGCCGACCGGGAACCTGGACACCGAGTCCAGCCGGGACATCATGGTCACGCTGGCTCGCCTGAATCGGGAAGACGGCCTCACGGTCATGGTGGTGACGCACGAAGCGGACATTGCCGCCTACGCGGCGCGCGAAATTGTGGTCAAGGACGGACAGATTGTGAGCGACCGGCGCAAGGCTCCCGTTCATGCACGCGGAGGATAAGGGAAGACGGTGGGCGCATTCATCCTGCTAACAGTCTTGACAGCCTTCCGTGTGCTCAGCCGGAACCGGCTGCGAGCGGGCCTCACGATGCTCGGCATCATCATCGGCGTCGGGGCGGTGATCGCGATGGTCAGCATCGGGGAGGGCGCCAAGGCTGCGGTTCGCGCGCAGGTCGCGAGCATGGGCACCAATGTGATCATCATCCTGCCGGGCACCACGACGGTCGGCGGGGTGCGTGGAGGGCAAGGCGGGGCTGTCACGCTGACGGTGGCGGATGCGCTCGACCTGAAGAAGAAGATTCCGCTGCTCACCGAGACGGCCTGGGCCAAGCGGGATGTGATGCAGATCGTCTATGGGAACAAAAACTGGAATGGCCCTGTAAACGGGGTCTCGCCGGGCTATCTCACGATCAGGGACTGGTCTTACACCAGCGGCGGTCCGATTACCCAGGCCGATTTGGATACCGCTGCCCGTGTGGCGTTAATCGGGCAGACGGTGGTGGAAAACTTGTACGAGGTCGGAGAGGAGCCGGTCGGTTCCACGATCCGGATCAAGAACGTGTCGTTCAAAGTCGTCGGAGTCCTGGCGCCCAAAGGGCAATCGGCGCAGGGGTCCGACCAGGATGACATTCTTTTTATTCCGTTCACGACCGCGGAGCGGAAAGTGCTGGGTACCCAATTCCTCGGCTCGGTGGGCGCTCTGTTTGCCGCGACCGACCGGCCGGAGGATCTGCCGGAGGCCGTGACGGCCGTCCGCGAGGTCCTGCGGGCCCGCCACCGTCTGCAGCCCGACCAACCGGATGATTTTACGATCCGGACCCAGGTGGACATCGGGCGGGTGCAGGAGGGAACCGGCCAGACCCTCACGTTGATGATGTTTGCCGTCGCCTCCATCTCGCTGCTGGTCGGCGGGATCGGGATCATGAACATCCTGCTGGTGTCGGTGACGGAGCGGACCCGTGAGATCGGGGTCCGGATGGCGGTCGGCGCCAAGCGGCGCCATATTTTGATTCAGTTTCTCATCGAGGCCATGACGCTGAGCCTGTTCGGAGGCGTGTTGGGCATCGTCTTCGGCATCCTGGGGGCCCGCGCCACCACGGTCGTGGCCGGCTGGCCCACGATCATCTCGGTCCGATCCATCCTCGTGGCCTTCCTCTTCTCGCTGGCGGTGGGGCTGTTCTTCGGGCTGTATCCTGCGAACAAAGCCGCCCGGCTGAACCCCATCGAAGCCCTCCGCTACGAATGAAGAGGAGGCGTCTCGGCTGACGAACGGCGCGCCCGTTCGGTTGCAGCATGATGCGTTCTCATCCGGCAGCAATTAGCGCCGTACTGTTGGCCGCGCGCCTCCGGCAGATCATCGGACCGGCGATGCGGCAGCCATTGGGCTCCTGGCAGGCAGTGAGCGCTATGCTGCGAACCTCAGCGCGCGTCCGTTCCATCCGAGACTTGGGTGTGAGCTAGGATCCTGGGCACTTGGGCCTCGCGTGCTTCCTGACGTGCACATCTCCACGTTACCCCGTGCCTCGCCCGGGTACCCGTTGCGTAGCTCAATGCAACGGGTGATGGGAGAGGGTAGGGTGAGGGGCGCACATCGGCGCGGCTCGCCCGCCTTGTCCCGCTTCCTTGCCAGGCGAATCAGGAAGTCTCATACTGCAGGTGGACCAGACGGGGGGACTTATACGGAACTAGATAATCCATAGTTAGGCGGACTCGGACAGAGATTGAGGATTATCACAGAGGTCGTTATAATGTAACCCGTGATACGCTCGTTCTGGGGCCGAGGCACCGAGGACATCTTTGACGGTGTCGATACTCCCGTTGCGCGAAGAGCCTGTCCCCGGAATCTGTGGCAGGTTGCCCGGAGGAAGCTCGATCAGGTCAATCGAGTCAGAGACCTCAGCGAGCTCGCTGTTCCACGGGGAAATCGCCTAGAACGGTTGCGCGGCGACCGGAGCGGGCAGCACAGCATTAGGATCAACGATCAATATCGGATTTGCTTCCGATGGGAGGCTGGAGATGCCTACGAGGTTGAGATCACGGACTACCACTAAGAGTCGGGCCACAGCGGGGCGGCGGGGCCATTCGCGAGAGCTTGTCGGTCGCCGCCTGCCTCGTCAGCGGCCACCCACCCGTCCCGGCGAGATGTTGCTGGAGGAGTTCGTCAAGCCCCTGGCCATTACTCAGTCGGAATTGGCGGCCCGTCTGGGCATCTCGTTTCCCCGGCTCAACGAGATCATTCGTGGCAAGCGGGCGATCACGTCGGACACGGCTCTTCGGCTGGCACGGGTCCTGGGGATGTCGGCCAACTTCTGGCTCGGATTGCAGTTGGACTGGGATCTCTGGCATGCCATGCGCGGTTCGAAGGCCATCGAGATTGATCGGCTTGTACCACTACGCACCTCAGCGTGATCAGCAGCCGAACAAAGCATTCCAGAGGATGCCTTCGGCGCCGCTGAATTCAAGCGTTAGGTTGTTTGTGAGGGCGCCTGAACGATAGGAGTCGATGCATCTATGGGTGATGAAGACAAGCTGAATACTCTTCTCCATTACATGAAGGGAGCAGAGCGATTCTCTGCGATTTTCCAGGACCTCACTCGAGCGTCAAAGGCCTGGTGTCCTTTCACGCACCCCGACACTGGTTTGAATGCGGATTGCTATACGGCCAACCCACGAGTTCAATCGATGCTGGAATGGGCACGAAAGTACGTTCAGTGCGCAAAGTTCATTGATGCTAATAGGTACGCAGTTGATAAGATGTCAGAAATTTCAACCCGGCTCGCCAGCCCATAACGACTTGAGAATCATCGAGAGTTTCTTCGATTGGTGAAGGGCTTTCAATCATCGGTGACTTTCATTGAATCTGACTCTTAGCGGAAAATTAGATCGTATCTCTTGCGAAGAGTGTGCACGGCTAGACGAAGCGATCGTATCGTTCTCCAACTACTGTTTTACGGCAAGTGTTGCTATGGCAGTAAGTGCCGTAGAAAACAGGCTCATCGAAATAATCAGAAAAAAGCACGACCGACTCTATCGAAAGGAGTTTACCCGTTTTACCCTTGGCCAACTAATTCAGGTATTTGACGAAAACCAATACAAAGCTAAAAAATACGCCAGCATCAAAAAACTGTTGCCTGTAAAGCACAAGCCACTGCTCCTGCTTTTGAACCAGTACCGAATCTTCTCGATCCATCCCAAAGGGGAAGTGGTCACTGCACAGATCGCGGAATCAATTCTTCATCTTTCTTTCACATTCATGTTTGACAAAGCAACGTGTCCCTATACTTCGGCTGAGCTAAAATGCGTTTAGGTAACTTTATGCGCGTTCAAGGGCACCCTAACAAAAGGCTGGACCCGCCATAGCGGGTCAGCCTACACGTTAGGCGACTGAATCGCCGAGCTTGAAGGCGTTTCGCCTCGCGGTGAACCAGAAATCTTGGTTTGCCCCCTGGGGCTGACTTTGAAACCAGACGAGCCATATGGCGGACCCACGTATCTTTGTCAGTTATCGACGCACTGATTCCGCGGATGCGGCGCGGCGCCTAGCTGACACGCTCAGTGAGGTGTTTGGGAAGGAGTGTATCTTCCTCGACGCGGACAACATCCTTCCAGGTTCCGACTTCGCGCTGACGCTTCTGCGGACTCTTCGCCGGTGCGACGTGCTTGTCGTCATCGTCGGCCCGAAGTGGGTAAACCTTCGAGACAAGAGCGGACAGCGGCGCATCGATGATCCGCTGGATTACGTCCAAATGGAGATCGCTGAGGGTCTGTCTCGGGCAATACCCATCATCCCGGTTCTGGTTGGGGGAGCATCGATGCCGGCGGAGGATGAGTTACCTGACAAGATCCGAATGTTCCACAGGCGACAGGCCGTTGAGGCTCGCCAAGAGTCCTTCGACCGCGATATTCGTATCCTGATCGGTCAGCTTGAGGTCCTGCTCAAAGAGGCGGAGATCGAGCGCGCCAAACACGGTCAGAGTATCTCCGTACGAGACTACTTTGAGGTCATCTTGCCCTACCAGCTCCGTACCAGGAGCACGCGCGCGGCGGAGTTAGCCGCGGAAGTAAACGGTATAGTGCTGTTCAACGTAAGCGGGGATGAAGGAGGCAGTTGGGCCATCATCCTAGACGCCTCCGGCCCGCACGTTGCAGCAGGGCGCCATGGTAACCCCGACTTGACAATCAGCCTTACGGATCGGGCTATGCAAGACATAATGAGCGGGCGCTTTGATGCGCGTGCTGCTGTCGCAAGTGGCGAGGTTAGGCTGTCTGGCGATCTGAAGCTGCTGCCTCGTGTCGCCTCGCTCGTATTCGGAGGCTGAATCTCTGACCAGCTTGGCCCGCATCAGTCGCCTAACAGGCAGCTGAGCCGCCAGAGCCGTTAGGCGTTGACAGGACAGAGGGTCAGATCTTGCTCTCCGACACGATGGTTATTGTGGAGGCCTTTCTCTGCGAAGCAAGGCTATGACCGAAAAGCCACCGGGCTCAGAGTGATCTCGATGCGCGGGTGGACGGAGTCGCGAGCCTTGTAGAGGTGGATTTCGAGGATTCGGTTGTCATTGATCCCCAGCGCCTCGCACAGGGCGTCCTGCGCGATCTTGAGGCCGCCATCCACGTCCCGGCGCAGCGGCGAGGTGAAATGAAAGCGAATGGAGAGGGCGAGATCTTCCGATCGCACGGTTCGCAGGAGTCCCTTCCGATGGGGAGCGCGCGCTAGGGCCACTAACATCTGTTGCGCCACCAGCGCTTTATAGCCTCGCCCCACGGCGGAGAGGACACGCCGTCCGTTCACCGTAGCATACTGGTGGTTGATGCTGGGCGGGACCGGCAGCGTCAGCGTCAGGCGGTCCACTGAGATCGAAGCCGGAGCGTGATGCAGCGCCGTCAGAGCAGGCTGAGGAAACCGCGGGCGCGGTCGGCGGCTGGCGGGCCGGAATGCTCGTTCTTGAAGGGGGAGAGGGCCGGCCGGGCCGGGATGCGGCACAGTCCCGATGGGGCGATAGGAGGTGAGGCGGAGAGGAACCGGCTTCTGGCGGGCTGGGCGTATGCGAGACGGTCGTGGCACCGTATCGGATCAGAGCAGGTTCAGGATCTTGCCGAGAGTTTGTTCATACTTGTCTTCGGTCTTGCTCAAGTACCGCCGCCATTCAGCCGGGTTCCAGACTTCCATCCGGTTATAGAGGCCCACCAGGATGATCTCCTGATCTTCCTCCACCGGCACCAGTTTACGCAGGCGGCCGGGGATCAGCACGCGGCCGGCTTTGTCCACGTCGGAGGTCCCGGCTTCGGACACGACGAAATGCATGAAGAGCCGGCTTTGATCCTCGTCCAGTTTATTCTTGGTGCGTTCGAGCACTTTTTCCCATTCGGCCGTCGAATAGATCCAGAGCGACTGTTCCGGTCCTTTGAGAAAGACCACGCCGTTCCCTTCGGCTTCCAGCCGCTCGCGTATGGGAGAGGGGATGATAAAACGACCCTTCTCATCCAATTTGCACAGATACTCTCCTGCGAACATGGATGTGCCTCCTGGTTACCCTCGCCGAGGGCGGGTCGCAACCCGCCGGCGGATCCACCCTTCAAGATCCGAGCGCACGAATCGCCACTCCTTCCCGAGCTTGAATGCGGGCATGCGGTGCTCCTGGATGTAGCGGTACAGCGTCCGCGGCGCGATCTTGAGGTAGCGGCAGGTCTCGGCCGCTGTGAGCAGTTCGTCCTTGGGTTGCGGCATCGCGGGTCACGTCAACGTATGGCGCGAAATTCTGGCCCACTCTGAGGCGAGTGTAGGAGGGGACCGCGAAATTGTCAAGTGATTGTTGTTGCCAATACATGTCAATCCAGGTCAGTGAGGTCTGATTCGGCCAGGTCATCGTCGAAGTCTTCTCCCATCTCTCGCCCCATCTTTTTCATGAACCGGGCCATGCTTTGCGGATCATTCTCATCAAGGTCCCCGAACGTGCTCGGGTCCGACAGCGCCTCCAGGCGCGCCTCTTCGGATTTGGGAGCCGCGAACCGCGACATGATTCGCTCGAGGCGTGTGCTGTGGCAAAACTTGCAGACCGGTGGAGCCGGATTTCTGATGTTCAGGACCAGCACGCTGCTCCGCTTCCCACACTCTGTGCAACGATATTCGTAGATGGGCATGGTTCTCCTCAAAAGCAGGGAGCGAATGGCTGATGGCCAGGTCGAAGAGCTTATGGCTTATAGCTGATGGCAAGACTTCTGACATCCTGCCATACGCCATTCGCCATTAGCTCTTGATTCTCGGCTATCAGCCATCGGCTCTTTTGGTCAAACTGTACGCGCCAAGGTGCCCACATAGACGTCTGAGGCGCCCGCTTTGCGCAGCGCCTTGGCGCATTCATTGACGGTCGTTCCGGTGGTCAGGACGTCGTCCACGAGCAGGATTCGCCTTCCGGTTACCTCCTCGGGACGTTGCACGACAAAGGACCGACGCAGGTTCTTGAGCCGCGCCGCCCGGTTTAATTCCGTTTGCGGCTGCGTCGGACGCACGCGGATCAGGTTGTCGTACGAGAGGGGCAACCGGAGCCGGCGGTTCAGTCGGTCCGCCAGCAGGAGCGACTGGTTGAACTCGCGTTCCCTGAGCCGAGAGGGGTGCAGCGGAACGGGCATCAGCAGGTCAACGTCCGGAGGCTGCTGCAACGCCACGTTCATGAGATCCCCCAAGGCATCCGCCAGCGCCACCTTTTTATGATACTTGAACAACTGAATGGCTTTCTGCAAGGGCGGAACGTAGGGATACAGCGACCAGGCTTGCGTGAAGATCGGCCGGCGCATCCGGCAGGCGCCGCACAGGTGACGGGGGCTGTATGCCAGCGTCACCGGTGAGGCGAACGGACGACCGCATCGGGGGCAGGCCGGGCCGCTGAGCGGCGTAATCCCCTGCCAGCACAGCCGGCAGAAGAAAGGGACCGGATCATCGGTCAAGGCGGTCCCGCACCCGGCGCACTCAGCCGGTAGAACCGCGTGCAGCACCCGTCGGATGATTGCAGCCAGGAACGGCATCGCGTCTCGCGTGCAGCCGGGCCGATGTCAGCTCTCCATCGGCTCAAGTCCGTCCGATCGCCGTCTCTGTTATAAAGGAATTCGGGCTGGCGATGTCAAGGGTGCGCGATGCGAGGAAGAACGAGCATCATGTTTGCGCACGCCGCCGAGACGGTGAGGCGGCCGGTTCTTGTGGGCGCGATTTGGTTGTGGTATACGAGAAAAACGTCATGAGGGGCTGCATCAGGGGAGCGAGTGGTCAAACTCGACCATGTGTACAAGGAGTATGCGCGCGGGGGCGCCGTCGTGATGGCTCTCCGGGACGTGAGCTTTGATATATCCAAGGGGCAGTTTTGTGCCTTGATGGGGCCCAGCGGGTGTGGCAAGAGCACGCTCCTCAATCTCGTTGCCGGACTTGACTCTCCGACCGCGGGGACGGTGGCGCTCGCCGGACGGTCCACGCAGCACTTTTCGGACGCGGAGTGGACCAGAGTGCGGAGAGAATGCATCGGGATGGTGTTCCAGGCCTTTCACCTCATTCCCGGCCTCACCGCGGGGGAAAATGTCGCGCTGCCCCTGCTTCTGAGTGGCGAGACCGGGAAAGCGGTCCGGGGACGGGTCGCCGAAAGCCTGGAAGCGGTCGGCATGCGGGCCCGGGAGCGACACCGTCCGGCTGAATTATCGGGCGGCGAGCAGCAGCGTGTGGCGATTGCCCGGGCCCTGGTGCATCGGCCTCAACTGATTCTGGCCGACGAACCGACCGGCAATTTGGACTCGAAGAACGGCGCCGAGATCGTGTCGCTGTTGAAGTCCCTCTCGCAGCGATTCGGCCACACCATCCTGTTGGCGACCCACAGCCAGGCGGCAGCAGCGCAGGCGGATTGCGTGTATCTGATGCGGGACGGCCAATTGGAAAGCACATAGCTGATAGCCAATGGCCGATAGCCGAGAATCAATGGACCTCTCCACGACCATCGCGGGCGTCCGCTTCCCGAGCTGCTTGATGAACGCCGCCGGGGCGCGCTGCGTGACCCGGGAAGAGCTCGAGGCGTTGGGTCGCTCGCACGCGGGGGCCATCGTCACCAAATCCATGACGGTGGAGCCCCGTCAAGGCAATCCCGAACCGCGATACCACGGTTTTCCTGGCGGATCCATCAACTCGATGGGATTGCCCAATCTGGGGTACCGCGCCTACGCGCAGCTCATTCCTGAGCTCCGGAAATTCAAGAAACCCGTCATGGCCAGCATCGCCGGATTCAGCGATGAGGATTTCGTCACGATTGCCAAGGCCATCAATGAGAGCCGGCCGGACCTGGTCGAGGTGAATCTCTCCTGTCCCAATATTCCGGGAGAGCCGCAGATCGGCTATGACGCGAACTCTTCGGAGCGGCTCTTGAAGCGCGTGCGGAAGGTCGTGTCCGTGCCGATGGGGGTGAAACTGCCTCCCTATTTTGATCCGGCTCACCAGGAGAAGATGGTGCGCGTGCTGGAGCGCGTCGGAGTGGACTTCCTCTCCCTTATCAATTCGGTGGGGAACGGTCTCGTGGTGGATCCCGACAAGGAGTGTGTGGTGATCAAGCCGAAAGGCGGGTTCGGCGGTCTGGGGGGCGCGTTGATCAAGCCGGTTGCGCTGGCCAACGTGCGCGCGTTTTGGAAGTTGTTCGGAGGGCGGCTCCCGATCATCGGAACCGGCGGCGTCGTGACCGGCGCGGATGCGTTCGAGCACCTGCTGTGCGGAGCCTCGGCGGTGCAGATCGGAACGACATTGGTTGAGGAAGGGCTGGGGACATTCGAACGGCTCGAGAAGGAACTGGCGGCGGTGCTCGAAAAGAAAGGCTATGCGTCCCCCTCGGCCTGCCGGGGCGCCCTCCGGGAACTCTAACCCGCCTATCTCGGGGCGAAGGTCCGGGGCAAGAGACGCATGATGAGGGCTTGACGCAGAAGCTGAGCCACGTTGCGCACTCTCAGGCGTCGCATCAAATTGAACCGGTGCACTTCAACGGTCCTGACGCTGATCTGGAGATGATCGGCGATTTCCCGGTTCGTCAGTCCGTCCGCCACCAATCGAAGAATTTCTTTTTGACGCGGCGTCAAGGCCCGAGTTGCCGTGGACTTTCCTGCGGCGCGTCCCTTCCGTGCTGTCCGCATGCTGCTAGATCTCACCATGGGCTGGCTCCTCTGTCTTCCAGGATACCTTCTCTCTATGACCTCCCGCCGAAATCGTCGAGAGCCTTCGGTCAGGCAGGCACTCGTCTGTGGGAGCCGTACATTCAGGCTGAGTTCATTTAACAGGAGCCCTTCAGCGCTTGTCAACTGGCTGTTCCGTATTTTCCACGAATCCTACAACCATGTAGGGCTTAATCCTGCATCGACATGAGAAAATTGGTTGAGGGGCGGGCGGATGGTTAACGCGCTTCGCGTCATGGTCGGTCGGCATCTCGTGGAGCGGCCGGTCCGTACCGCCATTACGATCCTCGGGATTGCCCTCGGGGTGTCGGTCTGGGTGGCCATTCGAACGGCCAACGTCGACGTGTTGAAATCGTTCGAGGAAGCCGTGATCGAGGTGGCGGGCCGGGCGACCTTGCAGGTGTCGGGCGGTGAGCTGGGATTCGATGAACGCGTCATCTCCGTTCTGAGAAGTCACCCCGATGTGGTCTCCGCCACGCCGGTGCTGCTTCACGGGGCACGAGTCGTGGCGGGCCCGAACCACAACAAGCCTCTGACCGTGATGGGGCTTGATCTGCTCGAAGCCTCTGAGCTCAAAGAGTTTCGGGTACGTGGTGACGGCGAGACGGAGCCCTCGTTTGACGGCATGCTCTCGCCGCATGCGATTTTTGTAGGGCGTCGCTTGGCCGCTGGATGGCGTGTGGGCGTCGGAACCGCCTTCGACATTCTGGTCGGCACACGCGTGCACCGGGTCCAGGTGCAAGGGGTGATCGAGTCCGAGACGGGGGCGCCCTCGGTCTGGGAGGGCCTGGTCGTGATGGACATCGCGGCAGCCCAAGCGTTATTGGGATTGGTCGGCCGGCTTGACCGGATCGACATCGTGACGGCCTCCGGTCGTCCGGTCGAGGAAGTGGCGTCCGCACTGCAGGCCATGCTCCCGCCACCCCTCACGGTGAGCCGGCCCTCGCGTCGGAACGAACAGGTCGAACGGATGGTGCGGGCCTTTCAGCTCAATCTCTCCACGCTGAGCGCGGTCGGATTGTTGGTCGGGCTCCTGCTCGTCTATAACACGGTGTCGTTTGCGGTTGTCCAGCGCCGGCGCGAAATCGGCATTCTTCGCGCATTGGGCCTGTCCCGCGGAGGCGTCAGTGCGCTGTTCATGGGCGAGGCGGCGCTGATGGGCATGATCGGCGGGATCGCTGGGAGCGGGTTCGGAGTGGTGCTGGCGCGGGGGCTGGTGTCGTTGCTGCGTCGGACCGTCTCGGACCTCTACGTGCCCGTTGTTCCCACCGTCGGTGAGATCGGGCATCTCGTGCACGTGCCCGCGGGCATCCTGCTCCAAGGGGGCGTGGTGGGGATTGCGGTCTCCATGGTGGGGGCCGTCGGCCCCAGCCTGGAGGCCGGTCGGACCGCTCCCGCGCGGGCGCTCGCTCCCGGTGAGTATGAAGCGGTCCAGGAATTGCGCGCCGGCATGCTTGCGTGGATCGGTTGCGCTGGCTTGGTGCTGGCGGGACTACTCGCCCGGCCGGGACCTGTCGGGGGGCTTCCGCTCTTCGGGTATGCGTCGGCATTTTGTCTCCTGTTGAGCCTGTCCTTCCTGGCTCCCGTCGTCGTTCGAGGATCGGGACTGCTCGTTCATGTGAACGGGGGAGCACGCTGGGGGCGTGGAATCGGAACGACCGGTCGGATCGCGGCCGATCAGGTGGCGCGGGCTCCGGGTCGCAATGCCGTCACGATTTCGGCGCTGATGGTTGGCATTGCCATCATGGTTGGGGTGGGGATCATGATCCACAGTTTCCGTCGCACGGTGGAAGCCTGGATCAACCAGACCATCATGGCCGATGTGGTGGTCGCGCCGGCCACCTGGCTCCAAGGGGAGGAAAGCGGCATGTTGGCAAGGCGAATCCCGCTGGCCTGGGGCGAGATCGTCGCCTCGATACCCGGCGTTGCGGCGGTGGATACCTACCGGCAGGCACGAGTCGACATGCGGGGACGACCGGTGACGCTCGTGTCGCGGGACCTGCGGGTCCATGCCGAACGAAGCCGGTACCTGTTCACCTCGGGAGGCTCCGCCGCGACTCTGAGCCGGACCGTGGCTGAACGTGGCGTGGTCGTGTCGGAAGTCTTGGCAAACACCGTGGGCGTGAAATCCGGAGAGACCGTTCGCCTGATGACGCCGTCCGGCGAACGAACGTTTCCGATCCTGGGCGTGTTTTACGACTATGCGACCGACGGAGGAAAACTGGTGATGGATCGCGCCTTGTATCGTGCGCTCTGGCAGGATGAGACGGCCACGGTCTTGGCGGTCTATCTGGCGCCGGGCAGCCTGGTGGACGACGTGCGCCGGAGCATCTCGGAGCGCCTCGCCGCGATCGAGGGGCAGGAGGGGAGTGTGGCCGTGATCAGCAATGGAGAGCTCAAAGCGGAGATCCTGGCCATTTTCGATCGGACCTTTACGGTGACGTATGCCCTCGAGATCATTGCCGTGGTGATCGCGTTACTGGGGATCATGAATACGCTGCTGACCTCGGTGTTGGAACGACAACGGGAGATGGCGACCCTACGAGCCATCGGCGCGAGCGAACACCAGATCCGGCGGCTCGTGCTCTGGGAGTCGTCCTATCTCGGGCTGCTTGGCGCGATGCTGGGTGTGCTGGGGGGCATGCTGCTCTCGGTTCTGCTGATCGAGGTCATCAACAAGCAATCGTTTGGCTGGACCATTCAATTTGCGCTGCCCGTCGGGCTCCTGGTGGAAGCGGTCGCGCTTGCGTTGGTGGCGGCTCTGGTCGCCGGGTATCTCCCGGCTCGTTGGGCCGCGAGGCAGTCGGTTGCCGACGGATTGAGGTATGAATAGTGTCTGCGACATCT
>JACQQM010000103.1 GCA_016207025.1 Nitrospirota bacterium | reverse complement strand
TCTCTCGTGGGCTCCTGTGACGATCGAAGTCGCGGATCGAGCCGCTGAACTCCGCGCCCGCTACCGCCTCAGTACGCCGGATGCCATTCACGTCGCCACAGCCATCAACGGCGCAGCAACAGGCTTCATCGGCAATGACAAGGGAATCAAGGAGGTCAGAGAGATTGAGTGCGTGATCCTGGACGACCTCATCTAGGGGAAGTCATCTTCTGCCCCAAGTGCATCTTCCAGCACACGTCGAAGTGAGAGAAAAAATAGAGGGCGTCGGGTGGTGGAGACCGCTCCTGCGCGTGCCTGCCTAGCTGCTGTAGATGAAGCTGGCCTCGGCTGACGAAGGGCGATAGGGGCGTGGCGGCCAGGCTAATCCCCCGTGCTCGCGCATCGCGCACTTCAGAACGTGCCGGGTACCAGTTGCTCTTACAGAACGCAACGGGTAATGACGCGCGCAATAGGGGATCAGCCAGGCCACCTCGTTGAAATGTTTCTAGCAGTGCCCAACCCTCCGTGCGCATCCCTTCCACCCGAGGCGCTATTGATGGGGTGATGATGCGCGGTCGGGCCTCACACGTGCTTCATCACCCATTGCATCTTGGAGAGCAACGGGTACCCGCACATCAGCACAGCGCGCCCGCAAGGTCGCTCCCTCCACCGTCCGACGACCCCTACTGATGAAAAAGAGGCCAGAACATTTCGGGATGCCGGGAATAACATTGAAGCCACCCGGCCGGCTCACCGACTCGCCGGCGTGCGCAAACCGGGTACCCGCCTTGCGGGTGATCGTTATTCGTCGCGTCACGCACCCCGCCGCTCCGGCAGCGTGCGCTCCGGACCGCAAGCCCCCTGCTTCTGTTAGGTATATGAGGCGGTCAGGCTTCCTGGTCGGAACCATCCGCGATCATTGGAGGAAGAGAGTTAGGAAGACGGCGCTTTCACGTCCCCTTCCCAGGACACGCGCGCAGGGCACCACTGCCAGATGCCTAAGCTGATGATCCGAGTCAGCGCGGCCGGCACGCAGGCTACGCGATTGACTTCCACTTGGCGGTTGATCAACCGCGCGGAATCCCCGCACCGTTTGAGGTAATCGTCCGCTTTGATCTCATGAAGATCCCAGTGCGGAACAAAAAAGGCGACCACCGGGATCGGAAGCAACGCCAGGGATGAGTTGTCAGCCCATTCGGAGCCGGAGCAATGGGAACTCCCGGCAACCGTTTGGCGGACATCATCATGCACAAGGGTGGTGCATCCACTCAGCAAAAAGACCGCCGCAACAAGCAATCGAGTAACCTGCTGGCTTTGAGATACGGGCTTCATGCAACCTCCAAGAACTGAGAAGAAAGAGGCTCTCAACTATGAGACCTTAGTCCTGTTGTGTTCAGCTCCCTATGCGCCTCAGTTGTCATAGCACCCCGCGACCCGACCGATAAACATCCCGCCGAAATATCCTACGCTGGTCGTCAGGATCGGGATGAGGATATCTTCCAGGGACACAATCCCCATGGTGATACCAAGGACCGGCTTCGTATTGGAGACGATGTAGACGCCGGCAACGGCGCCGACAAGCCCACCGATCAGCATCCCCCCGACTTTCGCATCCCGACACTTCTGCGTGTCTTCTTGATCGGCGCCTGTCTGTGCTTTTTCGTCCATGAATACCCTCCTTGCATAGGAGCACGTTTGTAGAACGCTACCAGATGTTCGTGATTTGTCAACAGCGACGAAGCCGACGTTCGATTGAGTTCCCGCAAGCACGTTATTTTGCTGGAGAAGGCTGGACTGAAAAGGACGACGAGTTAGGAATGGAATTGCGGCACCACATCCGCGAAGACGAAGCCATCCCCCTCGACAATGTCGCCCACGCCAATGGGAACGGGATGGCGGAACATGGAGCTGTCATAGACAAAGGTGCGGAACTCCCCTCGCACGCCGCAGGGATCGACGCCGTCCGGTAGATCCGCCAGCAAGGTCGCATCAAGGTGCCGTCCCGCAAAGGCCGGAGACAGTTGCCGCGGGTCCACACAGGTGATGACGGCTTTGAGGCCGGAGGCGACCAAGGCCAGGGCGCGGGTTGGCCGCTGCCATAAAGGAAACAGGGGACGGATGCCGGTACGGGCCAGCATGGTCTCGCGATACCGAATTCTTGAGCCGCGGTCTTGTAGTGGGTCCTACCCACTACAAGACCGTCGTTCACTCAGGCAAGACCTAGCGCCCTGGTGTAGATGACGGAGCCCAGTCTTCATCGTTCGAGTAAGGAAGCGCCTTGCCGTCGAATGTAATGCGGATGCGCTTCTCACCGTGGCTCCCCTTGCCCTCCTCGACATACACCACAAAGGTAATCGCTGACATAATCGTATCGCCGAAGTGCTCGTTCATCCAGCGTTGAATCGCCGGCGCATACACATCCACCGCCTCATGGAGGCGATATATCGATCCGACATTCCATCTCGCCGGAGGAGCCAGCAACGCAGCCAGGGCCCCGGATTTCAACCCGAGCTGGGATTCGAAGCACTCCTGTGACTTTTTCTCAAGCGGAGACTGGCCGGTGAGCACGGCTCCAACGCGAATAGGCACCAGGTTGCAGGCTTTTCCAAGCGATTCCAGCGTCAACCCCTTTGCGTAAGCCGCCTCGTTTGCAATATCCAGCGCCGGCTTCCGTTTGTGATAGCTCTGATGCGCGAGCAAGTCCACCACGCTACTCTCGATCTCAGCTCTTGCCGACCCAGGCAGCCACAGTCCCACTACCAGCACTGCCACCACGCTGAATATGAAGGATCTCATCGCACACCTCCTCGTTTTTTATGGGCTCTAGAGAGCCGCAGGAAAAAAAAAGCGCCCTCGCTCCCATTTGGGGAGGAGGACGCCGTTGTCCGTGTGCCGGGTCTATGATACCCGACCCGGAGACGTCATTGTCTCCAGGAAAGTTTGAGACTGTGTAACTCCGAAACTAGAGCTTGTCAACCTTTTTGTCGACCTGAATCATTACTTTTTGACCGCTCGAGGGCGGAAACCCAAGTTTTTCGGCCTGCCGTTCCACCAACGTTTCCCGGACCGCGTGCATCGCGACGCGTTCAAAGGTCTCGGTTACCGTCGTCAGGAGCCCGACGATCTCGGCAGCCGCGTGCTGCCGGACCTCATGGAGGGCAACCGCGCTGTCCTTGCCGCTGCTCCAACTCATCCACACCCGAGGTTTCGCCATGCCTTATCTACCCCACAAGCGGCCGGAGCGGCCTGCCCATCGCTCCCGCGCCTCCCGGGGCGGCCCTTCCGGCCTCATCACCCATTGCACGAAGTCCAGCAATGGGTACCCGGTGGAAGCCTTCGGAAATTCCTTCGAAGACTCAGTCAGGTTCCGCTTTCCTCCCCCGGCAGAGTCTCGGTGGGGCCCCTCTCCTCCGGCGAAGTACGCTCTGGCCAGCCCCCTCCGGCTGTTCACGCGGAAGCGAGAGAGGAAGGAGGAAGAAGAACTGATCCTGGACACTGTCCGACGGGCTACTTACAATTGGACACGGTTGTTCTCACGGGTAGCACTCCAAGCCAAGAGTGAATGATGAAGACTTATATCTATCCGATCGAAGTCGAGCAGGAAGTGGATGGTCGGTGGAGTGCCGTGGTCCCATCTTTGCCCGGCTGCGCCACCTGGGGGCACAGCCAACATGAAGCCGTGAAGGCGCTCCAAGAAGCGATCGAAGCCTACATCACCACACTCCGTGAGTCTGGCCGTCCTGTTCCACAGCCACCCCCGAATGGCGAAGTAATTCCATAGCGCTTTCGACACCTACCCCAAGTACATCTTCCAGCGCGCGACAAAGCGGATTGGTCGGATCCCTTAGCCGCATATGCCGGCAAGCGTTGCTTGGTAGTATGATTCGAAGGTATACTGTATGCATACCGCCACACGAGGGGGGAATTATGGCGAAAACTTCAACCAAAGTAGCGGTGAGCATTCCGGGTGATCTCTACCAGGCCGTTGAGCAAGCCAGGAAAAAAAGTGGTAAAAGCCGCAGCGCGGTTCTGCAGACTGCTATCCGCCACTGGCTTAAGCAGCAGGAACTGGCCTCGTTGATCCGGGACTACGAGGCTGGCTACCGGAGGAAGCCGGAAAGTCGGCGTGAGGTCAAAGCCGCCGAAGCCGCGGCGGTCCGGCTGTTCTCGGCTACGGATTGGTGATGCGGCGCGGTGAAGTGTGGTGGGCCGACTTGCCCGCGCCAGCGGGACGGCGACCAGTCCTGTTGCTGTCACGAAACGAGGCTTACGCGGTGCGGGACCTCGTGACGGTGGCTCCGGTCACCACGCGCATCCGGCAGATACCTACTGAAGCGCCGCTTGGCGTCGAGGAGGGACTCCCAAAGCGCTGTGTGGTCAATCTTGACACAATTACAACTATCCCGAAACAGACGCTGACTGAGCGCATCACCATGCTGACGCCAGAGAAATTAGTAGCAGTTGAAGGGGCTCTGCGATTTGCATTGGGTCTTATGGAGTAGCGGTCCGCCATCCAGGCATACGGTTGATATCGTCACCGCCTACATTCCCCAGAAAGACCAATGGATAAAAGGTCAAATTCGAAAAAGAAAAAAGCGGTAGCCCCGGCCAAAGCCTGTCCAGAGTGCGGGACCGCTATGAAACCGGGCCGCACGACGCTACACTTCGAACGCGGCGGCTTTTACGCGGATGTGGAGAATGCCATGGCGCTGCTCGGCGGGCGGTGTGGAACTCGGACCATTCCAGGACCCTCTGCCCTCAAGATTAGCGAGGCGGTCAAGCGGCTCTTCAAATCAGGCAAAGAACTGGATTCAACCGGCATTTCCTTCCATAAAATCGCCAGCTAGCTCCCTCGCCTCATGGAACGACCTAAGATTGCCTCGGCTGACGAAGGGCGGTGACGGGGTGGCCTGACCAATCCCTGTGCTCGCGCATCGCGCACTTCGGAAAGTGCCGGGCACCAGTTGCTCTTCAGGAATGCAACGGGTGATGACGCGCGCAGTTAGGGATTAGCCAGGCCACCCTTGGTAGATTTGAACGAACTCATGGTGTGGAAACCTCCGTGCCCACCCAGCCGAGTCAAAAGAAAGAAAAGTAAACAGGGGACAGGCCACTTGTTGACCTGTCCCCTTCCAAGTCCCAGTCAGTTCCAGCTTTCCACTCCAGATGCCTGGCGGCGGGACCCTGCCGCTCCCGGCAATGTCGCTCCAGGCGTCATATCTCTCTGTCAGTGGAGGTTGAAGTAATTACGGTGGAGAATAAGGGCGTGACAAATGTGCTTCAGCACGCTCTAGAAGACGAATCACAATCTTCCGGCACAGATCCAGCCTTCACCACTACAGGCTACGCATCGCTGCCCGTTAGTTCTCCCAATTCCATGACAATCTTGGCACTCCTTCCAATCGTTCGGACCGAGCACGCCTCTATAGACACCCGCACACCGTTTCTTTCTAACGGTGCTGGCACACCTGGCATTTATCTGCTCAACATTTCTGGAAACAGCTCCGCATCTCATGCATCGAGCAACAGGCCTATCCCTTTTTTGCATGTGGTCGCCTCACTTAGAATCCAGTTTGACAAAGCCATCTTGTCAATCCCTGCTATCACTGCAGCTCACGGAGTGCGTTCTGCGCAATTTCAATTTGAACCAGATCGGAACGTGGGTCAGCCATCCTTAAAAAGGCACGATACTCACGCACAGCCTGTTCCTTCTGTCCCTTACTCCTGAGGACTCGTCCCATGTGATAATGCACCCACCTATTATCCAGCCGCAAGCGCCCTGCGGTTTGGTATTCTACTATCGCACCAGTCATGTCACCTTTTCTCTCAAGCAATGACCCGAGAAATATATGATAACCGGCGTCGTCCGGCTTTAGTTGGATAGCCGCCCGGTACTCCGTGATCCCTCCCTCTAAGTCTCCAGAGTCATAAAGGGCTTGGATATGACCCCCGAATTTTGGACACTGTCTGAGGGTGGGTTTGACCTCCGAACCGTGCAGGGGCAAACTGGACTCCCCTGCGCTCGAGG
>JACQQM010000101.1 GCA_016207025.1 Nitrospirota bacterium | reverse complement strand
TCTGTTCAGGTCGCCTCCATCACGCGGGAGCGGTGGGAGGCGTCCTGATTCACGTGAAATCACTGGACGGTGCTATACTTAGGGCGCTGAACGTGATGGAGTCCGTGGAAGGGAATCGCGCCTGTGGATAAGACGACCGACGTGAGCGCCCCGATCGGGAGTGAGCCCTCCGTGGCGAGTCCTGGGCTGGGCCCGGACTGGGTGGTGTGGCCTGAGGAGCGGCTCCTGGATGTGCGCTTGTGTGATCTGCCCGTGACCATCGAGGGCAGTCCCGTGGAAGCGCAGATCCAGCAGCTTGCTCACGAGCTGGAGGCGCAGCACTTTCTCTTTCGACCGCATTTCTGGCTGTCGGATGAATGGTTCACCCCGGACGGAGTGCCGGGGATCGCCATTCCCTTCTACCTCGTCCATCCACGGTTGGCCAAGCTTGAGCTCAACCAGATGCTGGAAGTCGAAGGCGGCACGCCTGACTGGTGCATGCGCATCCTCAGGCACGAGACCGGCCACGCGATCGAGAACGCCTACCACTTCCGGCGGCGCCGGCGGCGGCAACAGGTATTCGGGAAGTCGTCCAAACCCTATCCCGAATACTATGCTCCCAAACCCTACAGCAAGAGTTTCGTCCTGCACCTCGACATGTGGTACGCCCAAAGCCACCCGGACGAGGATTTCGCCGAGACCTTTGCAGTCTGGCTCACCCCCGGGTCCATGTGGCGGGAACGGTATGCGGGCTGGCCGGCGCTGAAGAAACTGGAATACATGGACGACCTGATGCGCGGGATCGCCGGCACTCCCTCGCCGGTCACCTCGCAAGAACGCGTAGATCCTCTCTCCAGTCTGCAGAAGAGCCTGCGGGAGCACTACAAGGTGAAACGGGAGCACTATGGGCTGGCGCATCCGACCTTTTATGACCGGGATCTCAGACGGCTGTTCTCGGACTCGCCTGAGTTCAAGGCCAACAAGACGGCGGCGAGCTTTTTGAGTCGCCTCAGGAAGGAAGTCCGCCGCAAGGTGGCCGGCTGGACCGGCGAATATCAGTACACGATTGATCAAGTCTTGGAAGCCATGATCTCACGCTGTCGGGAGCTGAATTTGCGGCTGGCCGTACCGGAGGACCAGGCGAAGCTGGACTTCACGATTCTCCTCACGGTGCAAACGATGAACTATCTGCACAGCGGTCGCCACCGGGTCGCTCTATGAAGCCACTCCGCGTCCTGACGCTCATGCATGAAGACCTGATCCCGCCGGAGAAGCCTGGGGAAGACGTGGATCTCGCGACCGTCGAGTGGAAGACGGAGTATGACATCGTGACGACGCTCCGCGACATGGGGCATGAGGTGCGTCCCCTGGGCCTGCGCAATGACCTGAGCGTGATTCGGAAGGCCATTAATGAATGGAAGCCGCACATTGCCTTCAACCTTCTGGAGGAGTTCGACGGGGTCGCGGTCTATGATCAAAACGTCGTGGCGTATCTCGAGCTCTTGCGGATGCCCTACACCGGCTGCAATCCTCGCGGCTTGATGCTGGCTCGCGACAAGAGCCTAGCCAAGAAGGTTTTATCCTATCACCGTATCCCCAGCCCGGACTTCTTCGCGTGCCCCTTGAGTGAGGCGATAAAGCGGCCAAAGCGTCTGGAATTTCCCTTGATCGTGAAATCGGTCTCTGAGGAAGCGTCCCTGGGCATTTCACAGGCATCGATCGTGGAGGATGACGAGAAGCTCAAGGAACGGGTGGCCTTCATCCATAACAGCGTGGGGACCGGTGCCCTCGTGGAACGGTACATCGAAGGCCGCGAACTCTACGTGGGCGTCCTGGGGAATCGGCAGTTACAAGTCTTGCCGGTCTGGGAGCTGATCATGGACAAGATGCCTGAGGAGTGTCGGCGCATTGCCACTGAACGGGTCAAGTGGAGCCGCAAGTATCAGACCAAGTACGGCATCACATCCGGTGCAGCCAAGGATCTTCCCAATGGCATGGCGGGGGAGATCCAACGCATCGCGAAGCGCGTCTATCGCATCCTCGGACTCAGCGGCTACGCGCGCATCGATCTCCGGCTCGACCCGAACCGAAAGGTCTATGTCCTGGAAGCCAACCCCAACCCCCAGATCGCTCACGACGAGGACTTTGCTGAGTCGGCTGTGCGGACCGGCATTCCGTATAAGTCCCTCTTGCAAGGCATCATCAACATCGGACTGCGCTGGCGTTCCGGTCGCGTCATGTAGTGTGAGACGACCGAGTTACGGCCTTCTACTCCAGCTACCCTCAGCAAGAGCAGATGGCCTATGGCTAAAGGCTGATAGCCGAGAGCATCGGCCAGTAGCTATACGCCATACGTCGCCAGCTATCAGCTCTTCATGGAAAAAAAAGCCGGCTGCCCATCGCCTCTCCGACTCTTCAGCCCGATCTAGGCCTGCATGACTTGCCCCTCATGTGTTCACTCTGGCTACTCGAGTGGGCCAGCCCACTTAAGTGTTGCGGGCGCTGGCTGTATGGATCGAGTGCCACAAGACGCTGTATTCCTTGACAAATGGGGAGTTCAAGGGTCTACTGGCACTTAAGTAATAGCTCGTTGCGACAACTCGACTTGCTTGCTTAAGCAAAAGGAGGGAAGCCAACTATGACGCGGGTTGTTTCTGTAGTTGTGTTGACACTGTTCCTCGGCGGCTGCGCAACGATGGCAACGGTTGACCAGCAAGTCTCGATCACGAGCGATCCGCCGGGGGCGGATGTGAAAATCGGCGGTCTATCTGGAACGACGCCGATGAGTGTAACCCTTCCGACCGGCTATGCCATCCCACAGGCCTTCCACATTCAGAAGGACGGCTATCAACCCCAGACGGTCGGGATACAACGTGGCTTTCGGACGAGCGCGCTGGTTCAGGACATTTTCCCCGGCATGTTGCTCGCGTTTGTGCCCCTCTTTGTCGACGCAATCACGGGCGACTGGTACTACATCGCGAATACCAGTTACCACGTCCGGCTGCTCCCTGTGCCGGGAGGCAACGGAGCGGAAAAGAAGTAAACGGCTCGCGCGCAGCTGGCCAGATCTGGCAGGCAGCGCTTCTGCCCTTCCTGGAGAATAATAAAGCCCGCTGACCGCAAGGCCAGCGGGCTTTGTCTTCCCCGGATTCGTGCTATCCCTCGCCGTTTCCCTTCCTGCCACTTTCGTTGAAGGACCTACTTGTGTTTTGCATGCCCCACCATCATGCCCATGCTCACCTTGCCTGTCGGGATTTTCGCTCCCTCTGGCCAAAGAGAGAACACAATGCCATCCGTCTTGGCGACTGTATCAGCCACTTCCTTGGCCTTATCGGGCGGAAGATCCAGCACTTTCACATTCCCAGTGGCAATTTCCTCGGCATGATCGTGCCACACCTTCTTCCATTGCTTCTTGGGCAGGACCTCCGTGTTCCGGGTAAGGGTCTTCGCCACTATGTACTCTATGCCGACGATCTTCGCGTTCGCGTCATCGGTCTCGTACAGGAGGCACTCGATGAATGGTTCTGGAGAGGCCACCTTGCAGTAATGATGGAAAGGGCCTCTGACCTTTCCATCAATGAGGTGTGGAGCTGTGACATGGATGGTATGGCCATCCGCCGGGGTGGCCTTCGCGGCGGCAGGTGGTGCCTCCTTTGTGGCGGCAGGTGGTGCCTCCTGGGTCAGTGACGTGCCTGCAGTCATCACCAGGGTGATAAACAAGCTAAGAGCACAAAGTATCTTCAATCCCTTGACCATGGCGCCTCCTTTCTCTCTACATGGACGTTCAAGAACGTTGGAAGGAGAACAAGGGGTCGGGGTTCTTTATTGCGCACAGGAACGGGTAGAGGCTAACCTGTTGCACCTGTGCTGTCAACTGACCGGGCAGCAACCATGAGCGGCGAGGGCTCAGAGCGCACGTCGCCTGGCCCACGCAGGCTTACTGGGAATCCCGTGCACATCGCATACCGACGTCGGCCTCCCGGTACATCGGTTTAAACCTCATGCGGCTGGTCGTTCGCAGGTACTCAGAGGCAAAGTTCCAAGACCCACCCCGCGCGACTTTTAATTCCCCAGCAGGTGGGCCGGGTGGATTCCGCTCCGGGCTCTGTACGTAATACTTGATCTCATACCAATCGGCCACCCACTCAAACACGTTGCCTGCCATGTTATAGATGCCGTAGGGACTCGTGCCAGCTTCGTGGCTGGTCACCGACTCCAGTCTGTCCTGATAGAACTTGTATGACCACCGTTTGCCGTAATTGGCCAGGTTGGGGGTCGGCTCAGTATTGCCCCAGGGATACCGGCGTCGATCTTTCCCTCGGGCAGCATACTCCCACTCGGCCTCCATGGGCAGGCGCTTCTCCGCCCACTCGCAGTATGCCTGGGCATCACGCCAATCCACACCCACAACTGGAAGCTCGCCATGGACGCTGAGGTCCAGTTGGTCCCAATATTTCGGCCTCGCGTGTCCACGCTCTTCCAAAAACTTGTCATACCGTGCGTTCGTCACCTCGTATTTGTCCAAATAAAACGCATCCACCCAGACCCGGTGCTCCGGTTGCTCATCATCAATGCCCTCGGGAGCGCCCATCACGAATTCGCCTGACGGAATCAACACCATTGGCGCGCCGTCTTTGCCCATGAATTCCTTGGGCGCTCCTGGGGCTTCGGCTCCTGCCGTAGGTCTCCCTCCACCTGCCCCTCCTTTCGTGAGGCTCTCGCTGGTCTGAGCGGTCGCGGTCACCAGCCAGGCGGCCGAGACCATGCTGAAGACGAGCACGGCCACGCATGGCAACACCCTCCTAGATGGAAAAGTCATGCCCTCACCGGCATACCAAAGCTTGCTTGAGCCCGCCCGTCAAGTCAAATCGGGCCGGATGGTTACTTTGCCACCGGCAGCATACCAACCTTCGGTTGACCCGTCGGCTCTTTATCGCAGTATCGTCATTGACGCCGACGGATAAAACCCTTCGACTTTCTTCATGGAAGGTAGCCGGCGCTGGAGGGCGGTCTGCCATCTCACGGTCCTTTCCATTCGCTCAACAGCGTCACATGACCCTTTCGTTTCGCCCGTTTGACGTAGGCGGCATCTGCCGTGATATAGAGCCCCTTCGTGTGAAGCGCCAATACGTGATACGCCGCGTCGTAGAACGTCACGCCTTTCACATGGTGCATGTGGTCCAACACGTCCAAACAATACTCCGTCCCGTGCGGCATTTCCT
>JACQQM010000106.1 GCA_016207025.1 Nitrospirota bacterium | reverse complement strand
GGCTTCAAGTGATACACCATTCCCGGTTCTTCCCCGGGCGCCACGGCTTCTTTGCTTGGTTCTGTCGTCATCTCAAACATGCCCCGGACGGCAAACGCGTGCTCCTCCTTTGTGGGATTCTCCAGGATAAACGTCAGTCCGTCCTTCAAGTCCTCGTCACCCATCATCACTTGGTTGGGCTGCCAGATCGCCCATCGTGGCGGCATCATCTCCGAGGCCACCCACCGGAAGTCGCCGGCCTGCGCGGGCTCGCCGGTGAATAAGCCGGCGGCGAAGACGACGGCAAGCCCTGCTGCATGGCCTATGTGGTTCCATCTCCTCATGGTACGTCCTCCTTCTTTCTCGGTTCTTCCGGAATTAGCGTGGGTCGCCTGGCCTTCGAAGATTCCCTCCCCCCACCGAGGGGGAGGAGGGTGAGGGTGGGGGGCTGCATAGGGTCTTGCGTGGAACCTGCCGGCAGGGCCGCCTGTAATCGCGAATGGCCTGACAAGACAGGGAAAACTGTCTTGCTGAGTCTCCAGGTCTCAATCACCCTCACCCTAACCCTCTCCCCTCAAGGGAGAGGGACCTGAGTAAGAACCACCCACGGAAAACCCGGAAGAACCTCTTTCTCTTTGGATCTCGTTGATCTCAAGCCGACAATCTTGAGCGGGTTAGAATTCCCGGCACAACCGCCTGCTGATGCTCACCTCCTTTCGTGTGCCTTCCGTTCAAGATCCGTCGTGTCGTGTTCACAGCTTTACAATAGGGCCTTGCATGATCGCGCACAATGAGCAGAGAGCCTCATTTTTGATGTGGGGCAACAGCCTCAGTTGGCGGGCGTGAGGAGTAAGCGTGAGGAGGGAGGAGTGGGGACTCCGATTCGGACAGTCAGGCTGCCTGGTGCTCAGCGAGGCAACGAGGCAGATGAATGAGTGCCAGGCGGAAAAGCGATCGCGAGGGCCTGCAGGCGGTTGTGCGCCCCCAGCTTTTCAAGAATATGTTGGATGTGGTTGCGCACGGTCTTGGAGCTGAGGCAGAGCGAATCGGCGATGTGTGCGGAGGTTGCACCCGTGGCCAGTAAGCGAAGGATTTCCCGCTCCCGTTCAGTGAGCGGAAGGGAGGCAGGGACATCCGGCGGCGCGTCTGGACAGCGTTCCACAGCAGGCACGCTCGGGGCGCAGAGGACGGTGTGCAACACCTGAACCAACTGGTAGACCTTGGCCTGCTTGTTGATGTTCCTGAACAAGTGCGCGATCCAGAAAACGCCTCGCTTCCGGGAGGGAACGGACAACGAACTGACGTTCAGCCAGATCGGATGACCGTCTTTGGTGCGGGTCTGCATGTCGAACTGTCTGACGCCGCAGCCGCTTCTGATACGGCTTGCTATCGGGCACGTCGGCGAGCACAGGGGTTGGCCGCCCAGAGTCTCCCCGTGGATGACCTCGCAGCAGGGCCGGCCGATCACTTCTGAGGTCTTGAATCCCAAGAGACGCTCCGCCGCTGAATTCCAGAACACAATCCTACCGTCCTGGTCAACCAGCATCGCGCCATCGGCCGTTCGTTCCAGCGTAGTGGTGAGCTGCTTCATGGCTGTTACTGGGCCAGCGTGAGGAGGGACGGAACTAAGCGAATGAATTTATTGTAAATATTATTCCTCTGCCTCCTGAAAGACAATGAGCCGATCGCATCATTTTGAAGCCTATGGAATTTGCCTCAGATTACTTGTCAGGATGCTCACGCGTGGCCAGCAAGCGCGCCGGGTCAAACGGCCCCGCGGAGTTTTTAGGGCCTGCCAGAATCAGATTGGACGCAAGTGCCCCGAGCGCGCCGCTGACCGTCACGCCATGCCCGCCCAGTCCCGCGACCCAGAAGAATCCCGCCAGCACGGGGTCCCAGCCGACGACAAACCGGCGGTCCGGTGCAAACGTTCGCAGGCCGGCCCAGGAGCGGAGAAGCGGGATGGACGTGAGTCCTGGTAAATGCTTCGTCACCTTTTCGGCTAGGAATTCGGCCATCGCGGGGTCCACGGGCGGAAGTTCCGGAGGCCAGGGGACTTCATCGCAAGGACAGAGGAGCAGGCCGCTGGACTCGGGCCGGAAATAGAGCTGGTGGGTCACATCCCAGACAAACGGCCAAGTCGGGGCGACCCAGTCCAAGGGACCGGTCACAAAGAGATGGCGGCGATACGCCGTGAGCGCCACCGGTGCAGCTCCGGCCAGGCGACCCACCTCACCCGCCCAGGCGCCTCCCGCATTGACGGCCACCTCGCCGTGGATCGGGCCATCCCGGGTGATCACGCTGGTGATTCGGCCTGAGCGGACCCCAAACCCCGTCACCGGGCAGTCGGTCAGGAGCTGTGCACCGGCTCGTTGCGCATGCTCGAGGTAATACGCGAGCAGCCACGCCACATCCACCACGCCGTCGGAGGGACACCACACGGCGCCATCGAATTCCGCGCCCTGCAGGATCGGAACACGTCCTGCGGTCTCGCTGGGCGTGAGGCACTCAGCTGCAGTCCCCGCTTGCTCGGCGACCTCTGCATCGAGCTGGAGCGACTCCCAGTCAGGCCCTGAGGCCAGGAGGAGGGAGCCGGTCTGTCTGTAGAGGCCTGGCTGGTGCTGGGCCTCGGCTGCCTGCCTGATGAAGGCCGCGCCCTGTCTAGCTAAGGCCGCCACTTCCGGGTCGGGCACCACCTGGCGAACCATGGCGGCATTGCGGCCCGACGCATGGGCACCGGGCACCACTTCCCCTTCGAGCAGCAGGACATCACGCACGCCTCGTTGGGTGAGGAAGAAAGCGGTGGCCGCGCCGGCAAGCCCGGCGCCAATAATGATCACCTCGGCTGAACGGACACGTTGCGCATGCATGGCGGGCTGCGTGCATCCTACCACTCTCCTGGTGTGAGTTTTTCGACGAGAAAGACGGTTAGCGAAGATTTCAGACGGGTGTTCGGATGGAGCCGGATGTGCTCACGGAGGAGCGGGAGGCGAGCAAGGTCCTGCGCGGCATGCGCGCTGAGCACCCGGAGGGCATGGGATGCAAGGATGCTGCGTAAACGGCCGGGGCCAACCATGAACGCCAGGCCGTGCCCAGAGAGCGCCGTCCCCAGCTCCATGACGACCCGCTCACACCAACCGGAGCCGTCGTACGCGCGAAAAGGGATCCAGCAGTAGATGAGGTCATATTCTCTTTGGTAGGCGTCCTCGTGGTTCATCTCGTTGGGGAGAAACCGCGTGTCTCGCACGGCGTTCAGCCTCCCGGCCTGTGCCGCCTGATCCCAGAGCGCTTGCGCGTTCTTTTGAGCCCACTCCGGACACCGATAGAGCACAGTGTGGCTCCTGATGTAGTCATGGTCGATGCAGCCGGCTGCCATCGCGTCAAGACCATCAATCAGGACACGCGTGATCCGCGCGAGCCTCGTCTGGCGGTCACCCAACCCGCTCAGGCTTGCATAGAGCTGCTCCAGAACAAAGGGTTGGGTGGAGAGTTCAGCCACTTCGGTTTCGTCATCCGGATAGAAGAGTGCCAACGCATGAACACGGACAGGATCGAGGGGCGGCAAGTGGCCGTTGAAGAAGGCGCGCCAGCCGAAGGGATAGGTGGCCACCTGGTGTGGGTGAGTTTCACGGGTGATCCCCCAAGCCGGATCGATCGGGAGCTGTGAGGTGAGATCGCCGTCTCTCAAGCAAAGCTGGCTCCCAACTACCACGACGGTTCGCTCGCAGGAGGCAAAGCCGCCATGCGAACCTGGTGCGATGTACGGGACGCCCACCGGGTCGTCCGCCACCGTCACCTTCTGGACCATGCCATTCTGCACCGTCACGCAAAGATTCCGAGATCGATCAAAGGAGCGCCACGGCGGGTCGTGCCGCAACCACCAGGCGATCTGGTTCGTTTGTGCTGGGTCCATGAACAGCTCATGCGGATCCGCGCCGTTGGGCGCCTCCGGCCTGAAGAAGGCGGAGAACAATCCGTAGGCTGGCTCAGAGGGATACGTTGGGAGGCCGCGATACCGCAACGGCATCGGCCCGTCCACCTGACGTTGGTCGTCACAGAGGCCCCAGATTAATTCGAACACAGCGCTCCCGGTCCCTGGGAGGGTGGACTGGAACAGCTCGACCACATTCAGCAGGTCGATCCTGGCCCAGGGAATGGCCCCCATGTAGCTGATGAACCTCGGCTGGGCGAACGTGCCGTCTTCCAGCAAGAAGAGCCCGTCCTTCTTGAGGCGAATCGCGACGCGCCCGTTCGCGTCCCACTCAAAGCTGCTGTCCGGGTAGAAATACCGCACGTCATCGAACGGCACCCTCCAGGCCTGTGCGGCCTTCCGGCGCAGGTCCTCGGTGACGAGCGAACGCTGGCCCGCCTGGTGGGAACGGCCAAGGCAAGGAGGGGCGAGGGTTGTCGTGTGGATAGCGGCTTCCGGAATCAGACCGATCCACAGGAGAGAGTCCAGGCGGACCCGGGCACGAGCGAGCCTGGCCGCTCCGTTCACCCCCTGCGCCCACTCACACTCGTGCAGCACGGTCCCGAAGGAATCGGTGCAGAGGATGCGCCGCCCATCCTCACCGTACCAGATCCTGTGGCCGCTTGGCCTGATCACGAGGCGAAGACCGCACGTGGGACTCCGGCCACGCGGATGGTAGCAGATCGCCCCATCAATCTCGGTGGGGGTAAAGTCTCTCTCGTCCTGACTCAAGCTCGCGACCACCCGGCGAGTCGCCGAAAAGGCCAGTTCGTCGAATACCGGAGTCAGCAGGGAAGCTCTGGCTCTCATGTGCTCAAGTCCTCCACTTGTTGTCCGGTTCCGAAGCCGAGCTCGATCCATAGGATCACGGAACCGGAGGATGATGGATTGACAATTGTCATCCTTCTCTTTGACCGCCGTCAGGTTCCCATCAAGTTTTGGAGGGTATCCTTTTTAAGGTTCTTCCGGCTTTTGTGTGGGCACGGTATCGCGGACTACAGGGCTGGGAAGCCCGTGTCGCTCGAAGCCACAGAGCACCGTTGACCGCTCTAAGCTTCGCCTCGGCTTGGCGCCTCAACTTGCTCCGTTGACCGCTGCGCGTGAACGGAGCTTCGGCCAGGAGACGCCACCCGCTGGCGCGGGACGCCTCAGCTCAGCAAGAGCGGTGCCCCACGGCGCTCTGATGACGCTCACGAGCTTCCCAGCCCTGTGGCACCAACCCAAGCTCTGGAAGGGCCTGACACGTTACGGCTCTTCGGGACGTTCTGTGGGTGCGGCCAGAGCGGGATGGCGCAGCCTGCCTGGCGAATCGCGGAGGCGAGGGCACCGCGACTTAGCGAGCAGATGCGGTCGGCGCGAGCCGACGGCGAGGACTGTTTGAGCCGCGCCTCGGCAACGCCGTCTGACGCAGCGAGTTCCGCAGCCGAGCAGATGTGACGCTTAGTGCGGTCGAGCCGGAGCGCCTGAGCAGGGCAGGGTGAGCTATCCCGATCTGCTCCAGGACGCATCACAGCCAGAAGGGCATGATGAGGACCGTGTACCCACACAGGATCCTGAAGAGGCATTTTTAAATAGTGCGAGCGGGTCCCCACAACGAGGGGAGCACGAAGCCATGGCACAGCTCTGGGACACACTCACCAGCGACCAGTATATTGGCCTGTTTCCATGGTCGTGGATTCAGTTGGAGAGCTCAGAACCGCCAGGCCCGTTTCCATTTCTGGGCGGTGTGGATCCTCGGGTCGTGGCCACCCTCTATGAGGTCCATCAGCACCTGTCTGGCGCCATCGACATGGCGATCAGCGACGTGTTCGCCGGTCGCGCCTCCGTTAATGATCCGGCGCTTCGGACTCGCTTGGAGAACGCCTATGCCGAAGCGGTCCACTCGCGCCCGCAGTTCCGAGAGCACATCCGATGCGGGCGGGGGTCTGACGGAACCTTCCTCTGGGAATTTCCGCTGGACCCGACGAAATCCGCCACGGTCCGGTACTCCGGGCTGCGCGTCATCAACGCGGTCACGCGACAGGTGATCCCGTTCGGCTTTGACCGGCAGATGGCCCCCGCAATCGGCAGACTGATCGGGTGTCTGGACGGAACGCAGACGGTGACGGAGATCCATGAGGAGATCGTGAGGCTGGGAGCGGCCTTCGGTCCCCCCCTTACCCAATGCCTGAACGGATTGCTGGACCTGCTTCGCGCGCATGATTGCCTAGTTGTGACTCCGCGCTCATCCGTCGGCGAGCGTTGGCTGGGCGCGACATCTGATCGTGATGTCGTGCACCTCGGTCATGCCGCCTTGATGTATCGGCAGAACACCAACTTCTTGCTCTTCGACCCCTGGCTGATCCCCTGGTTTGCCGAAGCCCCCATTCCTTCTCTGTGGACCTCCTTGCTACCAAAGCCGGCTGCGATCTTTCTCACCCACGACCACGACGACCACGTGGATCCTCGCACGCTGCTCGCGTTTCCGAAAGAGACCCCGGTGATCGTGCCGAGTCGGACCAATCGGCGTGCGCTCTACTACGATTACAAAGCGTTGCTCGGCGGGCTGGGATTTACTCGGGTTGTCGAATTGGCCCACGGAGAGGCATGGCCATTCGAGGGAGGCGGTGTGGTCTCGGTGCCGTTCTATGGGGAATGTTCCTGCGAGCTGGGCATGCCCCGCAACTGTTATCTGATCACGGATCACGGCCGCAATGTCCTGATTCACGTGGACAGCGGTCCCACCAATACCGGTGCCAATGCCGTGAAGGACGGCGTGATTGACGAGCTGGTCCGGCGGTACGGGCCGATCGAAATCATCTACGCCCAGCCGGGGCAGCTCCTCGAGTTGCGGACGTTCGCGGCGTACGCGTGCCTCTCCCATCCAGGCCGTTGGCTGGAGGTCGGGGAGAATTGCTGTGTGTCGCACGAGTACCTGACCCAACTGACTGCGAGCGCAAGGGCACGGTTGTTCGTCGCCTATGCAAACGGAGGAGCCGACTGGTTGCCGACCCATCCAGTCTTTGTGTTCAGCGGCAGAAATCAGGCCCTCCGCGAGATGGTGACCGCCTACTGGTGGCCTTTGGAGCAACTGCAGGAGAAACTTGCGCTGCAGAATTGTCGATGCTACCACAGCAGGGCGCTTGATATTGTCCGGATGAGGCCCGATGGCACGTCTGAGGTCTTGCCGGCCACGGGGCCAACGCCCGAGCAGCTCTATCATTTGGATCACGGCGATCCGCCCTTCATGAGACCGACGGCTCTGTCGCGTCCCACCTGACTTGATGCGGCACAGCAGAGCGGACATCTGGTCGGGCAGTGCGGTGGATTCGGCGCTTCACTGGCCGGTGCCGGAAACCACCGTCGTCAGGCATGTCATGTCGTCCCGGGTTGGTGGCTTTTGATCAGGTTCATTCACAAATGTCGCTGATTTGTATATGATGTGAAAGAGACGCGAAGAACGAGCGAGGACCATGAACGCACAGGAACTTCAGGAAACCTTTCCGGCCACGATCCGTCTTGTAGGCGTGAAGGTCAGGGATCGCGGCGAGGTCAAGAAAATGGGGGCCGGCGACGCGACGCTCCGCGTCGGGGATCGTGTGATGCTGGAGATGGGCGGCGATCTCACGTACGGGGTGGTGTACGCGGAGCCCTATCCCATGCCGTTTCTCCCGCCGATGCGCGTGATGAAGTCCATCCTGCGAAAGGCGACGGCGGCCGAACTCGAGACCATCGGCCGGCATGAACGGATCGCCCGCGAGGGGATAGTCTACTGCCGGGAACGGGCGGCCGCGCTTGGCCTGGAGATGAAGATGGTCGAGGTCTACTGCTCATTCCAGCGACGGGAGATCACCTTCGTCTATACCGCCGAAGAGCGGATCGACTTTCGCCAGTTGGTCAGGGATCTTGCCCGCCGCTTCGGCGGGCGGATCGAGATGCGGCACATCGGGACGCGTGAGGAAGCCAGACGGCTGGGCGGGGTGGACACGTGCGGGCTGGTGCTCTGCTGCGCGGCGTTCCTCACGGATTTTATCCCCGTCAGCGTGAAGAAAGCACGGGCCGAAGATATCTCCATGAGCGAGGGCCGACTCATCGGAGTCTGCGGCCGCCTCAAGTGCTGCCTGATGTTCGAGTCTCAGGTTGCCGCCGGCGCAGCGCCTCCCAGCCAAGGCCTGATCACCCCGTTACGCTCCTCCGAGCTTTCTCCCCGGCTCTAGTCGTCGAATGCCGCCCTTTCCTCGCCGTGCTCCGGCTTCACCGATGACCTGCCCGTCGCCATGATGCTCCTGCTGATCTGGGTCCACGTCCTGGCAGCCGTTATCTGGGTCGGCGGGATGTTGTTCCTGTCCCTTGTCTTGGTGCCGGTGCTCAAGCAAGAGCCCATTGCGGCACAACGAGGCGTGCTCTTCCGCACCATCGGCGTCCGGTTCCGGTCGATCGTCTGGATCTCGGTCGCTGTGCTGGCGGTCACAGGCCCGCTCCTCCTGAGCCAGAGGGGTGACTCGCTGCTGGAACCATCGGGTTGGTCGCTCGTGCTCAAGGTAAAGCTGCTGCTCGTCACCGCCCTGATCGGCCTGACAGCCATCCATGATTTCTGGCTTGGGCCGAAGGTGGGGCAGTCGTTACGAGAACTCCCTCAGGACCGCGGGCCTGCCGAGGTCATGCTGATCCGCCTCTCTCCCTGGATCGCCCGTCTGGCACTGGTTCTCGCGCTTGGGGTGCTGTTGGCCGCCACGGCGCTGGTGCGGCTCTGAGAAAATCCGTCCTATAACGCGGGATTGAACGGGGCGATCGTCCGAATGTAATTAATCACCTCCAGGATCTCGTCATCGGTCAAGCGGCCGCGCCATCCGTGCATGGGGCTGAACGCCACCCCATACGCAATGATGGTCAACAATTCGAAGTCGGTTTTCGCCCGCGAGCGCATGGTCTGAAAGTTGGCTGGCGGCACTAAGAGGGCATTGGCATCCGGGCCGTCTCCCTTGCCGGTTAAGCCGTGACAGCGAAAGCAATGCTCTTCGTAGATCGCTTGACCGTTCCGTATTCGTGGCTCCCCCTGTGCGGACACCCAGGAACTGAAAAGGACGACCGTCAGCACGGCCATCACGATCACGGGTTGCTTTCTCATGGAGTTTCTCCTTGCCTCCCTATTTTGTTTCGCGAACGACCAGCACCGGGCAGGCCGCACGGTGTGACACCGAGTACGAGACGCTTCCGAGCAGAAAGCGATCAAGTCCTTTACGGCCGTGAGAGCCGACGACGAGCAGGTCGCACCGGGCCGCGACCTGGAGAATCCTCTCGGCGGGATCCCCCCTGAACACCTGACTGGCCGGGGAGTAGGACGTCCCGCTCAATCCGCCCGCCACCGCGTCAGCGATCACCTGAGCCGATTTCATCGCGGCTTCCCCCCAGGACTCTTGGACCGTGAAGGGTTCTCCGAATTGCGGCGTGGGCACCACGCTCATCACCATGAGCTCGACGGGTTTGTTGAAGGGATGCGCGCGGAGCCACCGCTGAAGACGATCCGCATCCTCGGGACCCTCGACGGCGAGCAGGACGCGCCGCAGGTCAATAGGCGAGCCTTTGACGACGAGCGTCGAGCACGTGGCATGCGTGAGGACACGGTGCGAGACACTGCCGAGCACCAGCTCGGCCAGGCGCCCTCTCGCCCGGGAGCCCACCACCACCAAATCGGCCGACGCGGACTGGGCGGCATTCAGAATGACATGGGCGGGGCTGCCGAATTCACAGACCTGCTTGACCGATGCCACGATTCGCGGAACGAGGGCGGCGGTCTGGTCGAGGAGCTGCCGGCCGGCGTCCATCATTGCCCGGCGAAAATCTTCGTACGCCTGCTTGGCCATCGCCGGGGCAAGGAGAGGAGATTCCAGGACCCCGAGATCCACTGCGTGCACCAGCGTGAGTTCCTGCGGGGTATAGAGGCGGATCACTTCCCGCACGGCCGTGAAGGCCTGATCCGACCAGTCCACGGCTACTACCACGCGCATGTCGCACCTCCTCCTCGTTCTGACACGGATATTCGCGCTTCGCGACCGTCACGGGAGCGCACCGCCCCGCGCTGATCAGAGCGCGGCCCACCCGGGCATGTCCTCCCTTGGTCCGAGGATCTCATCAGGGCGGGGTCGGACTGACCGCTTTCGCGACACCAGCCTGCTCCCGCAGTACCGCTTCAACACGGTTCCAAAACTCCAGCGCGCTCGCCAAGTATCGCCCAATGGAAACACTCCGCATGGTCCTCTGTGCGGGTGCCGTTTCGTCCCTTTATGGTCAAGCAGTGGGGACCTCGAGCAGGTAGACTTCGCCCTTCATGTGCGGATGCAGATCACACCGAAAAGAGTAAGTCCCCGGGCGGTCACTGGTGAATCGAATGACCAGCGTCTTCCACGGGTCCACATAGAACCCCTCGATGCCTTTCCCGTACGATGCGATCCCTTCGCCTTCCCCGTGGAGCGACAGCCCCGCCAGCATCGGGGAGGTGAATCCGTGCCGGACGATGTCCTCGCTGCGAAGGATGATCACCATGGGCACGCCCAGCCGCACCGTCGCGGGCTTGACCAGCAGGAACGTATAGTCCCGGATAATGATCTCGATGCGCTGCTCCTGCGCGGTCTGAACCTGGGACGTTGCGCCGACCGAACCAGAAGCCAGAGCGGTGAAGAAGAGGGCCAGCGCGATCACGGCGCTTCTGAATGGATGAAGAGAATTTGTCATGGAGCACCTCGCTCAGGTGAAGTCACAGAGTTTCTCTTTCTTATGTCCGCAGATCCTCGAGGATGCGCCGCCACAGGCGTCGTGCGATCTCCTCGAAGGGGATCCGGAACTCGCGCACGTCCTCGCCGGCCAGGGTGGCCTCCCCGGAGGCTTCCCACACGATCTCCCCCGATCGCGTATCCCAGAGCTGGACCGAGAGTCGAAGCATGGAGATGCGGGTCTGAAAGAGGCGCAGCCCGAAAAGCGAGAACCGTGATGACATGGACTGGCTGAACGCCGCCATGCTGGGCTGGAAGACATAGGCGACGTTGAGCGCCTTGCCCACCTTCTCCAGCACCGCACGGTTCAGGATGCCGCTCCGAACGTACTCGGATACCATTGTTGCACACTCTGTTGCCAGCCCTTCCCGGTTGAGCCGGCTCAGCGTCTCCTGAGCCGAGATCGCCTTGATGGAGAGCTGGTTCCGCGTCAGGACGTCCGACAGTGATCGCGAAACCTGTTGGCTGTAACCTTCCAGCCCGAACCCCACCACGGCGTTCAGCACCGCGGCCTGTTCCCGCGTCAGTACAGAGGGCTCGAAGGAAGGGGCCTTCGAGACGAGGGAGGTCTCATCCCCCCACTGCTTGAGTGGCCCGGCGCACGCCGTCATCAGCAGCATTCCCGACACCATCACGACGGGAAGCGTCCGGCACGCGACGGCACGGGCGTCGGAACCTCGTTGAGGTGACGGGCTAGCGCGATGCATTCAGTTCCGCGTAATGCGTGGCCACGGTTTGCTTGAGCCCCGCACGGAGCTCTTCTCCCTTGAGCTGTCGGTTGGACAGCTTTCGCAGGCGCGCCGCGAGATCCGCATCACCCAGGGCCCCTTCCACCCACCGCACGAAATCCTGATGGTGGTCATGATATGCCAGGCTCTCGATCGGCAGCGTCGGGATAAGATGCAGGAATTCATACAGGCTGGCTGCCTCCCTCCCGATGCCACCCTTCTCATCCCGAAACCAGAAACGTTTGCCTGGCGGCAACGGCACTTCCAGGTATTTGTACAGGTGCCGGATGTGGGGCACGCGGCGGATGGCGGGGCGCAACCGGACGATCGGCCCGCCGCACAGCAGGACGCTCCCTGTTGGGATCTCCCCCATATTCACTTCGTCAAGCTCGCACCCTTCACAGTGTGCCCGCACCACGCGCACCGCTTCCGGCTCGGTCAAGCGGGTCAGCAGGCAGTGATGCAGCGAACGCAGCACCGCCGGATCGAGGCGATCCGGCCGGTAAGACACGACCGCCCACCCTCCTGCGTCCAGCAGAGGGAGCATGTCGGCTGCCACCTCGCTCCCGCCCGGCAGTAGAAACTGCTGCGCCTCCTCCAGCACAATCCAGTGCGGTCGGTACTTGCGTTCCCGAAGCGGCCGGAGCATGCGGACCAGCTCGGCCACGTACCCGTTCCGCAGCGGCACCGGGTATCGGCTGAGATCCAGCGCGACCGAGACGCTTCCCGCCTCCAGCAACGCGCCCACCGTCGACGGCGACGGTAAGGAGGACTCATCCCCTTCCAAGGCCACGAACCGCGGGAGCGCCCGCAATCCGCGGAAGTCTCCCTCGGGATCCACCAGCAGCACCTGGTACTCCTCGTGGTGCATCCCTTCGGCCAACAGCCCGGTCATCCAGGATTTGCCGGTGCCGGAATCGCCGAACACGCCCAGGTTCCGCCCCGCCAGTCGGGACGCCGGGACGGTGACGTCGCGCCCGGTCTCGTCCTGCCCGATTGAAATGGGCTGTTCCCGCTGCAGCGAGACATCGAGGTACTGTCCGGCCAGCGGGTAACGCTCCAGAATCTCCAGCACGCCAGCCGGGCCGGGCTTCTCCGCCACGACATCCGCCAGCTCCTTGACCGCCGGAACCGCATCACCCACCGCGACTGCGACCTCGGCCAACGTCAACAGGGACTGGTCGTTCTCTGCGTCGCCGAAAGCGGCCAGATTGTGCACCGAGAACCCGCAGATCGTCAGGAGCCGCTCCAGGCCAGGCCCCTTCGAGACGCCGGGCGGCACCAGCATGACGGCCCCTTTGTTGTACTCGACAGAGGCCCCGCCGCCGTGAGCGCTGAGCACCTGCCACACCATTTGGTCGTGCGGCATCCAGGTGGCTGCGATAGCCAGACCGCGTTCAAAGGGAACCGCGGCTTCCTCCAGCGCTTTCAGCAGGTGAGGGTTGATCTGGCCGAACGGGAGGAAGACCTCGCCCGTGGCGGTGTGCGCCAGCACTGCGCCGTTTTCCCAGACCACGCCGGTGAACAGCTCCCCCAATCGACCCAAGGAAACCGTTTCGAAGCGTCGGCCTGTAACCAGGAACAGCGCGTGGCCCAAGGCGCGGCATCGCTCAAGCGCGCTCTCAAGCTCGGGGGGGACCACCCCGTCTTGCGCGAGGGTCCCGTCGAAGTCAAAAGCCATCACCCGCCGGTACATTTTACAGTCCTGAGTCCTGAGTGCTGAGTGCTGAGTGCTGAGAGGTAGGACACTCCCAACTCAGAACTCAAGACTCAGCACTCGTTACTCGGCACTCTTCAAGCGGCGGCCAGGACCCGGTGCGCGCTGATTGCCTTCAGCGTGTTGATCACGTCCTCATACGGGATGTCCGGCATTTTCTTTCCCTTGGCCTCCTCGGCCTCCAGCACGATATCATTTATGGCCAGGATACCCCGGAGCGTCCCGTCCTCATCGACGACCGGGAGCCGCCGAACTTTCTGGACCGCCATGGTTTTGAGCACGGTCCTCATGTCGTCATCCGGGGAGCAGGTATGCACTTTCCCGGAGATCGTTTCCCACACAGTAATGTCCGAGGCAATCCGGTGCTTGGTCGCCGCTGCCATGCAAATGTCGCGGTCCGTGATCATGCCGATGACCTTTCCTTCGTGATTGACCACCGGTAGGATCCCGCAATCGCTGTCCCACATCATCATGGCGGCTGCAGCCAGATTCGTGTCGGGCCCGCAGTATTGGACGGGGCTGGTCATGATCTCTTTGACTTTCATGGTGTTGCCTCCTCGTTCAAGAGTGGGCCGGCCGCCATAGGACGCGGCTTACCGCACCCATAGGACTCGGATGAACTGTTGATCCTTAGAGTAACGAAGGTTGAGCTCCCCGTGATAGGCGTGGTGCAACGCCTCGCCGATGCCCTGGGGCAGGTGCGTGTCGGTGGCGGAGATCACGACGGTGTCGTCCTCTTCCTCGATCGTCATAATGCGGGAGAGGGGATGTTCCGCCTTTTCCTTCGCCTCCGCGTTTCGAACCAGGCCCATGATTTCTTCCTTGTGCAGGTTGAAGAAAGGGCCCCTCAGGCTCAGCAGGCCTGCAGGGAGGTGATGGTTGATCCGCTCGCAGGCCGGGCACAGCGCTTCATGGGCCCGGGACGGTTTTGTTCCCCACGTCCATCGGCCCTTGCGGAACACTGCTCCGCATTGGGGACATGCGGTCGGTTCCCGGAACTTGCCTCGCGCCTTGTAGATGTCATGCCGGGCTTCCTGAATGGTGCGGTCTCTCCGGGCTGTCCGAACGGAAGGGGGTTTTGACGGTCCTGCCATAGCGTTCTCCTCCAGGCGCCGTTGTCTTAAGGCGTCTCAGGCGTGCGCGGTGCGTTTCGATTCGCGTAAGGCCGTCTCGGCCGCCGCCAAATAGCGGACCACCGCGACATCTTCCACCTGCGTGAAGTTCTCGTAATGGTTTCCCACCGCGAAAAACAGGTCCGGTGCCATCAGGACGACCAGTTCGTCAACACGATTGCCGACTTGGCGAAGGGTGGCGGGCGGGCCGACCGGAATCGCCGCGATTAGCCGTTTTACGCCGAGTTTTCGTAGGGCCTCGATCGACGCGAGGAACGTCGAGCCGGTGGCAATGCCGTCATCCACCAGCAGCACCGTTCGGTCGGTCAACGCCGGGAGCGGTCGTCCCCTCCGGTACAGCGCCTGCCGTCTGGTCATCTCCTGCTGCTGGGCCCGAATCGTTCTCTCCAGATAGTCTTGCGAGGATGTGAAAGCGCCGAAGGCTTCCTGCGCCTCGGGATTCAGATAGACCGACCCGGTTTCGGTGACCGCGCCGATGGCGTATTCCGGATTGCCCGGTGCCCCCAGCTTGCGCGTGATGAAGACATCCAGAGGGAGGCGAAGGGCCAGGCTGAGTGTATAGCCCACCGCTACACCTCCCCGGGGCAAGGCCAGGATAAGCCCGCTCGGGTCATCCCGATAGACCCCTAATCGTGTGGCCAGCAGTCGGCCGGCCTCTTCGCGGTCCCGGAACATCAGGGTCATTCCTCCACGGACCAGCCCGAACGACGGGTACTTGGCTCCGATCCGTTCACCGGATCCCTCCTGTCACGCCAACGCCGATGAGGAACAGCGCCAGCAGCACAAGACCCACGATCATCCACCAGAGCCCCCGCGACGGCTGAGAGGAGCCCGCATCGGAATCATCCAGATGCGTGGGCAGGGGCAGTTCCAGATACTGTGGCCGGTGTTTCATGGTGGCCCTCCCGTCGGCGCTGTTCAGTCGACCTTGACCTCGATGCTCTTGGGCTTCGCCTTCTCGGACTTTGCCAGATGGACTTTGAGAATGCCGTCCTTGAACTCGGCATTCACCTTCGTGCCATCAGCATCTTCCGGCAATGAAAAGCTGCGCATAAAGCTGCCATAGGCGCGCTCCACGCGATGGTACTTCTTGCCCTTCTCTTCTTTCTCATACTTCCGCTCTCCCGAAATCGTGAGGACATCGTTTTGGACCGTCACTTTGACGTCCTCTTTCTTGACCTCCGGCAGTTCGGCCTTGATGAGGTATTCCTTGTCGTCCTCCGTGATATCCACCAGCGGCGCCCATTCGGCCACTCTCATCTCTTCCTTGCCGCCGTTCTTGCGAATCGGCGCGCGGCCGAACAACGTGGACAGCCTGCTTTGCATTTCCTCCAGTTCCTTAAACGGATCCCAGCGAGTGAACGGATCCCAGCGAGTAATGGCGCTCATGGCAAATCCTCCTTGGAGTGAGTGTAAGTGTTGGTCGGTGCAGGGGACTCTCCTTGAGATTTCCTCAATTCCCAACGATGGCGGAACCCTTCCGCATCCCCGTACTCGGCAAAGCCCCGATGGTGGGGGGACGAATGGAAATCGGCTGCCGCCTCTTGTGCGTGCGCGTTAATCATGCTGCACCAGCGTGCTCCGTCGCTGAAACTGGCGGCGGTGTTCCTGTCCGGCGGCGCTCTTTTGCCGATGGGCGATGATAACCGGATCCACGACTTCCCCACAGTTCACGCACCGCCACCATGCAAGGTCCAGATTGTCCAAGCGCTCCGGTACCATCAGACCAGCGCAGCGATCGCAATAAAATGAAAACTCCTGTTTGGCCATCACGGTTACGGTCTTCATGTCGGCCTCCCCAAGCCTTTCCCGAATAGCCTCCGAGTGTCCCAGGCGCGACACAGAGGGGAAGTGCACATGGAATGCCAGAACATTGGGGGGGTTGGCCTTCGGAAATCTCCTAGAAACGAGTAGTTATAAATGCTCCCAACGAAGGGAGGATGAATGAAGAAATTGCCTGGGGTATTTCGGGTCAGGGAGATGAAAGGACCCTGTTGCCAAATGCCTCAGATCGCCCCGCGCACGGGCCATCGAAGGGAGTTCAGATGCCAAAGACCGTTGATCCAAGCACAGGAATGGTTACACTAGTGAGTGGGAGGTGAGGAAAGCCTGGAAGCAGGTCGGCAGCCTTGCGATGGGAACCCGCTCTTATGCAGCCAGTGTGCAAAGGGCGCTGCCCCTGTGCCAGTAGCGGGATCATGAGCCGAAGGTACGCGCCTCCGAGCAGGTGCCAATAGGCACAGCCGCACAGAAGCGAGCGAGATGACGAGAGGCGCGGGGTGACCAGCCGAGAGGGTCCTGCTGGGTTGCTCGGAATGATCCCGGCCAGCCGACAGGTCCGGCGTCCACATAAGGGCGGGTTGGTTGTTGAGTTAATGTGATTCCTGCCTTTCCGCTTCGGCCAGTAATCCGTAAGCCAGGATCCGCGCTTCTTGAAGCGACAGGAAAGCGAGCGTGTTATCTGCAGGCTTCTCCCCATGAATCGTCATGATTAATCCTTTGGTGTCAAACATGGGCTCCAGCGAAATCGGTTGAACGGGACGATCAATGATTTTCTTCATTTCTCCCTCCTCGGAACCCAGCCGCTCACCATCTCTCAGGTCAGAAACGCTTTCCGGAGACGGACTAAGAATTGGTTGACCCGTTCGAAGTCAGGACGGTGGTGACAGCCGTCCAGGCGTCGCGTGGCTTCTTGAGTCCAATATTCCGCAAGGTCAACGACCTCGCCGGTCCGAAAGGCGCCGTCTTTGAGGCCCGCGATCGTCTTCCCGATCGGCGTCTCGGCTATCCGGATGGTGAACGTCCCCGTTTCCAGGAGCTCACAGAGGTTGTAGAGCACGCGTATATACGCGGCGGCATATTTCGCCGGCCTTGCATCCTTTTTCTCGAGCAACTTCTTGCGCTGGTTCGCGCCGTAGCCGATAAACGCCTCATAGGCCCGCTGGGGAGACCAGACGGCGGGGAACAAGGCGCGGAGTTCGGACCCCCACTCATCCATGGTGATGACAGGAGCCAAAAACGTCTCAAGGATCAGCGGGTGACATTGGATCGCCAGCGCAAGAAACTGGCCGATTTCCCATGCAGTTTCATCCTCTTCCGCTTTCATCCAGCGGGCGCCCTGGTATTTGAAATCAAGGCGAAACATCTCGGCGGTGGGAATCACAAAGACACTGCGAAAATCGGCATCGCTGTCAGGACCGGCCAGACCATGCGCCTGCGAACCGACGAGCACTTTCAGAATGGTGTGCTGCGTGTCCCTGTTGTCAGATCTCATGCGAGTCCGCCCGGAACAACCCCATGCCATGAATTTGGCGGGGCGGGGTCAGCGTTGCGATGTCTGGCGCTGCGCGGTCAGATACTCGATGCAGCCGTTCAGCGTGGCGAGCTTCGGGTAATCCGCCTCCGGGATTTCGACGCGCAGCTCTTCATGCAGTGCGATCGCAAAGTTGAGGAAGTCAACGGAATCGATATCCAACTGGTCTCGGAAGCTGATATCCGGCTTGATGGAAGCCAAGTCCGCCTCTGGCGCGATCTCACCGAGAATGCGGAGGATGAGGCTCTTGATCTCATCCGTCGTCAGATTGGGCGTCATAGCTGACTCGGGTCCTGGAGGAGGCGATCAACGGCCGCCAGAAACAACCCGCCGCGATGCCCGTCGCTGACGCGGTGGTCCGCGGAGAGTGTGGCGGTCATGATCGGCCTGGGCACGATCTTTCCCTCCGCCACCCAGGGGCGGTCCATCATCTTGCCGAAGCCCACGAGGGCGACTTGCGGAGGGTAGATGACGCCGAACACGGTCTCAACCCCCTGTTCGCCGAGGCTGGTGACCGTGATCGTGGGATCGGAGAGCTCCGAGCTGCGCAAGGACCCGGCGCGCGCACGCTTCACGAGATCGAGGAAGTTCGTCATGAGTTGGTCCAGGCTCTGGCGGTCGGTGTCATGCAGAGCCGGGGCCACGAGACCACCTTGCCGCAGCGAGATGGCCACCCCGACATGAATGGCCTGGCTTTGAACCGCTTGGTTGCCTTTCCACACCGCATTCAGTTCAGGGACCTCCCGGAGGGCCACGGCTACAGCCTTGATGAGCAAGACCCCGTACAGCAGTCGGCTCTGGATCGGCCGCTTGCGGTTCTTCTCGCTCAACCATGCCATAGCCCGACCCATGTCGATGGTCGTGCTCAGGTAATAATGGGGGATCTCCCGCTTGGAACGGGCCATGGCGGCCGCGATGGCCTGCCGCATCCGGGCCTGCCTCTTCGCCGCGGTTTCCGCGGCGGGGGCTAGAGGCGCGGGGCTCGGGGCGAGGGGACGCACTGGCTCTTCACCTATAGTCTCTAGCCCCTTGTCCCTTGCCCGCCGTGCGACAGCTTCGATGTCCGCGCGGCTGATCGCGCCGTCGGGTCCTGTGCCCCGCACCGAGGCCGGATCGACACCGAGTTCGGCCGCCAGTTGTTTTGCGGATGGAGAAATGCGGAGGCGGCCGGGCTCGACCGCTTTCCCTTCCTCCCGGATAATCGCCAGCACGGTCCCCACCGGGACCTTCTCGCCGGGTTGGACCAGGAGCTTCTCGATGACGCCGCTCGTGAAAATTTCCACCTCGATCGCTGCCTTGTCGGTCTCAACCTCGGCGATGATGTCGCCGCGCTTGACGGAATCGCCCGGCTTCTTGAGCCAAGCCACCAGGGTGCCGGCGCTCATGTCCGCTCCAAGTGTAGGCATCCTGAATTCGGCCATTTGCCTTTTTCCTTTTAACTTTGCCAGCACAACGCCCGCACCGTGCGCATGATGCCCTCCACGCTCGGGAGGGCGGCGTCTTCGAGGTGCTTCGCGTATGGAATGGGCACTTCGGCGCCGCACACACGCGCAACCGGCCCATCGAGGTCGTAGAACGCGCCTTCCATAAGCTGCGCGCTGACCTCGGCCGCGAAACTTCCGGTGCGCCAGGCTTCGTCCACGATGACGGCGCGATGGGTTTTTCTGACGGACGCCAGGATCGTGGCCGTGTCGAGCGGTCGGAGCACGCGGAGGTCGATCACCTCTGCTTCGATGCCGGTCAACGCCAGCCGCTCGGAAGCCTCCAGCGTCTTCCATAGTGAACCGCCGAACGTGATGAGGGTGACATCCTGCCCCGGCCGGCGTACGGCCGCCTTGCTGATATCCACCGGGCCGGCGTGCTCATCCATCTCGCCTTCCATGGGGTACAGGAAAGCATGCTCGAAGAGAAACACCGGGTCCGGCTCGCTGAGGGCAGCCAGCAGCATCCCCTTCGCGTCCGCGACGGTGGCGGGCGAGAGCACTTTGATGCCGGGGATGTGCGCGTACCACCCCTCCAGGCTGTGCGAATGCTGCGCGGCGACTTGGCGTCCTGCCCCGGTGGCCATGCGAACCACGAGCGGGATGCTGAACTGGCCGCCGGACATATGCCGTATTGTCGCCGCGTTGTTGACGATTTGATCCAAGGCCAGGAGGCTGAAGTTGACCGTCATGACCTCCACAATCGGTCGCATGCCGCCGAGGGCCGCTCCGATACCGGCTCCGACGAACGTGGACTCTGAGAGCGGCGTATCCCGAATCCGCTCGGGCCCAAATTCCTCCAACAACCCCCGGCTGCAGGCGTAGGCACCGCCATAGCGACCCACATCTTCTCCCATGAGAAAGACGCGAGGGTCGCTCTTCAAGGCCTCGCGCAGTCCGGCTCTGACTGCCTCGCGATAGGTGATCTTGATCATGGTCCTTTGTGAAACGTGAATCGTGAATCGCAAGAACAGTTCGCTCAAATTCTTACGAACGACGCTTCACGTCCTTTCGGTGTACACGTCTTTTGTGAGATCCTCGACGGGCTCCCACGGGCCGGCCTCCGCAAAGGCGACCGCCTCGTCAATCTCAGCGTCAATGGCCGCCTCGATCTTGGCGAGGTCCTCGGAAGTGAGGCACTTCCATTCTCGGAGAAGCCCCTCAAACGTCGAGATCGGCTCTCGTTCCTTCCACTGCTCGACCTCTTGCTTGGTCCGGTACAGTTCGGCGTCGTACATCGAATGGGCGCGGAACCGATAGGTCCGGAACTCCAGCAGGTACGGACCAGCCCCTTGGCGCACCGACTCGGCGGCCCGTTGCGTCGCGGCTTCCACGGCGAGCACATCCATGCCGTCCACGGCTTCGGCCGGCAGGGCGTAGGCGTTCGCCTTCAACGCGATATCGGTCTGTGACTGGTGTCGCGCCAACGCGGTCCCCATTGCGTACAGGTTGTTTTCGCAGAGAAAGAGCACGGGGAGTTTCCAGAGTGCGGCGAGGTTGAGCGACTCGTGAAACTCGCCCTCCGCCACGGCGCCGTCGCCGAAGAAGCAGGCGGTCACGCGACCCCCCTTTGCCCCCACTTGATAAGGGGGGGATGGGGGGGTGAGCTTGTCGGCCAGGGCCAGCCCGACCGCGACCGGTAACCCGCCGCCCACGATGGCCAAGCCTCCGTAAAACCGTCGGGATGCGTCGAAAAAGTGCATGGACCCGCCGCGGCCTCGGGCGCAGCCGTTGGCCTTGCCATACAGCTCTGCCATGAGAGGTCCGGCGGGCGTGCCGCGCGCGAGGGAATGCCCGTGCTCACGGTAAGTCGCGACGATGGCGTCATCCGGCGTGAACGCTTGCATCGCTCCGACCGCCACCGCCTCTTCGCCGATATACAGGTGGAGGAATCCGCGGATCTTGCCCAGGCTGTACAGTTCCGCCGCTTTTTCCTCGAAGCGGCGGATGCGCAGCATCTGGTGGAGGAGCAAGAGCGCGTGCTCGCGATCAGGTTCGAGGGTCATGTGACCTTTCGATGGTTGATGGCTAATGGTAATGGTTGATGAAGAGACTGGCTTTCGGTTCTTTGCTTTGCCATCAACCATTCGCCATCAGCCATTTCCCATTCATGATTCACTCTCCAAGGTCGAGGTGTCGCCCTCGGGCAGCCCCAGTTCCCGGGCCTTCAGCAACCGTCGCATGATCTTCCCGCTTCGGGTCTTGGGCAACGTGGGCAGGAACTCGATTTCCTTCGGCGCGACCACCGTCCCCAGCCGTGCGCGCGCGAACCCCAGCAACTCCCGTTGGAGCGCAGGGGTCGGCTCGTAGCCGTCCCTCAGCGAGACGAACGCCTTGACCACCTCCATCGCCACGGGGTCCGGTTTGCCGATCACGCCGGCCTCGGCCACCGCCTTGTGCTCGATCAGCACGCTCTCCACCTCGAACGGTCCGATCAGATGGCCGGAGGTCTTGATCACGTCATCCGCGCGCCCGACGAACCACAGATAGCCGTCCTTGTCCCGTTTGGCCAGATCGCCGGTCAGATAGAACCCGCCGACGAAGCACTGCTTGTATCGCTCCGGCTCATTCCAGTAGGCCCGGAACATGGACGGCCATCCTGGACGGAGCGCCAGCTCGCCTTGGACGTCGGGCTCCTGAATCACCTCGACACCGCCGTCTATTCCACCATCTCCTTGGGTCTTCCGCACGATGGCAGCGTCGATCCCCGGCAGCGGGCGGCCCATCGAACCCGGCCGAATGTCCATGGCGGCATAGTTGGCGATCATGATCCCGCCGGTCTCGGTCTGCCACCAGTTGTCGTGGAACGGCCGTCCGAAGGCCTGCTGGCCCCAGACCACCGCTTCCGGATTGAGCGGCTCGCCCACGCTGGCAAGGAAGCGGAGCGCGCTGAGATTGTACTTGCGGACCAGGTCCGTGCCGGCCTTCATCATCATGCGAAGGGCCGTAGGCGCGGTGTACCACACCGACACCTTCTGGTCCTGGAGGATGCCGTACCAGCGTTCGGCATCGAAGTCGCCTTCGTCCACGATGCTCGTGATCCCGTTCGTCAAGGGAGCAATGATGCCGTAGGAGGTGCCGGTCACCCAGCCCGGATCGGCCGTGCACCAGAAGATATCGTCCTTATGGAAATCCAGAGCGAGCTTCCCCGTGATATGGTGGGCCACCACCGCGTTGTGGACATGCACCGCTCCCTTGGGGGTCCCGGTCGTCCCGCTGGTGAAGTGCAGGAGGGCCACGTCCTCGGGATCGGTCGGGCCGATCGTGAATTTCTCGCTGGCGTCCTCCATCAGCCGGCGGTAGTCCTGCGTGCCGGGCACGTCGGCCGATTTGTAATCGTCCCCCACGAGCAGGACGTGCTCGAGATGGGGCAGTGACGAGCGCGAGCCCGCCACCTTTCGCTGGTACAGCGACTCCGTGGTCACCAGGACTTTAGCCTGACCGATCGCGAGGCGGGCGCAGATGGGCTCCGGCCCAAAGGCCGAAAAAAGCGGGCAGAAGACGCTCCGGTTCTTGAGCGTCCCAAGGGCGGCGATGTAGAGCGGCGGGATACGGCCTGCCAGGACGTAGACCCGATCCCCTGTGGTGACGCCGAGCCCTCGCAGGACGTTTGCGAACCGATTCGTCAGCTCGCGCAGCCGACCAAAGGTGTAGTCTTGAACCTTGCCGGTCTTGCCGAGCCACCGCATGGCCAGATGGTCCCCAAGGGGACCTGCCGCATGGCGATCAACGGCCTCATGAGCGATATTCAGACCTTGCCCGCCCGGAAGGCCTTCCAGTTCGCGGCGGGCCTTGTCCCAGGAGAATGCAGCCCTGGCCTGCCCGTAGTCGTGGAGGTGCGGGATGATGCTCCAATCCCGCCGTGACTTGATAATCGTATTCCACACCATTGGTTGTTTCTCTTTCCAACAGCGATACCTCTGCAAGGACGAGACCAGGGTCATCTCCTTCATATGTGGGAAAAGGCTCGTAAATACGTCCTGTTAGTGTACGGTGCAGGGGGAAATGAGTCTGCTGTAGCAGAATTCACCAAAGGAGTCTGTCAAGACGTGGAGATTCGCACCAAAGAGAGCGGCCTCGGCACCGGTTTTCGTGGGTCCGACCGGTTGGGCTCTCCGAATGACGCGACATCGACCGCTCTGGGCGCGGTGGCGGGCAAGCATAGTTCTTGCGTCTCGCGAGGTCGTACAACCATCAGGAGGCGCCAGCATGGATCCGATCAAGCTCCTGATCATGGGAGCAGCCGGGAGGGATTTTCATAACTTCAACGTGGTCTTTCGTGACAATCCCCAGTATTCCGTCGTGGCTTTCACCGCGGCCCAGATCCCGAACATCGAAGGGAGGCGCTATCCGCCGGTGCTGGCCGGCTCCCTCTATCCGGACGGCATTCCGATCCACTCCGAAAAGGATCTCGAGTCGTTGATCCACGCGCACCGGATCGACCAAGTGGTGTTCTCCTACAGCGACGTCTCGCACGAGGAGGTCATGCACAAGGCCTCGCGGGTGATCGCCCGCGGCGCGGACTTTCGGCTGCTCGGCGCGCGGACCACGATGCTGCGGTCCAGCAAGCCGGTCGTCTCGGTCTGCGCGGTCAGGACGGGTTGCGGGAAGAGCCCCGCGGCGCGGAGGATCGCGGCCATTCTCCGGAACGAAGGACTGCGCGTGGTCGTGCTCCGCCATCCGATGCCGTACGGCGATCTTGCCAAACAGGTGGTGCAGCGGTTTGCCAGCCTTGAGGATCTGCGCCGCGGCGACTGCACGATCGAGGAGATGGAGGAGTACGAGCCTCATCTTGTCAACGGCGATGTGGTGTACGCCGGGGTGGACTATGAACGAATCCTGCGCCAGGCTGAAGGCGAAGCTGATGTCATTCTCTGGGATGGCGGAAATAACGATCTGCCGTTCTTGGTGCCAGACCGTGAGATCGTCCTGGTCGATCCGCACCGGGCCGGCCATGAACGGGCCTATTTCCCGGGCGAGGTCAATTTTCTCCGCGCCGACGTCATCGTCTTGACCAAGCTGGATACCGCCGCCGCTGAGCAGATCGGGGCCGTCCGCCGCACTATCCGGATGTTCAATCCGCGAGCCGCCGTGATTGATACCGCTATGCCTGTGTCTGTTCAGGAGCCTGAACGGATCAGGGGAAACCGTGTGCTGGTCGTCGAAGACGGGCCGACGCTCACCCACGGCGGGATGAGTTTCGGCGCCGGGGTGCTGGCGGCCCAGAAGTTCGGCGCCGGGGAGCTTGTCGACCCCCGGTCCTGCGCCGTCGGCAGTCTCCGGCAGACGTTCGCCGACCACCCCCACATCGGCCGCCTGCTGCCGGCCATGGGGTATGGCTCCCAGCAGATCCGGGAGCTTGAGGAGACGATCCAGCGCGTGGAGTGTGACCTGGTGATAGTCGCAACGCCGGTGGATCTTCGGCGAGTCATCCGGATCAAGCAGCCGACCTGCCGCGTGACGTATGAACTCGAAGAGCGCGGGGAGGCGTCCCTGCGGGAAGCCCTGCACGATTTCATCCTGAAGGCAAAGCGCCATGCCTGAAACGATCCTGGTCGCATTGGGCGGCAACGCGCTGGTCAAGGTCGGGCAGCAAGGCACCATCGCGGAGCAAGCAGCCAACTTGCGGGAAGCCCTGGCCGGGATCGTCGAGCTGATCCGACGTGGGCACCGGCTCATCATCACGCACGGCAACGGTCCCCAGGTGGGGCACATTCTGATCCGAGCCGAGGAAGCCCGCGGCAAAGCGTATGAGCTCCCGCTCGATGTGTGCGTCGCGCAGTCGCAGGGCGAGACCGGATACCTGATTCAGCAAGGGTTGCAAAATCTGTTCATGCAGAGCGGGGTCAGCCACCGGCCGGTTGCGACCGTGATCTCCCGGACGGAGGTCGATCCGACTGATCCCCGCATGAAGGCCCCCACGAAGCCGGTGGGCCCGTTCTATACGAGGGAACAGGCGGTGCTGCTGAGAGAACGGGGATACCATCTCATGGAAGATGCGCGCCGGGGCTATCGAAGGGTGGTGCCATCGCCCCTGCCGGTTCGGGTTCTTGAAGCCGGGGTCATCCAGCGGCTCGTCAAGGAGGGCGTGATCGTTATTGCTGTCGGGGGTGGCGGGATACCGGTTCATGTCGTGGAGGACGGGACCCTGGTCGGGGTTGAGGCCGTCGTGGATAAAGACCTGGCCTCGAGCGTCCTGGCTGTGGCGCTAGGGGTGGACCGGCTCCTCGACCTGACGGGGGTGGAGCACGTCAAACTTCATTTCGGCTCGCCGATGGAACGGAGTCTGGACTCCCTGACGGTGGCGGAGGCGAAATCCTACCTGGCGGAAGGCCACTTCGCGCCTGGGAGCATGGGGCCGAAGATTGAGGCCGCGATCCACTTTCTTGAGCATGGAGGCCGCGAAGTCGTCATCACCCGGCCGGAGACGGCGCTCGAGGCGTTTGAAGGCAAGGCGGGGACCCATGTCTTTCCCCTCTGAATCCTTTTATCGAAGGGTTGCTCTCAGGAAGTGACGACGAGAATGAGCCGGGCGGACTGCTCGGCCAAACAGAGAGGTGAAAGCGATGCATAGTGTGAGTTCGATTGTGGATGGGTCGATCGCCGTTGCGGGAATCATTGCAGGCCTTCTGGCGCTTGTCTGGTGCCTGAAGTTGAGCGAGTCAACGACCGAGTTTCAGAAAGAGGGCGCTTGCTGCGAGGATCACACGACCCTGCACAAGGCGGCGTAATCCGACAGGAAGGCTGGGAAGGAGAGGGGCGGGCGGCTCTGAGCGAGTCCCGGCCCCTTTTTTACGTTCATGCGGCGTCGCTTTGGTCTGGCCGAAACCCTGTGCCGGTGATCGTGAGCCCATGATCGTCAATCCTGCTCTCGGCGCCCAGAAACGTCTTGGCAAGCCACGCGCTGGTGCGGACATGATCGGTGACCATCGGAATAGCGAACCGACTCTCTCCTGTCGCCAGGGCCGCAAAGGGAAAGATCTGATCGGCGGTGAATCGGTCCAGCGTCGCCCCTGTTGCGAGATCGTCGAGAAGCTGGCGCGCGACGTACTTCCCGATGGACTCGGCGGTCCGCCTGAGGGCGCCGGCTCGATCCGCCCCAAGGCGGGCCCGTCCAGCGCAATCGGCAAATGCGGCCAAAGCCGCACCCGGTTGGGGGGCGCTGGTATCGTATCGGACCTCGATCTCTGCCTGGTAGCCGGCTGCCGCAAAGACTACATGCGCCGACTCGGCCATTCGATGGCTCACCCGCCGTTCTTCGAGATGGGATGCCAGGGCAATGCCCCAGAGCCGTTCCACCGCTCCGCGTTGGTCGAGCACGAGGTGGTGAAGGCCCTGCCGGGCGGGCTTCACGTTCAAGAAAAGAATTCCGTCTCCTCGAGGAACATACCCGGGGCGTTCCATTTCCAGTTCGGCAGTCAATCCCATTCGATGAAGGAGGGGGAGCACAACCTGCTGCACGTGGTACATCGAAGGGGCAAAATCCTGAAAGAGCCCTCCTCGAAGCTCGACCCGGCTTGGAGCCGGTCTGAAGGCCAGCACCGGGAGAACTGCCAGAGCCAACATGGTGGTCGAGCCGGCTGAGCCGATGTCCCAGCAGTACTCGCGTCCTCCCTGGACGTTCCCGGGCCGAAAGACGAGTTCACGCGATCCTTCGTGGACCCCTTCGGTCGTTCCACCCACCAGTTGGGAAATGGCGTTTACCACGCGGATGTGTTGAGGGCGAAGCCCCGGCTTCGGTCGTCGAATGCGGGCATTCACGATGTGGACGGCCTGCCCCGTCAAGGCAGCAAATGCCACCGCCTGGCGGACGATGGTACCGCTTCCGGAGTACTGAGCCCCGTCAATCTTCAACACAGTCGAACGGCTCTTTCACGGTGCGGGCGCCTCATGGGAAGGACAATCTCGGCTGACCTCCCCGCACCACCATCACCGAGCAGGGCGCATACTTGACCACACCCTCCGAGACGCTTCCCAGCAAGAGCCGTTCCGTCCCAGCCAGCCCTCTGGAACCGACGACGATGAGATCTGCTTGAGTCCTCTCGGCATGCTGGAGAATGGCCTGGCTCGGGTGCCCTGACAATACTTCCGAGGAGACCGCGTACCCTTCTTTCAAATACATCTCACGAAACGCGGCCACGAGCTGGCGTGCCTGGTCCTCCCGGGGTTTGGTCAATCTCTCGAGCTGAGAAGGCGGCAAGACGCTGGCGGCGATATCGGTCACGATCGGCGCCACCACCGACAGCACGGTCAGATGCGCAGACTCCGGAAGGAGGCGGTCACGCAGAAACTCAGCAGCCGCCCTGGAATGTTTGGAGCCATCGATCGCCAGCACCACCCGTGTCATCTCCGGCAGGCGGCGCTTCACCACCAGGACGGGGCGTGAGGCCAGTGACACGACCTTCCGCGAGACACTTCCCAGCAGGAAGCCGCGGATATCACTCAGGCCTCGCGATCCCACCATCAGCAGATCCACCCCTCTTCGACCGGCCTGCCTGACAATGGTCTCGCCCACAGGACCATGTGCCAGTACCGTGCGAACCTTGGTGCGGGAAGCGGTCGCCGCCTGACTCAATGCCAACGTGGCTGTCTGGGCCATTCGCTGAAGAAGCTTATTCCCTTCACTGTCAATGGCGGCCAGAGACGCTTTTAGTTTCGCCTGATCCCTCGCTTCCTTCGCCTTGATCGCGCCGGTGTCCACGGTATGCAGCAGGACGACGGTGTCCGGCCGCTGACTGCCGAGCGCCCCGAGGGCCTCGACCGCCCACTGCGAAAATTGAGAGCCATCCACCGCGCAGAGCACCTTCATGCTCTCCCTCAATTTGTCACCTCCTCGCTCCCAGCGGAAGCCGGCCTGTGACGGCCTTCCGGATCTCCTCGGCCAGAAGCAAGCCGGCCGCTCCAAGAATGAGAGGGCCCCAGGCCCACAGTGGCAGCGGGGCGGTGCCCAGAATCAGGTTGCCGAGCGGCGTGTACACGATCAGGGCGAGTAGAGTGAGTTCCGCGGCGATCCCCCCCAGGATGAGGGGGTTGCTCAAGAAGCCGAGCCGGAAGACCGACACCCGTTCCGACCGGCAGGCGAACACGTTCGCCACCTGGGCGATCACGATCGCCGCGAATGTGACGGAGGTGGCCTGCTTATACAGAGGGTCGGTCCAGTCCAGCGGGGTTCCCCAAGTCCAGCCACCCTCTCCCAGGAACCAGAAGAACGCAGCCATGGCAACTCCTGCTTCGATCAGGCCAAGGAACACATAACTTCGGAGGAGCAGCGGCAGACTGAGCAGCCGTTCGGTCCGCGGCCGAGGCGGGACCTCCATGATGCCCGGGTGAGGCCGCTCGGCACCTAGGGCCACGGCCGGAACCATGTCGGTCCCCAGGTCCACCGCCAGAATCTGGGGGATTGTCAACGCCAAGGGGATCTGGAAGAGCCCGTAGCCCAGATAGGGGACGATCTCAGGGACGTTGCTGGCCAGCACATAGGTCACGAACTTACGGATGTTGGCGTACACGGCGCGGCCTTCTTCGATCGCGTTCACGATCGTGGAGAAATTGTCGTCCAGCAGAATCATGTCGGCCGTTTCCTTGGCCACATCCGTCCCGGCCACTCCCATCGCGATCCCGATATCGGCCTTCCGGAGGGCGGGCGCGTCGTTTACCCCATCGCCCGTGACCGCCACGATCTCGCCCATGTCCATCAACATCGTGACGATGCGCATCTTGTGGCTGGGAGCCATCCGGGCAAAGACTGAAATCTGTCCGCGCTCATCGGCCCGCAGGAGCTTCTTTAAGTCTTCGTCGCTGAATGTGTCGAGTTGGTTCCCTTCGATCACGGCAGGTGCCGGGTTCGATCCTTGCTCAGACTCAGCAGGCACGAGTCCGATCTTGCGCGCCACCGCCAGGGCCGTCAGGGGGTGATCGCCGGTAATCATGATGACCCGGACACCGGCTTGCCGACAGCGGGCCACCGCCTCCGGAACTTCTCGGTGCGGTGGGTCCATCAAGGCCATCAGCCCCAGGAAGGTGAGCTCCTGCTCCACGGTCTCAGAGCTCAGGTGCTCGGCGATCCCGGCTTCAATGGTCCGCATGGCCACGGCCAGCACCCGATAGGCCTGGTGCGCGAACGAACGACTCTGACCGAGAATCGCCTCGCGCGCCTCCGCAGTCATGGGGGCCACGTTTCCGTGCACCTGGGTTTGGCTGCAGAGCGGCAGCATGATCTCCGGCGCTCCCTTCACGAAGGCGACCAATCCTCC
>JACQQM010000105.1 GCA_016207025.1 Nitrospirota bacterium | reverse complement strand
GATAGTCAGTTAGGAGATGGAACAGCGATCGACAGGAGTAATCCAGTGGATGTCGCGGGGCTGACAAGCGGGTTAACCGCGATTGCGGCCGGGAGACGGCACACCTGCGCCCTGACCACCGCCGGAGGAGTCAAATGCTGGGGGAACAACCACGATAGTCAGTTAGGAGATGGAACAGCGATCGACAGGAGTAATCCAGTGGATGTCGCGGGGCTGACAAGCGGGGTGAAGGCGATCACGGCTGGATGGCGGCATACCTGCGCCTTGACCGCTGCCGGAGGGGTCAAATGCTGGGGAAAGAACCACGACGGTCAGTTAGGAGATGGAACAGCGAACAATAGGAGTTTGCCGTTGGATGTCGTAGGGCTGACGGGCGGGGTGAAGGCGGTTGCGGCCGGGGGACAGCACACCTGCGCCTTGACTCCGATCTATGTCAAATGCTGGGGAGATAACGAAGATGGTCAATTAGGAGATGGGACGACGACAGATACGCTTGCTGCGAAAGAGGAGGTTGGACCCTGACCCATAGCTCCATTGTCGCCGTTCGTCAGGCAAGACTGCGGCCAGCTCGTCCGGTCCGATCGCCTCACTGTTCCCTGGGACGGAAAGCGGAATCAGGCGTTCGACGACCTTGCGCAGTTCACGAACGTTGTCCGGCCAGGGATGAGAAGAAAGCTGTGTGGTCGCTGCCTCGGAAAATTTGCGCTAAGGGGTGCCTGGGAGACGCAGAGTCCGGAGGAAATGCTCGGCGAGACGTGGAATCTCCTCGGAGCGCTCCCGGAGCGGGGGAACCCGGAGTGTGACCGCATTGATGCGATACAGCAAATCATCTAGAAAACGGCCGGCCAAGACCAACGCCTGGAGATCGCTGGTTGTGCCCGCGATGAGGCGTATGTTTGACTCACCCCGATCAAGCAAATGCAGCAGGCGTAACTGCACCGAGCCGCTCGTCTCCTCTATCCCATCTATGAATAGGGTGCCGCCATTGGCTGCAGCCATGAGACTGCTTTTGGCCAACGTGATGTTCGCTGCGGCGTTCTTTTCGTTTCCGAACAACACGCTTGCAAGTTGATCGCTGTTAATGTCCACGCAGTTAATAGTTAAAAAAGGGGCATCACGCCGAGGGCTCAAAACATGGATTTTTTGAGCGAATGCTTTACGGATCGAGTCGGTCCCTCCCCTGATCAGCACCGAAGCATCGGACTGAGCGATCCGTTGGATCTGTTCAAGCAGAATGCGCAACTCTTCTTCTATTTCACGTAATGACATAATACTTGACATTCTGTATATCATTCTGGTAGCTGTGTCAACCGTTATGGGCGAGAAGAATAAGGCAGAACCCGCCAGCAATATCGAGAATCGCCTCAGGAGTCTGCGAACCGCGAAAGGGTTTTCGCAGGGTGCCTTGGCGAGCATGGCCGGGATCACCAGGCAGGCGATCTACGCGATTGAAGCGAACCAGTATCTGCCGACGACTGCGGTGGCACTCCGCCTGGCTGGCGCACTCAACTGTCGCGTCGAAGACCTGTTCAGCCTGGTGGCAGGGGGGGAGATCATCGAGGGGGATCTGATCGGGCCTCTCCCATCCGGTCTCGCCGATCATACGCCTGTGCGCGTAAAGGTTGCGCGAGTCGGCGAGCGGATTGTGGTGCGGCCGGTCGCCACGTTGGGTGAAATGCTGAATTTCACCGTGGCGGCAGATGGGTTACTGACGAGTTTTTCAGAATCCCCTGGGCGCACTCTGCGTCCCGGCGCGCCGGTGCAAGTGAGGCTGCTCAGAGACCGTCGGATTGTGGAAGGGGGGATCGTCGTGGCCGGGTGCGACCCGGCCATTTTCCTGGCCGGGGAGTATCTCCGGCGCCGGCAGGATCGGACGACCGTGGTCGAATGGACGATGGGGAGCGCCGCTGCGGTCGAGGCCCTCAAGCGGGGCGAGGTGCATGTGGCGGGTCTCCATGTCGTGGATGCAAGATCGGGAGAAAGCAACCTACCGTATCTCCGGCGGCACTTGCGAGGACAAGATGTGAAGGTGATCACGTTTGCTTCTTGGGAACAAGGACTCATGGTCCGACACGGAAACCCCAAAGGAATTCGCGGGGTGGCTGACCTGGCCAGGAAAGATGTCACGCTGGTCAACCGGGAAGAGGGAGCTGGGGCGAGAATGCTGCTGGATCAGAAGCTGACTGCCTCTGGTATCCAACCCAGCAAGGTCAAAGGCTATCAGCGGGTCGCCAACTCGCACCTCGAAGTGGCTCGCCTGATTGCTGAGGGCCAGGCCGATGCGGGGATGGGAGTGCGGTCTGCGGCCAGACTCCTGGGGCTGAACTTCATTCCTCTCCAAGAAGAACGCTATGACCTGGTGATCCCCACTCCGTATCTGGCCGCACATCCGGGGCTGTCCGCTCTTCTTGATACGATTGTCAGCCGTCCGTTTCGGACCGAGATTGAGGCATTGGGCGGCTATGACACGCGAGAGACCGGAAAGATCCAAGATCTGCGTCATGCGTGATGGGTTATGCGTAATGGGTGAAAAGCTCGAGAAGAATCCTCTCCCTCATTATCCTCCACTACCCATCACTCATCACGCATCACGCGTGCTCATGGCGGTCATTCTGGCCGGCGCGACAGGCCTCGCCACTTCAACAGCGGCGGAACCTCTCCTGATTGCGGCATCCCCCAGCCTGGCGGCGCCGTTGGAGGCCCTCGGCCGGGCGTTTGAAGCGGCTCGCCCTGGCGTGCGGGTGCGGCTCTATTATGACTCTGGGCTGGATTTGCGGCACACGATTGCCGCGATGGAGAATAACGGACGGCACTTCATCGGCACAGGCCCCATCCACCTGGTTGCGCCTGGGGGTGATGAGCTGATTGCGCGGCTGGAGCAAAAGTATTACGTCCTGCCTGGAACTCAGAGGCAATATGCGACGGTTCCGCTTGTCCTGGTGGTCCCGGAGTCTCTGGTGGAGGCGCCGAGCTCATTCGAGGCCTTGGCGACCAATCGCAGCCTGCGGGTTGCCGTGGTTGACCCTCGCGCCAATGAACTGGGCAGACTGACTCAAGAGCTGCGTGAGTCTCTGGGCATGACAGACGTGCTGCAGGGGCGTTTGGACGTAGCGGCCGACGCCCGCGGTGTCCTGGATCATCTGTTAAGCGGACAGGCTGACGTGGGGATCATCTTTGGCCCGGATGCTGCCCAGGAACAAGAACGAGTTCGTGTTGTCGCCGTGGCGCCCGACAAAGCCTATCGTCCGATCGTCCATTCCCTGGCGATGGAGCGGTACTGCCCGAACCGTGCCCTTTGCGAAGAATTTCTCGCCTTTACCCAGACCAGCGAGGCCCAGGCCGTCTTGAAGCAACTGGGCTATGGGCCACCCCTTCATGACGAGGCCTCGTCCGCTCGCTAACCCTTCACTCCGGTAAACCCACTCTCCTGCCCGTAGAAGGACGGCGATCCACTTCCGGCTGACTGTTGTACGGCGGTCTGACGCAAGTTATTTGCGAAATTAATTATGCTTGACAAAATTGTAAAGTATACTTTAATACTTTGGTCGGTTAGGGATCAGGGTTGAGTGAGGAACAGCAACACATGAATGGAGTGAGGGGGGTGAAAATAAAAATGGGGTGTAAGAAAGCTCACGGGGAGAGAAGTCATCCTGCCGTGTTGACCATCGTGTGTCTGCTGGTCGGGTTGATAGCTGGCGGCTGTGCACGGTTGCCGTATACGACACAGGTGGTGCACGAGGACGTCCGTGTGGCCGTAAAGCTCCAGCAGGAAGCCAAACCGGCCAACTACACACATCCCGTGCAGTTAACATCGCAGGAACTGTCCGCGATTCTCAGAGGGTTTTCTCTTCGCGAACAGAAGAGGCTGCCGCTCCGATGGTTTGCCGAAGAATTGCCGCCGAAAAAGATCTTTCGAGAAGACGAGGTCTTAGTCCTTGCGCCGTATCTGGCCGACGCGCTTCAAAAGGCAGGGACGGGGGAACGGGTCTATTTCGAGCTATTTGATCCGGGACTCAACCCTCGCTACGACCGGGAGGTAACCGCTGGCTGGGTCGCGGTCCGCGAGCCCTTTTTCCATCTCACGATCGAGTACTTCCACACCCAGCAACCCACCACGAAGTCGAGTCCCTACGACTTCAACTATCCCACACCGCCGCCAGAACCCCGGTCTTACGTCCTCTATTTCGAGCCTGGGCGGTACTGGGTTCTGGATCAGGTATCCGGGAACCGCGCCGTGGACTTCCGGGGCTTTCTGAAATCCGGGAGCGTGCCGGGCGGAGGCTGAGATGGGCAGGCGGGGGAGAATGGCCCTCGGTGTAAGCGCTGTTGGTGGAAGGCGGTGGTTCTTGTGCTGCGTGATGCCCATTGCACTCGTCGTTGGCGCGCTGTGCGCTCCGCAGCGACTTGGAGCCGTTGAAACCGGGAAACTGATCGAGAAGGACGGAACGTACGTCTTCGTGGAAAGCTTGGACCCGGCGCTCAAACTCTTGCTCGAACGTTCTCTCAAACAGGGGCTCATCACAGAAGAGGAATACCAACGAGTGCTGAAAGAATCG
>JACQQM010000100.1 GCA_016207025.1 Nitrospirota bacterium | reverse complement strand
CCCAACATTTATGCCCGACTGTTTGGCGGAGGAAGCGGCTTGTCGGCGCTGTCCGGGTTCGACCTGTCGGCCCTGGTGCGGGGAGGCACGCCGCAATTCATGTATCTCTGGATGCCCTAAAGAATTGGCTGATTTTCGCATTGAACCATTGTTCCATTGACAATGAATCAATCACCCAATGAATCAATGAATCAATTCTTCACGGTGCCGGTGGGGCGACGAGCAGTGGTGGTCCTCGGCCTGCGAACCGTGGCGGGCCTGTGCGCGGCCGGTGGCCTGCTGCCGTTCCTTGCAGGCTGTTATCGGGCGCCGGGGACCGGCCGCGATCAACTGATCTTTATCTCCGAAGAGAAAGAGATCGCGATGGGGGTGCGCGCCTTCCGTGAAGTGCTCCGCTCGGCGCCGCTCAATCAGAACCCCGAGATCAATGAGATGGTGCATCGAGTCGGCCAGCGGATTGCCGCCGCCGCGAATAAACCGGAGTACCACTGGGAGTTCGCGGTGATCCAGGACGATAAGACCATCAACGCCTTTGCGCTACCGGGAGGCAAAGTAGCTGTCTTCACCGGCCTCCTGAAGCTCACGAAAAATGAAGCCGGCTTGGCCACGGTCGTGGGGCACGAGGTCGCCCATGCCCTGCAACGCCACGGGGCAGAGCGCATGAGTCGCAATGTTCTGGAGCAGATTGCCCAGTTGGGCGCCATGGCCGGCGCGGCGACCGGCGCTGTGAGGCCGGACGTCGTCCAGGGGCTGCAAAGCGCGTACGGGGTTGGGGTGTCGCTGCCGTTCAACCGGAAACAGGAGTCGGAGGCCGACTTCATCGGGCTGCGGTTGATGGCGGTGGCAGGCTACGATCCGCGCGAGGCGGTCCCGTTCTGGGAGCGCATGAGCGGGTGTCCGCGGAACATGATCGGCACGCTCTGCTTCCGGTCGGCGGCGGCTATTCCAGAGTTTCTTTCCACCCACCCGTCGGACGTGACTCGTATTCGGCAGATCGAAGCCTGGATACCGGATGCGCTGCGGTTCTATCGGCAGGGTGCAGGCGAGGAGCCGATACAACACCCTTCGGCGCCGCCACCTCCGCCGTACCGGCCGGAAATCGGGCCCATGCCGAGGTCGGGCTAGAGGCGAGTGGCAAGAGGTGTGAGGTGAGGGGCTTGAAGCTGCAGTAGACCATGAGAGGGGTCCGTGCCGAGACGAAATGACATCAAGAGTATCCTGCTGATCGGGTCAGGGCCGATTGTGATCGGGCAGGCCTGCGAGTTCGATTATTCAGGGACTCAGGCTTGCAAGGCACTGAAGGAAGAAGGCTACCGGGTTGTGCTCATCAACAGCAATCCGGCCACGATCATGACCGATCCGGAACTGGCAGACCGAACCTACGTGGAGCCCATCACGCTGGATGTGGTGGAACAGGTGATCGAGCGTGAGCGGCCGGACGCCTTGCTGCCGACGATGGGAGGGCAAACTGCGCTGAATGTCGCAGTGGGCCTGGCCCAACGCGGCACGTTGGCAAAGTACGGCGTCCAATTAATCGGAGCCTCCGCTGAGGCGATCCAGAAGGCGGAAGACCGGGAGGCCTTCAAGCAGGCCATGCAGCGGATTGGGCTCAAGACGCCCGACAGCGGTTCGGCCAGGACACGGGAGGAGGCCGCCCGGGTGGTTGAACGGGTGGGCTTTCCGGCCGTCGTCCGTCCTTCCTTCACCTTGGGGGGAACCGGGGGGAATATTGCCTATAACCGCGAAGAGTTCGAGCGCCACGTGGACTGGGGGCTGGCGATGAGCCCGGTAGGGGAAATCCTGGTCGAGCGATCCGTCATCGGGTGGAAGGAGTTCGAGCTCGAAGTCATGCGTGATTTGAAGGACAACGTGGTGGTCGTCTGCCCGATCGAGAACTTCGATCCCATGGGCATCCACACCGGGGACAGCATCACGGTGGCGCCGGCGATGACCTTGACGGACAAAGAGTATCAAGTCATGCGGGATGCCGCGGTGCGGATCATCAGGGAAATCGGGGTGGACACGGGCGGCTCCAACATCCAGTTCGCGGTTCGTCCGGAGACGGGCGAGCTAGTGGTCATCGAGATGAACCCGCGGGTGTCGCGCAGTTCGGCGCTGGCCTCGAAGGCGACCGGCTTTCCGATCGCCAAGATCGCCGCGAAGCTGGCGGTCGGCTACACGCTCGATGAGATCACCAACGACATCACCCGCGTGACCAAGGCGTCGTTCGAGCCCACCATCGACTATGTCGTGCTTAAAATCCCGCGATTCGCGTTCGAAAAGTTTCCGGGTGCCGATCCCACCTTGACCACCCAGATGAAGTCTGTGGGGGAGGCGATGGCGATCGGGCGGACTTTCAAGGAGGCCCTGCAGAAAGCGGTGCGGTCTCTCGAGGTGGACCGCTTCGGTCTGGTCTCACTGCAGTCGCTCGACCGAGGGCTGCCTCCTGAGCTGATCCGAGACGAGGCCGTGGCGCGTGTCCGCAGTGCGCTCCGGACGCCGCACCCGGACCGGCTCTGGCACTTGGCTGACGCCATGCGGCTGGGACTGCCGATTGAAGAACTGTTCGCGCTCACCAAGATCGATCCCTGGTTTCTGGATCAAATCCAGGAGATCGTGGAGTTCGAGGGCCGTCTGGTCGCGGCAGCCCATCAGCCATCAGCCCTTCGACAAGCTCAGGGCCCCGAGCCCGGTCGAGGGGCTATCAGCCATCAGCTTCTGCGGGAGGCCAAGCAACTCGGCTTTTCGGACAATCGCATTGCCCAGTTGGTTGAAGTTGAAACGGACGAGGTCCGGCAGTGGCGCACCACCCGGAGACCGGCCGGTCCCCACGGCACCGTGACCTACAAGCGGGTGGACACTTGCGCCGCTGAGTTCGAAGCCCACACCCCGTACTTGTATTCGACTTACGAGCAGGACTGCGAGGCGCGTCCGACCAACCGCCGAAAAGTGATCATTCTAGGCGGTGGACCGAACCGGATTGGACAGGGGATCGAGTTCGATTATTGCTGCGTGCATGCGGCCTTCGCCTTGCGAGAGTTAGGGGTGGAGACCATCATGGTCAACTGTAATCCGGAGACTGTCAGCACGGATTACGACACCTCGGATCGGCTGTATTTCGAGCCGCTGACCGAGGAAGACGTGCTGAACATCGTCGACCGCGAGCGACCGGTCGGGGTGGTGGTCCAGTTCGGCGGGCAGACGCCGTTGAAGCTGGCGTTGCCGCTGGAGCGCGCCGGCGTGAACATCCTCGGCACCAGTCCCGATGCGATCGACCGGGCCGAAGACCGGGAGCGGTTCCGGGACCTGCTGGAGCGGCTGAAGCTGCGGCAACCGGCCAGCGGCATAGCGCGCTCCGTGGCCGAAGCGGCCCGCGTCGCTGCGCAGATCAGCTATCCGGTGATGGTCCGGCCCTCGTACGTGCTGGGCGGGCGCGCCATGCAGATCGTCTATGACGAGCCCGGCCTCATGGCGTACATGGGGTCGGCCGTGCAGGCCTCGCCGCATCACCCTGTCCTGATTGATAAATACCTGGCAGACGCGATCGAGATCGACGTGGATGCGATCTCGGACGGTCGGCGGGTGGTGATCGCCGGGATCATGGAGCACATTGAAGAGGCGGGCGTGCATTCGGGGGACTCGGCCTGCTCGTTGCCTCCTTACACCTTGGATGCCTCCTTGATCGCGGAGATCCAGCATCAAACCGCCTCCCTGGCTCTGGAGTTGGGCGTGGTCGGTCTGATGAACGCCCAGCTTGCGATCCGCGACAGCAAGCTGTATGTGCTGGAGGTCAACCCTCGCGCGTCGAGAACCGTGCCCTTTGTGAGCAAGGCCATCGGGGTTCCTCTGGCCAAGCTGGCGATGAAAGTCATGATGGGGAAGACCCTGGAGGATCTCGGATTCACGGAGTCCATCGTACCGAGTCATGTGGCGGTCAAGGAAGCCGTGTTCCCGTTCACCAAGTTTGCCGGTGTGGATGTGCTGCTAGGACCGGAGATGCGGTCCACCGGAGAAGTGATGGGGATCGACGACGATTTCGGATGGGCCTTCGCCAAGTCCCAGGACGCCGCCGGCGTGTCCCTCCCGCAATCGGGGACGGTCTTCATCAGCGTGAAAGACCACGACAAGCCGGCGACGCTGGACGTGGCTCGTCGGTTGACGCGCCTCGGGTTTCAGATCGAAGCCACCCGAGGGACGGCGGTCTATCTGCGAGAGCACGGGGTCGAGGTCCAACTGGTCAATAAGGTCAAGGAAGGACGCCCCCACATCGTGGATCATATTAAAGATCGAGAGATCAGCCTGGTGGTGAACACGGTCGGGAGCGAATCTTCGCAAGCCGATTCGGCGTCGATCCGGCGGGAGTCGCTCCATCACGGCATTCCGTATTACACCACCATTCCGGGCGCCAGGGCGGCGGCCATGGGCATCGAGGCGACGCTGAAAAAAGGCCTGAGGATCCGGTCATTACAGGAATACCATCGGGGCCAGGGCTAGCGGCTATGGGCGAGAGGCAATAGGCAATCGGCCCTTGTTCCTGCCCAGAGCCCATCGCCTATAGCCTCTAGCCATTGTTCACGAGGGAATATGCCGACACCGATTACCAAGAAAGGGTATGAAGCACTCAAGGCTGAGCTGGACCGGCTGCGCAAGGTGGAACGTCCGAAGGTGATCGAGGCGATTGCCGAGGCGCGGTCGCACGGCGATCTGAGCGAGAACGCCGAATATGAGGCGGCCAAGGAACGCCAGGGGTTCATCGAAGCGCGGATCGGCGAGCTCGAGCGGAAGCTGGCCGACGCGCGCATCGTTGAGATCACGAACCGATCCAGCGAGACCGTTGTGTTTGGGGCGACGGTCCTCCTGCTGGAAATTCAATCGAGACAACGGAAGCAATATACCCTGGTTGGCCAGGACGAAGCCGACCTGAAAAACGGAAAAATCTCGGTCCAGTCTCCCGTCGGCAAGGCGTTGATCGGCCGACGGGTCGGCGACCAGGTGGAAGTGACCACGCCGGCCCGCATCGTGGAATACGAGATCTGCGAAATCCGGTTCGAAGAACTGTAGCATGCCCTCCGCGATTTCCGTCATCACCCTCCTGACCGATTTCGGCGCGCGCGACTATTTCGTAGCCAGCATGAAAGGGGTGATCCTGAACATCAATCCCCAGGCCAGAATCGTGGACCTCTCGCACCAGGTGGCGCCGCAGCAGGTGGAGGAGGCGGCCTATCTGCTGAAGTCTTCGTACCGCTATTTCCCAGACGGAGCGGTGCATGTCGCGGTTGTGGATCCCGGTGTCGGCAGCGCCCGGCGCCCCTTGCTGGTCACCACCTCCCGGTATTTCTTCCTGGCGCCGGACAATGGCCTGCTCAGCTACATCTATCAAGAAGAGCTGTCGGTGGAGGTGCGTCAGATCGAGAACAAACAATACCGGCTCGACTCGGAGGGCGCCACATTTGACGGGCGTGACCTCTTCGCGCCGGCGGCTGCCTGGCTCACGAGGGGACAAGCCCCCGGGTCCTATGGGCGTTTGATTCGGGACTATGTGAAGCTGCCGATTCAGGAGCCCGCCTGGGAAGGAAAGGCGCTGGTCGGCCGGATTGTGTATGTGGATCACTTCGGCAATCTGATTTCGAATGTGACGCCGCTTCACCTCAAGGAAGTCCAGGGCGTGACCAAGAAATCCATTTCCGAGGTCACGATCCGCGCAGGGGGCGCCGCGATCGAGGGCCTCAAGACCAGCTACAGCGAAGGGGCCAAGGACGCCCCCCATGCCCTGATCAACAGCAACGGCCACGTGGAAATTTTCGTGAAGGATGGTAGTGCTGCCGAATGGCTGAAGCTCGGCCGTGGCGAACGGATTGACATTTCATGATCGATCCCACGTTCCGGCCCATCCTCCCGCACGCCTCGCCCCACTGCTCATCGCTCCGCCGCACCGCACAGGGTTTTTGAGGCAGCGCGCGACAGGTTTTCCGGACAAGGGCCGGTCAAAAGAGGGATACTGGTTCCGTTGAAGAGCAGGCACGTTCGTCACGAGGAAGGGAGTCACACGTATGAGACACATTCGACTGTTGGGAATCGGTGCGGCGCTCATGGTAGCGAGCAGCGCGATGTGGTCAGACATTGCGCAGGCGGAGAGCGGGCTTCCGGTCGCTGACGGCTTAAAAGTCAGCATTGAGTACACGCTCACGCTCCCGGACAAGAGCATCGCCGACTCCAATGTGGGGCGGGCGCCGTTCGCGTATATCCAGGGAGCCCACCAGATCGTGCCGGGTCTGGAGAAGGCTTTGGCGGGGATGAAGGTCGGCCAGCAGAAGCGGGTGGATGTGTCCGCGGAGGAAGGCTACGGCACCTACGATAAAAATGCGCGGTTGACGGTGGATAGAGCCAAAGTGCCGCCGGATCTGAAAATTGGCACCATGCTCCGCTCGCCCGACGGCCGGACTGTGACGGTGCTGGAAGTGTCCGAGAAGTCGGTCGTGCTGGACCTCAACCATCCGCTTGCCGGCAAGAACCTGGTCTTCGATGTGAAGATCCTGAAGGTGGAAAAACAGGAGCCGCAGCCGTCGGCAGGGAAGAAACCGTAAGGCGGAGACGACGGAGGGCTTAGCGTGCCAAGGCACGCCACTGCGCCAGATACTCCTGGACCGCCATCACGAATGTGGCGTGGCTCCACGTGAGGGGCGAGACGGACAGGGGAGCATGCGTATAGGGATGGACCTGTTCCGCCAGGACCCCTGAGAGCAGGCCGTGGTGGACGCACCACTCCAGGATGGTCGCCGCCGGCTTCAGGTCTTCTCTGGTTTTCGCGGAGGCGATGGCCCACTGTGCCAGCCAGAGCGTGCAAATGAACCACGGATTGCCCGGCACGTTCGCGAGGTCCTTGCTCTGCTGGTGATAGTAGTCGTTTTCGTAACGGGCCGCCCCGCCGACGTTGGTCTTCACCAGCAGGCGCTCCTGCACGGCTTTCATGGTGTGCACGATACGTAGGTCATCGGTCGGGAACATGCCGAAGTACCAGAGCCCGTAGAGCGACAAATCCAACATCCCATCGAACTCCCAGCCCCCATCCGACTTTTTATTGGCCATTCGCACGAAGCGGTTGAGTTCCGGTCGATACAGGACTGATTCCGCTCCGGTTTTGATTTGCGCTGCGGCCGCGCTGTACTCCTCGCTCAACCCCTGTTCACCGAAGGCCCGTGCGAATTTGGAGGCCGCGGTCAATCCCGCCCACACCGCCGCAGTTGTGAAGGCCAATACCCCGCGCCGTTCTTCCCATAGATCGTAAGACGTGAGCGGCAAGCCGGTTTTCGGATCCCGATAGGTCTTCATGAATTCCGCGGCCCGAATGATGAGCGAGCGGTACAGCGGCTTGATGTATTCTATGTCCTTCCACTTCTCAAAATGATTCCACAGGGCCCAAAGGACGAGCGCGGTTTCATCTTCCTGGATCGGCAAATCCTTCTGGCCGTCGCGCACCCACGGGTGCCAGCTTGAGGCCAGCGTCCTGTCCGGATTGTACTTGTGGAGCAAGTATCCTTCTTTGCTGAGTACCTCGCGGCAGAACGTGTAGAAAGGTCGGGTGATATCCAGGTAGCCGGCAAGATCCAGTGCATGGGCCACCAGGGCACCATCCCGCGGCCACATGTACGAATAGGTGTCGCGGACGGCGGAGCCGATGTCCGAGTCATTGGCGGCAATGATCGCGCCGCCGTTGTCAATTTGCGTTCGCAGAATGAGCAGGCTCAAGAGATATAAGCGGCTGACGTCAGCCGAGAGATCGGCGAACGTCGGCCGATGCGCATCGAGCCACAGGTGCCAGTAGGAGGCTGTCCGGTCGATGAAACTCCAGGGGCCGCGGTGGCGGACGGAGCGGTTGAGCCGGGTGACCTCCTCGAAGCTCGACCCGATCGCCAGCCAGTAGTAGGCAGTCTGCGCGGCGCGCGCCGGGACCGTGAGATGCACGGCGACCGTGGAGTCCACGGACCCCTGCGCGATGGGGTTGCCTGACAAGTGACCGTCCTCGGCGTCCTTCCAGGTTCCTTCCAGGCTGTTCACGCCCTTGTGCCCGCAGGCCCATTGCTGGAGCCCGATATGCCAGCCCTCAACCGAGTCCGGCGCGTCCTCCGGCCGCTTCCCCGGCGTGGCTGCGTTGATCAGAAACCAGCGGGGCCCTTTGTAGTGGTACACGGCGCGCCGCTCCGGCTCGTAGTAGGCGGTGTCGCCGACTTCGTGCGAGGAGATATGCAGGTCGTGGTGGAAAAAGAGCCGGACGTCGCGGGCACGGTCCGTCGGGTTGCTCGCGTCGAGGCGTCGCAGGTAGAGGTTCTCGTGGAAATCGACGGCATCATGACAGACAAGATCGAGTTGCAGTTCGGGGTGCGACAGCTCGACCTCGGTCACCAGCGTCTCGTGGGCGTAGCGCAACCGGCGGGACCAGCCAGGGTCGTCCAGCCATTTGAACCGGCCGTCCACCCACACCCCGAAGCGGAAGACGTGCCCCTTTGAGTGGTTCTCCAATCCCACATGCGGCCAGTAGAGGTCGCGGAGTTGATACGTCGCATCAAAGTTGACGAGGAGCGAGCCATTGCCAAGCGGCAGATCACGAGGCATGTAGTTCATCCATTTGTTTATGGTCTTGTCATAAGAGATTGGTTTTTAACCATATCAATGTCTTATTGGTCGCTTGGTGACGGAGCCCAGATTCCGCCCCGATGCGCGTGTCCTTTCGAATCTTGTGGACGGACTTCGTTCCGCAAACTCCGCCTGCAAGGATATCCAGGTCCTCAAGACTTCGGCCACGCTCCACGCCTGAGCGATGCACCCGCGCGGAGTATGCGGCGGGTCGCCGTCGAAGATTTCCGCGATCGACCCTAACCCAAAATCGGCCAGATGCTGTTCGAACGGGAGGAGGAATGAGAGCGCCTGGGCTGCGTCGCGGTACACGCGGTAGTGCGCGTCCACGAACGGGCCGATGAGCCAGGCCCATACGGTCCCTTGATGATAGGCGCTGTCTCGAGCGACCACACCACCGGAACAGGTGCCAATGTAAGCTCGGTGGTTCGGAGCAAGAGACCGGAGACCATACGAGGTGAGTAGCTGCTCCGTGCAGACATCCACGACGGCCTTGGCCCGCGGATTCGTAGCGTCCAACGGTGCGTAGGGTAACGAGACGGCAAACAGTTGGTTGGGCCGAACGGCCGGATCATTGCCATCCGGACCGTCGATGACGTCGAACAGGCACCCGGCTTTCGGATTCCAGTACAGATCGAAACTTGCTACAGCTCGTTCGGCAAGCCTGGCGTAATCGTGCGTGGCGGTGGTGGCCAGCCGGCTCGCCAGCCGGGCCATCACCCTCAGCGCGTTGACCCATAGCGCATTGACCGACACCGGTTTGCCGGTGCGTGGCGTGACAACCCAGTCGCCCACCTTCGCATCCATCCAGGTCAAAGCCAGGCCGGGCTCACCGGCGTATAGAAGCCCGTCGGTTGGATCCACATGAATCGTGTATCGCGTGCCGCGCCAGTGCCAGTCGATGATCTCTTCGAGCAGATGCCAGAGTTCACGCGCGAGGGTCGGGTCGCCGGTGGCCTCAACGTACCGGTCGAGCGCATAGAAATACCAGAGCGTCGCGTCGGCGGAGTGGTATTCGGGACTCTTCCCCTCCTCAGGAAAACGGTTGGGCAGCATGCCCTGACTCGCGAATTTGGCCCAGGTGCGTAGGATCGAGGCGGCTTCACGGTAACGCCCCGTGGTCAGGCACAGGCCTGGAAGCGCGATCATGGTGTCGCGCCCCCACTCGCCGAACCAGTGGTAACCGGCGAGCACGGTGGTGCCGGGGACCCGTTGCTCTTGGTTGCAACGGGTGTCTCGCCTGACCAAAAATTGATCCGCGGCGCGCGCAAGTTGCCTGATCCATTCCGGCACTTCACCTGACGTCCGAGCCGTGTCAGGCCGCGTCAGGTCTTTTCGACGATGACGTCCAGTCGCGCTGGCATTCGGGGCGGGAACGGAGGCAGGGGAGGGGAATTGCTCGGGAGGCGGGGCGCCCTCCAGCGTCATGGCAAAGGTGATGGCTCCGCGAGAGTCTTGGCCCATCGGATTACCCGCTTCCAGCGTCACCGTGAACTTGCCAGCGGCAAACTGGTCTTCCCGATCGGGAAGACCTCGCTCGGTCTCCACGCGATGCTTGATGTTCCAGTGCCACTGCCCGCCGGGCTTGTACGAGCCGGCGCTTGCCTTGATCCAGAACGTATGCGCCCACGCGTTGATGCACGCCCCGTCTGCAACGGCCGCCACATCAGGCGCCCAGCCTGCCCCGTTGGTTTCGCCGTGGGCGTCGCGCGCAGTGACCATCGGAATCACCTCCAGGGTGACCGGGCGTATGCCGCGTCGGAGCCGATAGGTGACATAGGCTGCCGGGTTGCCGCGCCCAAGCCAAATCCACTTCTGAATTTGCACGTCACCGAACGAGTAAGTCCAGACCGGAAGGCCCTCTTCAAGGCGGAATGATTCAAGGTGCTTGAATCCGGCCGGATGAACGGTGCCGTCAGCGTATTCGTTGCACGACAGTGGAAAACGGTGCTCTCCCACCGTCACCCACTCATTCAACTTCGTGACCAGCATCGTGCGGCCTACGGGTGGGGCCAGGGCGGGAACGAAGAGCCCATGATACCGGCGCGTGTTGGCGCCGCTCACGGTCCCGCTGGCCCACCCGCCGAGGCCATCCGTCAGCAGCCACTCGCGGCGCGAGGCCGTGGCAAAATCCGAAGTCACTTCGCGGCCGAAGATCAGCATCGTGTCACGACACGCGCGATTGACGAACTTCCCGAAGATTGTGAAGGCCTAGTATACACCATTACGGGGATGGCGAGTACCGATGGGCGTGAGGCGGTTCTGAAGATGGCGCCGTGGGCCGCTACGATGCGGTGACGATCCGGATGGAGTCTCGCACGGTCGCCACCATGCACCCCAGGTCTTTGATCGTGGTGATCAGGGGCGGCATCAGCACCACTACGTTGCCCAGCGGTCGGATGAGAAGGCCGCGCCGGCGTGCTTCCATGGCCACTCGATGCCCGGCCCGATCCGTCAGCGGGTAGGGCTCACGCGTCACGCGGTCTTTCACGAGTTCTATGCCGACCATATAGCCGCGTTGTCGCACGTCGCCCACGTGAGCCAACCTGGAGAGGGGACGGAGCAGCCGGCTGAGGGCCGCAATCCGAGCGCGCAGACGAGTCAGCGTCCGCTCCGTTCGAAAGACCTCCAGGTTCGCGAGCGCGACCGCGCACCCCAGAGGATTGCCGGTGTAACTGTGACCATGGAAGAAGGTCTTCCATTCCCCATAGTCTCCCAGAAAGGCTTGATAGATCTCCTCGGTGGTCAGCGTGGCGGCCAGCGGAAGGTACCCGCCGGTCAGGCCCTTGCTGATGGCCATCAGATCAGGGGTCACGCCTTCATGCGCGCACGCGAACATCCGGCCGGTACGGCCGAACCCGGTCGCGACTTCATCCGCGATCAACAGCACGCGGTACCGCGTGCAGAGTTCCCGGATCCGCTTGAGGTAGCCGGGGGGGGCGGTCAGCATGCCGGCGGCAGCCTGCACGAGCGGTTCGATGATCAGTCCGGCGATCTCCCGGCATCGTCGTTTCAGGATGCGTTCCACCGGCTCCAGACACGCCATGGCGCAGGAGGGATACGACAGCCCTAGCGGACACCGGAAGCAGTACGGTGGATCAGCGGCGATGGTGGGAAAGAGCAGGGGGCGGAACCGTTGCTGGAACAGTTCTATTCCTCCCACACTCATCGTCCCCACGGTGTCGCCGTGATAGGCCAGCTGGAAGTGGACGAAGGTTCGTTTCGGGCCGGCGTCCGGCGCGCGCTGCTGCCAATACTGAACCGCCATCTTGAGCGCCACTTCGACGGCGGTGGAGCCATCATCCGAATAGAACACGCGGGTCAGTCCCGGCGGGGCGAGACGGATCAGCTCGCGCGCCAACCGAATGGCGGGAGGGTTGGACAGCCCCAGCATGGTGCTGTGGGCGATGTTGGTGAGTTGCTTGCGGATCGCGCGGTCGAGGGTGGGGTGCCGGTGCCCGTGCACATTGACCCACAAGGAGGACACGCCGTCGAGATATTTCCGTCCGCAGGTGTCCAGCAGGTACGGTCCATTGCCGCGCGCGATGATCACAGGGGATTCGCGCTCCCATTCTTGCATTTGAGTATACGGATGCCACAGGTACGCGCGGTCCCAGTCGGCGAGCCGGTCGGAGTCGGAGCGGGGTTTCATGTGCCTTTCAGGAGCGCGCTCGCATGTGTGGTTCCATGCAAATCATGACACGACCACTCGCGTAATAAATTTGACGTGCTGACGGATTATAAGGGCGGGCTTCTTCTTTGACAACCTGGGGGTGAGCTAATATAATGAGCTGATTTTGTAAGGATGAGCAAGGATTTGCAAACTCGCATCAGGAACTTTTCCATTATCGCACACATCGATCACGGGAAATCTACCCTCGCTGACCGGTTCCTTGAAGCCACGGGCGCCATCACCGCCCGGGAGTTCCGCGAACAGATTCTCGATGCCATGGACCTCGAACGTGAACGGGGGATCACGATCAAGGCCCATGCCGTTGCGATCCGGTATCAGGCCAAGGACGGGCAGACCTATTCCCTGCACCTCATCGATACGCCAGGCCACGTAGATTTTACCTACGAGGTATCCCGCAGTCTGGCGGCCTGCGAGGGGGCGTTGCTCTTGGTGGATGCGACCCAGGGCGTTGAGGCGCAGACGATCGCCAACGCCGTTCTAGCGATCGGCAACAACCTGCACATCATCCCGGTCATCAATAAGATCGACCTTCCCAGCGCGGATATCGAAGGGGTGAAACATCAGATCCAGGAAGTGTTGGGGCTGGACGTCAAGGATGCGTTGCTGGTCAGCGCCAAGGAGGGTCGTGGGGTGCAGGAGGTCTTGGAAGCGGTGATCCAACGCATCCCTCCGCCTGCTGGAGATCCCGACAAGCCGTTGAAGGCCCTGATCTTCGACTCGTGGTTCGATAATTACCAAGGGGTCATTGTTCTGACGCGGGTCGTTGACGGCGGCATCCGGCCCGGTATGAAGATTCGCCTGATGTCGAACAACCGGGTCTTCGAGGTCACCGAGGTGGGTGTGTTCACGCCGAAACGCACCAAGACCGACAGCCTGGAGTGCGGGGAAGTGGGGTATGTCTGTGCCGGAATCAGGGAGGCAGCCGATACGAAGATCGGGGATACGATCACCGACGCTGCCCGGTCCACCGACTCCCCGTTTCCCGGCTACAAGGAGGTCAAGCCGCTGGTCTTCTGTGGGTTGTATCCGACGGACACCGCGCAGTTTGAAGACCTGCGCGATGCGCTTCAAAAGCTCCGCCTGAACGACTCGTCGTTCGTGTATGAGCCCGAGACCTCCCTGGCGCTCGGCTTCGGGTTCCGCTGCGGGTTTCTGGGCCTCTTGCACATGGACATTGTCCGGGAACGTCTCGAGCGGGAATACGGCCTCTCCCTGATCGCGACGGCACCGACGGTCGTCTACCGGGTCCTGACGACGCCCGGAGAGGTGTTGTCGATCGACAATCCAGCCAAGTTGCCTGCACCCTCGTCGGTCGAGTGTTTCGAAGAACCGTTCATCCAGGCCACGATCATTACGCCCGAGCGCTATGTGGGAAACATCCTCCAGTTGTGCCAGGAGCGCCGGGGGGTGCAGAAGGGGCTGCAGTACCTTGACCCGACGCGGGTGATGTTGACCTACGAATTACCGCTGAACGAGGTGATCCTGGATTTCTTTGACCGCCTCAAGTCGAAGACCCAGGGATACGCCTCGCTGGATTACGAGCTGATCGGATACCGGGAGTCGGACCTCGTCAAACTGGACATTCTGCTCAACGGCGAGACAGTGGACGCGCTCTCGTTCATTACGCATCGGGACAAGGCGCAGGTGAGGGGACGACATCTGGCCGAGAAGATGAAGGAATTGATTCCCAAGCCGATGTTTGAGGTGGCGATCCAGGCGGCGATCGGAAACAAGGTGATCGCGCGCGAAACGGTAGGCGCCCTCAGGAAGAACGTCACGGCCAAGTGCTACGGCGGGGACATTACAAGGAAACGGAAACTGTGGGAGAAACAGAAAGAGGGCAAGAAACGCATGAAGCAGGTGGGACGCGTGGAGGTGCCGAAAGAGGCGTTCCTGGCGATGCTCAAGGTGACGGGCGAATAGCCATGGAGCCGAATCGACCGAGCGTCGAGGAGGCGCGGGGGCCGTCGACGGACGCTGTCTCACGGTCACCGGTCCCGGAGGCCCTGTCGGTTTCTGAAACCCTGGCGGACGCCGAGCGCGTGCCCCGGGCTCGGAAATCGATCCTGCGTGAATACGCGGAAGCGATCGTGGTGGCGATGCTGCTGGCGTTCGCCATCCGGGTCTTTGTGGTCCAGGCCTTCAAGATTCCGTCAGGATCCATGATTCCCACGCTCCTGATCGGGGACCATATCCTGGTCAGCAAGCTGTCCTACGGACTACAGTGGCCTCAGGACTGCAAATTCCGAATGACTTTCCCCCCCGTCACCTGTTACGCGTCCCGCCCGCTGGCGCCATTCGGACAGCCCGAGCGAGGCGACGTGATCGTGTTCCGGTACCCTGAAGACGAAGACAAGGACTTCATCAAGCGGATCGTCGGGCTGCCCGGCGATACGGTCGAGATCCGCAACAAGGTGGTCCATGTCAACGGGGTTCCGCTGGATGATCGGGTCTACTCGCAACGGATCGATCCGGGAACGATTGACGGCTCGGTCAATCCCCGGGACAATTTCGGCCCCGTCACCGTTCCGGAGCACTCCTATTTCGTCATGGGCGACAATCGGGATCAGAGCCTCGACAGTCGGTTTTGGGGCTATGTCAGCGCCAACAAGATCAAGGGGAAAGCGTTCAGGATCTACTGGTCCTGGAGCGGGCAGGGCGAGTGGCATCAGTGGGTGCGATGGGAACGTCTGGGGAAGGCCGTTCGTTAGGGGGGCAGGGAGCGCGTATGCGTGATTCGGCAGGAGAGTCGGGCGCGATTCCTCGATCCGGGCAGCGGGCCTTGCAGCAGCATATTGAGCGGTTCCCTCAGGCCGGGGTCTTGGTGGTGGGCGATCTGATCCTGGATCATTACATCTGGGGAAAGGTTAGCCGCATCTCTCCCGAAGCACCGGTTCCGGTGGTGCACGTGCATTCCGAGTCGCGGCAATTAGGCGGGGCGGCCAACGTCTACAATAATATTCTGTCCCTCGGCGGGCGTGCGGACATCTGTGGCGTGGTGGGAGCGGATGAAGGCGGCCGAAGTTTGCTCACGGAGTTGGGAGTCCGGCGCCAGGGACGCGGCGGCGTGGTGATCGATCCGGACCGGCCAACCACGCGCAAGACGCGCGTGATCGCACACAATCAGCAAGTAGTCCGATTCGACGTGGAGCGGCGCGCGGAGATCAAGCCGCCGATCCAGCGTCGCATCATCAGATACGTGGAGTCGCGGCTGCGCGAGATCTCCTGCCTGGTCGTCTCGGACTACGCCAAAGGGGTGGTGACCGCGCCGCTCATGGCTGAACTCACCCGGCTGGCGGCGCTCCGGCGCATTCCGATTGTGGTAGACCCGAAGGTGGAACACTTCTCCTATTATAAGGGGGTCACGGTGGTCACCCCCAATCATCTGGAGGCGGCGCAAGCTGCAGGGGTCAACCCCGATGATGACCGATCCCTCAACGAAGCCGGAGAGATCATTCGGCAGCGGTTGGGCTGCCAGTCCGTTCTGATCACCCGCGGGGAGAAGGGGATGAGCCTGTTCGAATCCGATGGGACAAGCTGGCATATCCCGACGATGGCGCGTCAGGTCTTTGACGTGACCGGGGCCGGTGACACGGTGGTGGGGACCCTGGCGCTGGCGCTGGCGACCGGCGCCTCGATGCGGGATGGGGCGGTGCTGGCCAACCACTCGGCCGGGATCGTCGTCGGCATGGTCGGGACCGCGACAGTGACCAGCCAGCAGCTTTCCGAGGCGCTGCGCAATGCCTAGTGCTCGCCCGCCGGTGACCGTCGTGATTCCGGCCCGGTTTGGGTCGTCTCGGTTTCCCGGGAAGCCGCTGGCTGTGCTCATGGGGAAGCCGCTGATCCAACATGTCTATGAACGCGCCCAGGTCTCGCCGGGGATCGCCCAAGTGCTCGTCGCAACTGATGACGCCCGGGTCCGCGACGCCGTCAAAGGGTTTGGTGGAACGGTGATCGTCACCGATGCGCCGTACCGCACGGGGACGGACCGGGTGGCAGCCGTGGCGCAACAGCTTGCGGGCCAGGTTTTTGTCAACCTGCAAGGGGACGAGATCGCCCTCCATCCCGGCTTGCTGTCCGACCTCGTGACTCCGTTTCTGGAGAGCGGGGCGGGCATGGGCACGCTGAAGCGGCGCATGACCTCTGAGGAGGACGTTCGGAATCCCGGCGTCGTGAAAGTGATCACCAATCAGCGTGGAGAGGCGCTGTATTTTTCACGCGCCCCGATTCCTCACGTCCGAGACGGGCAGGCCGGCGATGTCGCGGTCGGGTTGCATTACGTCCACCTCGGGATTTACATTTATACGCGTGACACGTTGCTGCGGATGGCGTCGCTGCCGACCGGAGTGCTAGAAGAGGCGGAAAAGCTGGAGCAACTACGGGCGCTGGAGTACGGGATCCCCGTCCGGGTGTGGGAGACGGCGCACCCATCGCTGCGCATCGACACGCCGGCTGATCTGGAAGAGGCCGCGGTCGTGCTGCAACGGCTTGTGCCCTGTTGAGCTTGTGCCCTGTTGAGAATGACATCGACTCGCTGTGACTGGAGATGAGAACATCGCGATGAGCAAGTATATCTTCGTGACCGGTGGAGTGGTGTCGTCCCTCGGGAAGGGGTTGGCCTCGGCCTCGATCGGGAACCTCCTCGAAAGTCGAGGGCTGAGAATCACCTTCCTCAAGCTGGACCCGTACATCAACGTCGATCCGGGCACGATGAACCCGTATCAACATGGGGAAGTGTTCGTGACCGACGACGGCGCGGAAACGGACCTGGACCTTGGTCATTACGAACGCTACACCTCGTTGACCCTCACCAAAGAGAACAATTACACGACCGGCCGGATTTATCACTCAGTGATCATGAAGGAACGCCGCGGCGACTACCTGGGTGGAACCGTTCAGGTGGTTCCCCACGTCACCGACGAGATCAAACACTGCATCCTGAACGTGGCCAAAGGTGCCGACGTGGCGATCATCGAGATCGGCGGGACGGTCGGGGATATCGAGAGCCTGCCGTTTTTAGAAGCCATTCGGCAGATTCCGTACGACGTGGGCCGCGAGAACGTGCTGTACGTCCACTTGACGCTGGTGCCGTACATCGGGGCGGCCGGCGAGCTGAAGACCAAGCCCACGCAGCATTCCGTGAACAAGTTGCGCGAGATCGGCATTCAGCCGAACATCCTGTTGTGTCGCACCGACCGCTACCTGCCGCCCGATCTGAAGGAGAAAATCGCGCTGTTCTGCAACGTCGAGAAGGGCGCGGTCGTCACGGCGAAGGACGTCGAAACGGTCTACGAGGTACCGATCGTGTTCCGTAAGGAAGGGCTGGACGAATTGATCGTCCGATTGCTGCGGTTGGATACCGGCCCTCCCAATCTCCGTGAATGGGATGCCATGGTGCAGAAGATCAAGCATCCCAAGCACGAGGTGGCCATTGCGCTGGTGGGGAAGTACGTGGGGCTGAAAGAGTCGTACAAAAGCCTCGCCGAGGCATTGGTGCACGGCGGCATCGATCATGAGACTCGCGTCAAAATTCATTGGGTCGAATCCGAAGAGATCGAACGGCTAGGGACGGAACAAGTGCTGCGAGACGCGGACGGCATTCTGATCCCCGGCGGGTTCGGCGCCCGGGGGATTGAAGGGAAGATCCAGACCATCCGGCATGCGCGAGAGCGCGGCGTGCCGTTTTTCGGCCTCTGCTTGGGGATGCAGTGCGCCGTCATTGAGCTGGCCCGGCACGTGGCCGGCTTGAAGGGGGCGAACAGTTCCGAATTCGACCCGACCACGCCGCACCCCGTGATCGACCTGATGGCGGACCAGCGGTCCATCCAAGACAAGGGAGGCACCATGCGCCTCGGTGCGTACCCCTGCCGTATTTTGGAAGGGAGTGTGACGCACAAGGCGTACGGTGTGCTGGAAGTGCGTGAGCGCCATCGGCACCGGTATGAGTTCAATAATGCCTATCGCCAATCCCTGACCGGCCATGGGTTGGTGCTGAGCGGGCTCTCGCCGGATGGACGGTTGGTGGAGATCATCGAGTTGGCCGGACATCCGTGGTTTGTGGCGACGCAGTTTCATCCCGAATTCAATTCGCGCCCGCACCATCCCCATCCACTCTTCAGCGCCTTCGTAGGGGCGGCCTTGCGAAGAAAGTGCGGTCGATAGGCGGTTCAGCAAGACGGCATAGGTAGAGAGAGGCTTCCATGGTGCATGAGGTTGACCTTGGACCTTTTAAGATCGGCGCAGCTCACCGCCATTTCTTGATTGCGGGACCCTGTGTCATCGAGAGTGAGGGCATTGTACTGGAGACCGCCCAGCGCATTGCCGAGATGACCCGCGCGCTCGGCATTCCCTATGTGTTCAAGTCCTCCTATGATAAGGCCAACCGAAGCTCGATCAGTTCGTTCCGAGGGCCGGGCCTCCGACAGGGCCTTGCCGTGCTGCGGAAAGTGAAGGAGCAAGTGGGAGTGCCCGTGCTCACTGATGTCCATAGTGTGGAGGAGGCTGCGCAAGCGGCCGAGGCCGCCGATATCCTGCAGGTTCCCGCGTTTCTCTGCCGGCAGACCGATCTGTTGGTTGCAGCGGCCAAAACCGGCCGTGTCGTCAACGTCAAAAAGGGCCAGTTCCTCTCACCGTGGGAGATGGGGAACGTGGTAAAGAAGCTGGAGGCCAGCGGAAACACCCGCATCATCTTGACCGAGCGGGGATCGTCATTCGGCTACAATAATCTCGTGGTGGACATGCGCGCGCTGCCGATCATGCGGGGGTTCGGGTACCCTGTGGTGTTCGATGCCACCCACAGCGTCCAGCTGCCGGGCGGGGCAGGGACCCGCTCATCCGGCCAACGCGAATTCGTTGCTCCCTTGGCCTCCGCCGCGGCCGCCGCGGGATGTGATGGGTTCTTCATGGAAGTGCACCCCGATCCGGATACGGCCTTGTCCGATGGCCCCAACATGGTCCCGCTTCATCAATTGAAGTCGTTGTTGGAGCGACTGGTTCGAATCTGCCAAGCGGCGGGCAAGGGGGGCGAGACCGGCCTATGAGTATCCAACACGGAAAGCGCGTTCTGGAAATCGAAGCGCGGGCGATCGCCGGTCTGATCGGTCGCCTCGATCATCGATTTACCGAGGCCGTGGATCTCCTGTATGGCTGTACCGGCAAAGTGGTGGTGTCGGGCATGGGCAAGTCCGGCCTCATCGGGCAAAAGATCGCGGCCACCCTCGCCAGCACCGGTACCCCCGCCTTTTTTCTCCATCCCGCCGAAGGAATCCACGGCGATCTGGGAATGCTGGCCCGCCGGGATACCTTTATCGCCATCTCCAACAGCGGGGAGACCGAAGAACTCCTGAAGCTGCTCCCCTCCGTCAAGCGGTTAAACATTCCGGTGATCGCGTTGACCGGACGGGTGCAATCCACGTTGGCGAAGAATAGCGAGGTGGTCCTGGATGTGTCGGTGAGCGAGGAGGCCTGTCCGATGGGTTTGGCGCCGACCGCCAGCACGACCGCCGCCCTCGCGATGGGCGATGCGCTTGCGATCGCTCTGCTCCAAAAACGTGGCTTGAAAGAGGAAGATTTTGCGCAGTTTCATCCTGGCGGAACCCTGGGCCGTCGGCTCTTGCTCAAAGTCCGGGACCTGATGCACCAAGGTGAGCAAATCCCGTGCGTGCATCATCAGGCCACCGCCCGGGAGGCGATCCTGGAGATGACGTCGAAAAAGCTTGGAATGACGACGGTGATCGATACGGACGGACGCTGCGTAGGCGTCATCACGGACGGCGATCTGCGGCGGTATCTGGAAAAAGGGATCGATCTGACCACGGCAAGGGCGGGGGATCTAGCAAGCAAAAACCCCAAGACGATCGAGCCCGACGCGTTGGCAGCCAGAGCGGTTCAGACCATGGAGCAGTATTCCATTACCTCCTTGGTCGTCCTGGAAGGGAGCAGGCGAATAGTCGGTGTGATCCACATGCATGATCTTCTCAAAAGCGGAGTCGTGTGAGGGGGGTTGTAGGAGGATAGCCGAGAGCGGAGCAGCAAGGATGCGAGTCTCGGGAGCGTTCAAGCAAGCAGAATCGATTGCAGCCCAGTGCGAGGTCCGGGAAACCAACGTGAATCTCCCCAACCTGTTAACGCTCACTCGCATCCTGTTGATCCCGGTATTTGTCGTGCTGTTTTCAAGCCCGACTCCGAGCCGGTCGTTGGCCGCGGCCGTGGTGTTTGTGGTCGCGGCCATGACCGACTTGCTGGATGGCTACGTGGCGCGCCGTCGGTCGCAGGTCACCAAGCTGGGAAAGCTGCTTGACCCGATCGCCGACAAACTGCTCGTCCTATCAGGGCTGATTCTGCTCGTGCAATTCCAACGAGTGGCCGCGTTGGTTGCGATTCTCATCATTGCGCGCGAGGTCGCGGTCACAGGGGTGCGGGCCATCGCCGCCTCGGAAGGGATCGTCCTGGAGGCAGAAACGATCGGCAAGTACAAAATGGTCGCCCAAGTGATTGCCATCGTGCTCCTCATCCTCGAAGACGGGATTGCCCCGGCGTTCTGGAATTTACACGCGGTCGGGACGGTCTTGCTATATGCGGCGCTGGCGCTGGCTCTCGTGTCAGGCGGACGGTACCTCCTCAATTTCTGGCGGCAGGTTGCGATCAAAGGGGTGTAGTGGTCGAATGCTGCGCCAACATCGGTCTACCTTCTGATGTTCAGTGACTGGCTTCCGACTGCCATGGCGGTCGGGGGCTATTTGCTCGGCTCCATCCCAAGCGGGGTGATAGTCGCCAAGTGCCTTGGCACGGTTGATCCTCGCACCGCCGGAAGTCGCAACATCGGCTTCACGAATGTCCTACGGGTTTCAGGAAAGAAGGCGGGACTGTTGACGCTGGCGGGCGATGTGGCAAAAGGGTGGGTGGTCGGCTGGGCAGCGCGTCACAGCCTTGATCAGGAAGTCTGGGTGTTGTTTGTGACGTTGTGCCCGATCGTGGGCCATGTGCATTCTATCTTTCTCGGGTTTCGAGGGGGGAAAGGCGTGGCGACGGCCCTGGGAGCGGTCACGGGAGTTGCCCCCTCGATCGGCGCGGCCAGCCTGCTGGTCTGGCTGGTCACGGTGGGTATCTGGCGCTATTCATCCGCTGCGGCGCTGGCTGCCTTTTCGGTTCTTCCGATCAGTGCCATGGCGCTTGATCGAAGTTGGACGTTTCGGTTTTTTGCCTTGTGTGTGACCGGGTTGATCGTTGTCAGGCACAAAGATAACATCGTGCGGCTGTGGAAGGGCACAGAACCCAAAATCGGAAAGAAAGATTAGGACATGAAAAGAGGGAAGTCCTAATGTTCTCTCTTACTTCATCCTATCTGCCAGACATTCTTCCTGCGCAAGATCGATAAAACGCGCTGCGACGGCCAGATACCGAGTTGCTTTCCCCTCATAGCACGTCGAGAGAATTGCGCCGAGGCCATAGGACGTTCGCGTGGTGTGAAAGGTGAGGTCCGCGAGGATCCCTTGCTTGGTGTCATCGTGGGCAGCGCTTACGCGAAGCAAGGCCTGGTGTTTCCACATCGCTAGGCGTTCGGGAAATCCCTGGCCTGCGGTTTCCTTGGAATTGTCCAGATAGCTTTGGAGGTGAGGGATGGTTTTCAGCAGGCTTAAGGCGGTGAGATTGGGTGTGTCGGTGCGGTGGTTGGTGTAGGCGACCTCTGCCTGGGCGGCCACTCGTTCAATGGTGCGCCGATCGGCTTCGGCCCAGTGCTCGGCGATCTGGATTGCGCGGGGTTCTAAGATGACCCTCCGATAGTCGCCGAGTGTGGGGTTGGCGAGCATCAATCCAACGAGTGAGAAGAGGACGATGACGCCGTAAACGACTATGATTTTTTGCCTTCCCATATAAGTGGATCACTAGTGTCTCACTTTTTGTATGGGTATTTTTTCTGCTATTGAGTATAGCACTATGCTGTGAATATAGGCTTAGCTGCGGAGTATCAGGAAGTTGCATTTTGAGAGGGTCGAGTTTATATAAATGGCAAGTGTAGGATCTATTTGAATCTGGCTACTTTGTCAGTTGACATAATAGGGCTTATCCGACACATATAAGGTGTTTATGACCGCAGAATTTCTACAGCGAATCCGTAAGGAAGTTACAATTAACTTAGAAGCGCTCCGTGAAATTGTGATTGCGATTTCTGAGCGCGTGAACCGGAAGGTACAGATCCTGAAGCTTCACTGGCAAGCTGCCAAGGTCTTAACCCAGGTCGAGTCGGTTCACCGCGATCTGGGTGAGTCCGTCTGCACCCTACTCCCTCACGACGGTGAGGGGCACGGGCTTGAGCTCGACCGGCCTAAAATACAAGCCAAGTTGGCAGAGGCTGCCTCTCGGCTTCGACAGCTTAAAAAGGAGCTTGGGCACATCGATTCGATGGCCAGAGAGCTGGAATCTGAAACGGTGCAGGAGGATCTTTTTAAGATTCAGTATGATCTGGCCGCACGCTCTGCTTCCATCGAGCGCGTTCAAGTCGTTCCGGGTGCGGCAGCGATCGGCTGCTCGGTCGGACAGCTTAGACTCACCCCCACGACCCGGGTGGTGGCGATCTTCCGTGGGGCTACGTTATTGACCTCCCTCGATACTGTGGTGGTTCAATCGGGCGATGTTGTGGTGTTGCTGGGCCTTCGTACCGATCTGAAAAGCGTGGTGCCTATTTTTATCGAGAAGCAGCGGGCAACTGCGTGAGTGCGAGGTTGCTATCGTCGTGATGTCTGAGATGCACTGAGGAGGCACTATGTCCATCGGAGCAAGATCCGCGGTAATCATCGTCTCGGCCTTCGTCTGGGTCTTCTGCGCGATGCCCTTCCCGCTCTCGCTTATGGGAGGCCCCGTGCCGGTGTCCGCGGATATCGGCGGGCTTCGCCTGCTGGAAGAGCTCCAGACGGTGATTACGGACCTGGCCGAAAGAGTCAAGCCTTCGGTCGTGAATGTCTTTCCGGTTCATGGCTCGGGCCGTTCGAAGGAAACGCCTCGCGAGCGGTTGCCTAATACTCCGGGTTCCGGTTCCGGCGTCATCATTGATCCACAAGGGTACATCATCACGAACAACCATGTGGTGGGGGACGCCAGCGAGGTGGAGATTCGCCTTTCTGACAAGACCAAGTTCATCGCGCAGGTGATCGGCAAGGATCCGGATACGGACTTGGCTGTGTTGAAGGTGTCTGCCGACCGGCCGCTTCCCAGCGCCACACTGGGGGACTCGGGCACCGTCAAAGTCGGTCAGTGGGTGCTGGCGGTGGGCAATCCGTTTGGCCTGGACCGGACTGTCACGCTGGGGGTGGTCAGCGGCATCGGCCGGGAAAACATGAACTTGTCGCGCTATGAAAACTTCATCCAGACGGACGCCTCCATCAATCCGGGAAACTCCGGGGGCCCGCTGTTCAACATGCATGGGGAAGTGGTTGGCATCAACACCGCAATCATCAACTTTGCGCAAGGGATCGGCTTTGCGATTCCGTCGAACATGGCCAAACAGGTCGTCCAGCAGTTGCTGACCCACGGGAAAGTGATCCGAGGGTGGCTCGGGGTCGGGATTCAGCCAGTGACCGCCGAACTGGCGTCCAAATTCGGGGTGAGCGAAAGCGAAGGCGTGTTGGTCAACGAAGTCTTCGAAAATGACCCGGCGGCGCGAGCCGGCATCAAGCCCGGCGATATCATTACCAAGGTGGAAGGCAAAACAGTGGATACGCCCAATATGTTGTCCCGCCTGATCGCCGGCTTGGACCCTGGAGCAACCACCACGGTTGAGATAGTCCGAGACGGCAAACGTCAGGTGCTGTCTGTGTCGCTGAGCGAGCGGCGCGAGAGCGCGATCGTCGCGTCGGTTCCACCGTCACGGTCAGAAGTCAAACTGGGCATCGATGTCCAGGATCTGAGCGCCGACCTTGCCGAGAAGTTCAAGCTCAAGGATGCCAAGGGAGTCCTCATTTCCAAGGTGGATCAGGGCAGTATCGCGCAGGCGGAAGGGCTTCGTGAAGGCGACCTGATCAAAGAGGTGAACCGCAGCGAGGTCTCGTCTGTCAGTGAGTTTACCGCCGCTGTGTCGCGGGTGAAACGCGGAGAAACGGTTTTGCTCCGCGTGCAGCGAGAGAGCCGCGCCTTTTACGTGGTCTTGAAGACCACGGACAAGTAGTCCAGGGCTGCTATTGGGAGACCGTCTGCTTGGGGGCCTTGTGCTCCTCGATGATGCGCGTCGCCAACTCCCGGGGGACTTCTTCATAGGTGTGGAACTCAAGCGCATAACTCCCCCGTCCTCCTGTGATCGAATTCAGGGCAGGTGCGTACTTGAGCATTTCCACCAACGGGACCACGGCCTTGATGGTCTGAGTGCTCCCCTTTGCGGTGACGCCCAGGATGCGGCCTCGCCTGGAGTTCAGATCCCCGATGACCGCCCCCACGAAGTCATCCGGCGTCCCCACCTCCACGGTCATGATCGGCTCTAATAAGACCGGATGAGCCGCTTCCATCGCTTTCTTGAACCCCATCGAGGCGGCGATCTTGAACGACATTTCTGAGGAGTCCACCGTGTGGTACGATCCGTCGTAGACCGTGACCCGCACGTCGACGACCGGGAACCCCGCCAAGATCCCCTCCTGCATCGCTTCGGCCACGCCTTTTTCCACCGCCGGAATGAAGTTGCGAGGAATCGCCCCGCCGACGATCTTATTGTCGAACGCAAATCCCGCTCCCCTCGGCAGCGGATCCAGCTGAAGCCAGCAGTCGCCGTATTGGCCGTGGCCGCCGGTTTGCTTCTTATATTTCCCTTGAGCTTGTGCCATCTTGCGCACTGTTTCTTTATAGGGCACTTTAGGGGTGTGGATGCTCACCTCGACGCCGTACTTGCGGCGGAGCTTCTCGAACGTCACATCCACGTGTAACTGTCCCATGCCGCTCAGAATCATTTCTTTTGTTTCCTGGTTCCGAATAAACTCCAGGGTCGGGTCTTCTTCCACCAGTTTATGCAAGCCCAGGCTGACCTTCTCGATGTCGACCTTGGACTTTGGCTCAAGGGCGAACGCCAGGACAGGACGCGGCAGTTGGAGGCCGGGATAAAGAACGGGATGATGTTCATCGCAAACCGTGTCGCCGGTCTGCGTATCTTTGAGTTTGCCGATCGCGGCGATTTCCCCGGCGCTGAGCGTCGGCACCTGGGTGTACTTTTTGCCGAGAATATAAAAGAGATGCCCGCCCTTTTCCTTCAGCCTCCGGGAGGAATTGAAGAACGGCGCATCGGCCTCAAGTGTGCCCGACAGGATCCTGACATAACTGAGGCGGCCCATGAACGGGTCAATGATGGTTTTGAACACGTAGCCGGACAACGGCTCGGACGGGCTGGGTTGGCGAGTCACCGGCTCTCCCGTGTACGGATGGGTCCCCGTCAGCGGGTACGCGACGGCCCGATCCACTGGCGACGGGAGATACGCAGCCAGCGCATCCAACACGGCGGATGTGCCGATGTTCCGAACGGCTGAGCCGCACAGGACCGGGACGAAGGTCCGGGCGTGGGTTCCGGTCCGTACGCCGTGGACGATTTCTTCTGCCGTGAGATCACCCTCAGCCAGATACTTCTCCACCAGCCGATCATCCGTTTCGGCGACATCCTCAACCAGCTTTCTCCGGGCCTCCGCGGGTGCCTCCCCCAACTCAGGCGGAATGTCAGCTTGCCGGACCTTATTGCTGTCTTTAGCCGGCCGGAATATGTTGCGTCCCACCAGATCGATAATCCCGTCGAGTTGCGACTCTGCGCCGATCGGTATCGTGATGGGAAGCCCCTTGAACTCAAGCGTCTTTTCACACTCCTGCAGGACCGGCTCCCAGGCAGTCCGTTCTTTGTCCAGCTCATTGATAAAGAGAATACAGGGTAGTTCCAGCTCTTTAATTGTCGTCCAGATTTTCTCGAGTTCCGTCCTTACCCCGGAGGATGCCCCGAGGACAATCAACACCCCGTCGACTGCGCGAAGCGCCGTCTTCGCTTCTCCGAGAAAGCTGAGGGCGCCGGGCGTGTCCACGAGGTTGAAAGTGGTGTGCTTCCATTCACAATGCAGGACGGACGAGCTCACAGAAATCTTGCGATGGGTTTCTTCGGGCTCAAAATCGGAGACTGTGTTGCCGGTCGTTACAGACCCCATGGCCGGGATCGTTCCGGCTGTGTACAGGAGCGCCTCCACCAGCGAGGTTTTCCCCGCTCCCGTATACGAAACAACGGCCACGTTTCGGATCATGTCGGTACTCGATTGTTTCATGGCACCCACCTCATCATGACCTATGCCGGGCTTCGTGGAAATTGATGGGGGGGCCATCCGTCAGTTGCCCCATCATTGGCCGCGCCTGAGCGGATGACACGCGGACCCTTCAGCGTGGCCAAGCTGTCGGGCCACAGGCTGGTGGGCTCTTTGTCGAAGATGCTCGCGGAATCGGCCGGCAAGGTGGCCCAGGATCCCATCGCCATCTCGTATTCAAGTTGTCCGGGGGCCCAGCCGGCATACCCCGCATAGGCCCGGAACGTTTCGGTTGGCTTAGGCCGCGTAATGACGCGTTCGAGCGTCTCTAGGTTTCCGCCCAGATAGATCCCCTTCAGAACCTCGCGTGTATCGGTCGGCGCTTCGGTGACGCGAAACAGCATGAGAATGCCATTGACCTGAACAGGCCCACCAGAAAATAAAACATAGGACGTGCCCTTGAGAACCGCGAGCTTCGGGAGGGCCTCTGAAAGCCGGATGTCGGTTGGCCGATTGATAACCACCCCGAGTGTCCCTTCGGGGCCGTGCTCGCAAATCAAAACCACTGTCTGGTAGAAGTTAGGATCCATTAAATTGGGGCTCGCGATCAGGAACACACCCTTTCCGATTGGTGGCATCGTGCCTGGCTCACGCTCCGCCGCAGAGAGGATCCCTGGCGAGACGGTGAGCAGCACACTCATAATGAGGGCACGCAGGAGTCGCGATAGACCGGTGGAAGGCCGCCAAGTCGAGAGGCGTTTCACAGATAACAAATGGTGGCCCACCACAGAGGAAGTCACAATGAATACCCAATAAAAGGCGCTTCCTGCCCGTGCTTATAGCAAAACTGGACGGGTCGGGCAAATCATTTTTGCCCCTCTTCACTCGTCACAGTCATAGTGAACAATGGAATCGCAGGTTGACGAGGTACGTATCGTCGCTGCCCGTGTCACGGTCCGCCTTTCCGTTCTTCCTCAGCTACCAGGCAAACAGTCAAGTTTTTCTGTTCGCGTCGCGGAGGGACGCTCTCTTGAATTTCCTGGCAGGACGTTTCTTGACCTTCCCATCGTCTTCATCGGGTGAGGACCAAGCGACGCCGGAGACCGGACCAAGCCATCCCCGGTCGGCAAAACTGACGTAGCGCCCATCGCCAATGATGAGGTGATCCAAGACTTGGATTCCGAGCAATTCTCCCGCGGCCGCTAAGCGTGCGGTCAGTGCTCGGTCTTCGGCGCTGGGTTGAGGATCGCCGCTCGGATGATTATGCACGAAGATCACGGCAGCGGCCGACTCGCGAACCGCCAGATTGAAGACTTCGCGAGGATGCACAATGCTGAGCGTGAGACTTCCCTTTGAAACGGTGGCATCCCGGATGATGGTGTGTTTCGCGTCCAAGAGGATGACCTTAAACACTTCATGACGGAGATCTCGAAGGCGAGGATAGTAATGGTGGAACAGATCTTGGCTGGCCCGGACTTTTGTCTCTGTCGAAAGCGGCGTAGCGAGAACGCGCTTGCCCAGCTCAATCGCCGCCTTCAGTTGGGCCGCCTTAGCAAGCCCGATGCCCGACACTCCACACAACTCTTCCAGCCCCCGGTTCGCAAGCCCCTGAAGTCCGTCCACATGACTGAGCAGGTCCATTGCGACCTGGACTGCTGAGGAATCGGGGCGACCGATCCTCAGCAGGATCGCTATCAACTGGGCGTCCGATAAGGATTCAGGCCCTTCACGCAAGAGCCGTTCGCGGGGGCGTTCGCTCTCAGGCCACCGGTGGATTCCCCCTCCCCTATCCTTCTTTGGCACCGTGTCCCTCTGTGTACGGAATGACCCAGTCAGGTGACGATTTTTGTATAAAGTAACTTGGCGCCGACCGTCTGTTCAAAGGCCTAAAAATTCATAAGCCATTGATATTACTTAAATGACATTTATGGTCCAGAATTTGCTTAAGTAATAGCTTGGTCCCACGAGGTCATGCCCGGGAGGGGTTATGGAATGTCCCAAATGCAAAGGGCTGATGATGTTGGAGAGGTTTTCCGACTTCTTCCTCATCTTCTATGCCTGGAAATGCATTAACTGCGGTTCGATCATCGATCGGACGATTTCCGCGAACAGGCGGAACAGCCTTGCCGCGTCTGAGGCCCAGCCAGTCACCACTCGCTAGTCTTCTTTCTGTCTGGGCCCAGCGCGCGACACGTCCTCCGCCATCCCTATTCCTTGTCTCTCTTTCCCACCGCTTTTGGAAATGCCTCCGTCTGCGTACCTCCGGAGCTCCGGGAAGGAACGCATTATACTCACCGACTACGTATCCGTCAAAGCGTGACGACCGAGCTGGCTCACCAGCGCATCACTCATCACACGTAGCCCGGCCTGGGTGCTTGCTGGGTAAACCATCCCCCGCCTTTTAGCGAATCGGTCGTCCTTGCGTTTGCGGTTGGAGGCGCCTTGACCGTGCAAAAATCGGTGTGATACAGTCGGCCCACGCAAAGACTGGAGGGGGCATCATGCGCATAATCGCCGGCTCCCAGAAGGGACGTCGGCTGTTGGGGCCTAAAGGGGCCGGTCTACGTCCTACGTCGGACCGCGTGAAAGAAGCGCTGTTTGCGATTCTGGGGCCTCGCATCGTCGGCGCACGATTTTTAGACCTCTACGCTGGCACCGGCGCGGTCGGGATCGAGGCCTTGAGTCGCGGCGCTCAGCAGGTGACCTTCGTGGAACCCAACCCGGATTCTCTCCGCGTGCTGCGAGCGAATCTCGACCGCTGCGGTCTGCTGCCCGTGGCCGACATCCACGCCTGTAGCGCTGAGGTTTTTCTGCGGCGGCGCGCATCGCAAGGCTCCACGTATGACGTGGTGTTCGCGGATCCTCCGTATCGCATCGACAGCGGACGGGCGCTGTTGCCATCGCTTGGACTGGGTGCTATCATAACACTCGATTCCATCGTGGTTCTTGAGCATTTCACCAAAGTGGTGGTCCCGCCCCGGGTAGGTCGCCTGACTCGATTACGCCAGTATCGCCACGGTGACACGACCCTGTCCGTCTTCGGTGTCAATGGTGAGGGGGCTGACTCCCCATGAATATCGGGGTGTACCCCGGCACATTCGATCCCATCACGAACGGTCATACCGACATCATCACCCGGAGTCTCCGGGTGTTCGATAAGGTTATTGTCGCGGTTGCGCCGAATCCCGGCAAACGCCCATTGTTTGATTTGGCGGAACGGGTCGAGATGGCGCGATTGGTCACGAAGGAGTTGGCGGATGTGGAGGTCGAGTCGTTCGACGGTCTTTTGGTGCAGTACGTGAGGGAACGCGGGGCGCGGGCCGTGATCAGGGGGCTGCGGGCTATCTCGGATTTCGAGTACGAGTTCCAAATGGCTCTGGTCAATCGCAAGCTGGACAGCAAGATTGAAACGGTGTTTTTCATGCCGAGCGAAGAATATTCGTACCTGACTTCCAGTATCATCAAGGAAGTGGCGGGCCTGGGAGGCGCGTTGCATGACTTCGTCCATCCTCACGTAGCCGAACGCTTGCGCCAAAGGTTGCGGAGGCAGATCCCATGAAGTTAGCGGCTCGTACTGGGCGGATTGTGCCCTCTCCCACCCTCAGTATTACCGCGACAGCCAAAGCGATGGCCGCGCAGGGGATCGACATCATTGATTTCGCCTCGGGAGAACCGGATTTTGATACGCCGGACTCGGTGAAGGTGGCAGCCGAAGCCGCCATCAGGGCAGGCTTTACCAAATACACGGCCTCCTCCGGCATTGACGAGCTGAGACAGGCGATTGTCGAGAAGCTGGAAGCGGAACAGGGACTCTGTTACGAGAAGTCTCAGATCCTTGTGTCCTGCGGAGCCAAACATACCCTGTACAACCTCGCGGAAGCCTTGTTCGAAGCCGGCGATGAGGTGATCATTCCGTCTCCGTTCTGGGTTTCCTATCAGGATCAGGTGTTGCTCAACGATGCGACGCCGGTGCTTCTCGAGACGCGCGAAGCTGATGGCTATGCGATCAGCCGGCCCATGCTGGAAGCACGCGTGACATCCCGGACCAAGGCGATCATCATCAACAGCCCATGCAACCCGACCGGGGCGATTTATGATCGGGCTATCCTGCAGGATATTGCTGAAGTGGCGCTGCGGCGCGATTTCGTGATCATCTCAGACGAGATTTACGAGAAAATTCTCTACGACGGGGTCCGGCACATCAGTATCGCGACGTTGGGGCCCGAGGTGGCCGCGCGGACTGTCGTGGTCAACGGAGTGTCCAAGGCGTATGCCATGACCGGCTGGCGGATCGGTTATGCCGCAGGACCGAAAGAACTCATCACCGCCATGGCGAACATTCAAAGCCAGAGCACCTCGAACCCTTCCTCCATCTCCCAGAAAGCCGCGGTTGCTGCGCTCCGGGGTGGTGATGCCTTCACGCGGCAGATGGTGGTGGAATTCGATCGCCGCCGCCGTCTGATGGTGGAACGGCTGAACAAGATACCGGGTGTCAGTTGCCGTATGCCGGCGGGGGCGTTTTATGCGTTCCCGAACGTGGCCGGCGTGTTCGGTCGCCGACATGTGCAAGGGCCGATCGCTTCCGCAGCAGACCTCGCCGCCTATTTGCTCAAAGAAGCGCGGGTAGCCGTGGTGCCGGGCGAGCCGTTTGGCAGTCCTTCTCACATCCGTCTCTCGTATGCCACCAGCATGGATTCGGTCACGAGAGGACTGGATCGGATGCAGGCCGCGCTCGGAACGCTGCGGTGATCCCTGCGTGCCGGGAGGCATCCAGGCGGGGAGCCGACTGCTTGACTTTCTTTCAAGCGGTGTTATGAAAAACTCTGACGGCTGAAAGTGACAATGGCTTTTATGAGTGGGGAGGTGGAGTGTGCCGATTTACGAATATGTTTGCCAGAGTTGCCAGCATCGGTTCGAAGTCAAGCAAAAGTTCAGCGATCCTCCGGTGTCGAACTGTGTGCGTTGCGGAAACGCCGTCATGAAAGTCATTTCACCACCGGCCATCATGTTCAAGGGAAGCGGCTGGTACGTCACGGATTATTCGGAAAAACTGAAGCCGTCGGCTCAGCCTGAGTCGGCGGGAAAGCCGGCTAACGGTCAAAAAGATCAGAAAGAGCCGGTTGTGACGTCGACCAGCCAAACGGCGACAACGACGTCGAAAGACTCACCCGTGCCCAGCTCCAGCGTTGGAGCCGGATCCGACTCCGCGCCTTCGGGAACCTCCACGACCCCCTCCTCTTCCTCCTGAGCTAGAAATTCGGAACGGTCTCTAGGCCCCCTTTTTGGCCGGAGCTTTGGCGGGCTTCTTTTTTGGCGAGGCCTTGGCGCTGGCTTTAGCCGGTGCCGCCTTCTTGCCGGATTTCGCCATCTTCTGCCGTTCCGCTGCCAAGTCTTTTTCCAGGCTGGCCAGCTTGGCGGCCTGCTCGCGATGGAGGCGCGCGAATTCATCCACGCGAGCCTGTAGCTCATCCTTCAATTTGGTGGTTTCATTCAGCAGCTTGATAGTTTCGTTCAACTTTGCCTCAACTTTGGCCTTCTCTGTCACCGCGGTCTGCGCGTCAGTCCGCAACTGCTCGATTTGGGCCTGCAGGGCCGGTGGCCAGTAATCGCAACCGCTCAGCCCGATCAGTGCTACGACGATCACCACCCCCGACCTTAGCCCCATGCCGATCGCTTCTTTTCTCATGTCCTCCTCCCCTGCTCCCTGTGAACTGCGGCTTGCAGAATCACGACGTGATGCGTTGGATCATCATGACGCCAGCGCGAGACCCGAATGGCTCAAGGCCGACTCGATCTGATGACGGGAGATCGGTCCTTCCCGCAGGACACGGACCGGGCCGACCGTGTCAATGATCGTGGATGGCATCCCTCCCGGCGTCGGTCCCCCGTCGAGGATCAAATCCAGATCGGTGCCCAGCATAGCCTGGACCTCCCCTGCCGTTTTCGCCGGTGGCTGTCCTGCTCGATTCGCACTGGTCCCGGTCAACGGTCCTACGTGGCGGAGCAGTGGGACCAGCATCGGATAGGCCGTGTGTCTGACTCCCACTGTGCCGGCTCCCTCGGTCAGTGCGTCGGGCAGGAAGCGAGAGGCTCGGAATATGAGCGTCAAGGGGCCTGGCCAGAACTGCTCGATTAAGGCGGCGGCGGCTGGTGTCACTTCCGCGACGAGCGCGGCCAATTCGGCCTGATCGGGAATCAGCACCAGGATCGGTTTCCCGACCCGTCGTCCTTTCATGGCAGACACACGCCGCACGGCGGCTTCGTTCCTCGCTGACGCCCCAACGGCATAGAAACTTTCCGTCGGCATTGCGATCACGCCGTCCTTCTGAATGACGCGAGCGGTCTCCTCCAGGACCATCCCGGAAGGAGTCAGCTCGAGACTAAGCACTCGTGCCATCTCTACCCCCGCCGCCCTCCATTGCCCGACACCGACGGTTGCCCGATGACCGATGCGAGCGCGCGGTTGGCGATGTCGGACCGAAGGTGGCAGCCTTGAAAGGAGATCTTCCGCGCAGCGTTGTACGCCCGTTCCCGCGCGACTTCCAGGTGAGGACCGATGCCGGTGACTCCCAGTACCCGCCCTCCTGCCGTGACGACATTCCTGCCCTGCCGCTTGGTGCCTGCATGAAAGATCATGACGTCCCCGGATTCGAAGCCCTCCGGTAGTCCGCCAATGGGCAACCCTGTCGCATAGGACCCAGGGTAGCCGGCCGAGGTCAGCACCACACACACCGCCGCGCGCTCGTGCCATGTGACCTCGAGCTGATCCAGGCGGTGTTCGACCACCGCTTCCATGATATCCACCAGATCGGTTTTCAGCAGGGGCAGGACCACCTGCGTCTCCGGGTCGCCGAAACGGGCGTTGAACTCCAGGACGTACGGCCTCCCGCGCACGATCATCAGGCCCGCGTAGAGCACGCCGTGAAAGGGGCTGCCGAGGCGCGCCAGTGCCTCCACGACAGGGTGCAGAATGTCGCGCGTGATGGTCGCCAGCAAAGAAGGGGTGGCAATCGGTGCCGGCGCGTAGGCCCCCATCCCCCCTGTATTCGGGCCGGTATCGCCGTCGCCAACCCGTTTGTGGTCCTGGGCCGCCGCCATCGGCACCACCGTATTCCCATCGGTGAACGCCATGACGGTGAGTTCCTCGCCATCCAGAAATTCCTCAATTACCACACGACGGCCAGCCTGGCCGAAGGCCAGTTTCTCCAGCATGTCGCTCACCGCTCGGGAGGCGTCTTCCCGCGTCGTCGCGACGACGACCCCTTTGCCCTGCGCCAAGCCGTCGGCCTTCACAACAATCGGCAGCGGCTGGCGTTCAAGATACTCAAGGGCGGGCTTCAACGTGTCGAAACTCCGTCCCGATGCGGTGGGAATCCGATGCCGCGCCATCAGGTCTTTTGAAAAGATTTTGCTGGATTCAATCAGCGCGGCGCCGCGTGTCGGCCCGAAGATCCTGAGTTTGGCTCTTCGGAATTCATCCACAATCCCCAGCGCCAGAGGGCCCTCCGGACCCACCACGGTCAGGTCAATTCCCTTCTCGATCACGAACGCCTTGAGTGCTGCGACATCATCGACCGCGATGGTAACACACCGCGCCACCTGCTCGACGCCGGCGTTTCCGGGCGCGCAGAACAGGCTGGAGACTCGAGGGCTCTGTGCGATTTTCCATGCGAGGGCGTGTTCGCGGCCCCCGTTGCCGACAATCAACACTTTCACTGCTGAACCTTAACGTAGGAAAGGAATGAGGAGCGCTGGGCGGCGCCGATTGCATTGGAAGTAGCGCCTGATTTATGGGTGCGCGATGGAATCAATAGGTCCTTTCGGATGATGTTGTTTCGGCAATCGCTTAGTGACGGAAATGGCGCATGCCGGTCAGGATCATGGCCATCTGATGCTCGTCCGCGGCCGCGATGACTTCCCGGTCGCGAATCGAGCCACCGGGTTGAATCACGGCGGTAATCCCGGCCTGCGCTGCCGCGTCCAGACCGTCTCGGAACGGAAAGAAAGCGTCCGAGGCCATCACGCAGCCCTTGACCGGCAGGACCGCTTTCATGCCTGCGAGTCTGACGGAGTCGACTCGACTCATCTGCCCGGCACCGATTCCAACCGTCTGGCCTGCTCTCGCGTACACGATGGCGTTGGACTTCACGTGCTTGCAGACCTTCCAGGCAAACGCGCACGCCGCAAATTCCTCATCGGTAGGCCGGCGCTTCGTCGGCACGGGAAGCATGCGGAGATCCTTCAGCACACCCAGATCCCGATCCTGCACGATCAGGCCCCCGATCAATTTTTTCAGATCCATTCCGTCGCGCGCGCTCGGCGTGAGCGGCCCCACTTCCAGGAGGCGGAGATCCTTCTTCCGCTTCAGCTCCGCCAGCGCCTCCTGGTCGTAGCGCGGTGCGACCACCACCTCCACAAACGTGGAGGTGATTTCTTTAGCCGCCGCAAGGTCCACCGGCCGATTGAACGCGATCACGCCCCCGAAGGCCGACACCGGGTCGGTTTCCCGCGCCCGCACGTAGGCTTCGACGGCGCTCGCGCCATGGGCTACGCCGCACGGATTGTTGTGCTTGACGATGACGGCCGCCGGCTCGTCGAATTCCTTGACGAGTTCCAGCGCCGAGTTCGCATCCAGGTAATTGTTGTAGGACATCGCCTTGCCGTGCAGCGTCTTCGCCCGAGACACCGACGGCTCCCGCGCACCCAGCTCGCGATAGAACGCGCCCTGTTGGTGGGGGTTCTCGCCGTACCGAAGCATCTCGACCCGCTCGTACTGGAGCGAGAGGATGGCGGGAAACCGTACGGTGGGCTGCTCCTCTCGTTGCCGCTCGAGGTAGTTGGCGATCAGGCTGTCATACCGGGCGGTGTGCTGAAACACCTTGGCGGCCAGCTCGCGGCGAAGGGCTGGCGTCACGGTGTCGGCGTTGAGGGCACCTAGCACTCGGGCGTAGTCGGCCGGGTCTACCATGACCAGCACATCCTCGTGATTTTTGGCGGCGGAGCGCAGCATGGATGGCCCGCCGATATCGATATTCTCGATGGCGTGCTCGAAGGTACAATCGGGTTTGGCGGTGGCCGTCTCAAACGGATACAAATTGACCGCCACCACGTCGATGGCCCCGATGCCATGCTGTTGCATCTCGGCCACGTGCGTCGGGATACTGCGGCGGCCTAATAGGCCTCCATGGATTTTGGGATGCAGCGTTTTGACTCGACCATCCAGAATTTCTGGGGAGCCGGTATAGGCCGCCACGTCGGTGACGGGAACGCCGGCGTCCCGCAAGGTTTTGGCGGTCCCGCCCGTGGAGAGGATTTCCACGCCCAGGGCCACCAGCCCTCTGGCCAGCTCCACGACTCCTGTTTTATCGGATACGCTGATCAACGCCCGCTTCAGACTGGCCATGCCGGTTCTCCTGTCCTGCGCACTTTCACCATCGCGACGCGGCGCAAGAATATCAGATAGCCCCCTGAAGTTCAAGGCGTGGAATGTGCGGCGCGACAGCTCGTGAGCGCCATTTGTGCGTCGCGCGACGCTTCCTGGATGACCTGCTGAAGAGCGGCAAGCGTTTCTCGCGTCTGTCGAGAGTGGGTCGGATCGTCGGCCGTCTTTTCGTTGACTTCATGACGAGGTCCGATTACAATCTGCGGTCGAGGTTTCCCCTCGTGCCTTCCCAATTCGTTCACCTTCACCTGCATACCCAGTACAGCCTCTTGGATGGGGCGAACCAGATTGACCCCCTGATTCAGCAGGTCAAGACCTTCGGCATGCCGGCGGTGGCCCTGACGGACCACGGCAACATGTTCGGCGCGGTGGAATTCTACCAAAAGGCGCAGGCCGGCGGGGTGAAGCCCATCATCGGGTGCGAGGCGTACCTGGCGCCCGGTAGCCGGCTGGTTCGTGAGGGTCATCTGGCGCACAACGACTACTACCATCTCATTCTTCTGGCAGCGGACCGGACCGGATACCAGAACCTGATCAAGCTGGTCAGCAAGGCCTACTTAGAAGGGTTCTATTACAAGCCACGGATGGACAAGGAGTTGCTCCAGCAGCATCATGAAGGGCTGATTGCACTCTCAGGATGTTTGAGCGGGGAAGTGCCCTACCTCATCGGTCAAAAGGATATGGACGGTGCGATCCGGACGGCTGGTGAATATCGAGAGATCTTCGGCAGGGACCGATATTACCTCGAAGTCCAGGCCAATGGGCTGGAGCACCAGCGCATCGCCAATCGCGGGCTGGTGGAGATCCATAAAAAACTGGGCATTCCGCTGGCTGGCACCAACGACTGCCATTATCTCAAGAAGGAAGATGCACGCCCCCACGATCTGATGCTGTGTCTGCAGACCGGGAAAACAATCAATGATCCCAATCGACTTCGATTCGACACGGATCAGCTCTACGTCAAGTCCACGCAGGAAATGGTAGCGGAGTTTGCGGAATTGCCGGAGGCCGTGTTCAATACCTGCCGCATCGCGGAGCAATGCGATCTCAAGTTGAACTTCAACACGAGCTACCTGCCTCAGTACCAAGTGCCGGGCGGGCACACCCGGGAAAGCTACCTCGAGAAGCTGGCGATGCGGGGGTTGGCCGATCGCTTGCGGGAACGGCCAAGCGGTGTCCCGGCCGAAGCCTATGAGTTGCGTCTCCGCGAGGAACTTACAGTCATCACCACCATGGGCTATGCGGGGTACTTTCTGATCGTCTGGGACATCATCAACTTCGCGCGCTCACGCGGCATCCCAGTCGGCCCCGGCCGCGGCTCGGCCGCCGGGAGCCTCGTCGCCTATGCGCTGCGGATCACCGATATCGATCCGTTGGTGTACCACCTGCTCTTCGAGCGGTTTCTGAACCCCGAGCGCGTGACCATGCCAGACATTGACATGGATTTCTGCATGGACCGCCGGGGCGAGGTGATCAACTACGTCATCGGTAAGTATGGCGAGGATCATGTCTGCCAGATCATCACGTTCGGGACCCTCGGAGCCAAGGCCGCCATCCGAGACGTCGGACGCGTCATGGAGATTCCGTACGCGGAAGTGGATCGGGTCGCCAAGTTGGTTCCCAACCAGCTCAACATCACCTTAAAAGAAGCGCTGGACCAGGAACCGCGCCTGCGGGAACTGACCGAGACGGATCCCAAGATCCGCGAACTGATGGGAATTGCCCAGTCGCTCGAAGGGTTGGCGCGGCACGCCTCCACCCACGCGGCCGGCGTGGTGATTTCCCAGGAACCGTTGACGGACCATGTGCCGCTGTACAAAGGCACGAACGACGAAGTCGTGACCCAGTACCCCATGGGCGACGTCGAGAAAATCGGGCTGGTCAAGTTCGACTTTCTGGGGCTCAAGACGCTTACGATGATCAACCACGCGGTCCGCCTGATTAACGTGCGTTGTTCGGCCGATGGGGGGCGTGAGGCCACGAGTGAGCCCCTGGACCTGGCCCGTCTTCCGCTTGATGACCGGGACACGTACGCCATGCTCTCTTCCGGCCGCACCACCGGTATCTTCCAACTGGAAAGTCCGGGGATGCGGAACCTGCTGGTGAAGATCAAGCCCGAGTGTTTTGAGGATCTGATCGCCATCCTGGCTCTCTATCGGCCCGGTCCGCTGGAAAGCGGGATGGTGGATGATTTCATCAAGCGGAAGCGCAATCCATCACAGATGTCCTATGACCCTCCGTCGTTGGAACCGATCCTGAAGGATACCTACGGCGTCATCGTGTATCAGGAACAGGTGATGGCGATTGCCAACCGCCTGGCCGGGTTTTCGTTGGGACAGGCCGACCTGCTTCGGCGTGCGATGGGCAAAAAGAAGCCCGAGGAGATGGAAAAGCAGAAAGCGCTCTTTATCCAGGGGGCAAAGAAACACCATCTCTCGGAGAGGAAGGCCGAAAAACTGTTCGACCTCATGGCCTACTTTGCGGGCTATGGCTTTAACAAGTCCCACTCGGCCGCCTACGCGCTCGTCACCTACCAGACGGCCTACCTCAAGGCTCACTACCCGACGGAATTTATGGCCGCCCTGCTGACCAGCGAAATGGGGAACGCCGACAAGATGGTCGGCTACTTTACGGAATGCCGCGACTTGGGTATCCGCGTGCTGCCTCCGGACGTGAACGAGAGCCAGACGGACTTCACAGTCGTGGACGGCGGGATCCGGTTCGGCCTGGCTGCGATCAAGAACGTGGGAGAAGGGGCGGTCGAATCCATCATCGCGACCCGGAATGAGAGCGGTCGCTTCCGGTCCTTCTCGGATTTCTGCCGTCGAATTGATCTGCACAAGGTCAATAAGCGTGTGCTGGAAGGGCTGATCAAAGCCGGGGCGTTCGATTCGACCGGTGCCCGTCGGGCCCAACTGGCGGCGGTGCTGGAACGGACCCTGGATGAGGCGGCGGCCGTGCAGCGGGAGCGCGAAAGAGGCCAGACCAGCATCTTTGGCGCTCTCGCGGAAGATGACTTCTCGACGACCAACCTCAGCGGTTCATCGCTCCCAGATATTCCGGAATGGACCCAGGACGAGCGGCTGAAGTACGAGCGGGAATTGACCGGGTTCTATATCACGGCTCACCCGCTTGCGCGGTATGCCGAGGCCATCCAGAAGTTTTCCACCGCCACGACCGAGAATCTGTCCGAGGTGGGGGATGGGAAAGAGGTGAAGCTCTGCGGCATCGTGACCACGGTCAAGACCATGATCACGAAAAAGGGCGACCGGATGGCCTATTTTCAGATTGAGGATTTGCACGGTCTGGTGGAGATCATTGCGTTCCCGGATCTCTACAAAACCGCCACGAGCCTGATCGCGCCCGAACACGTCATCCGAGTCACGGGGACGGTGGACCGCGCGGAAAAAGGCACCCGGCTGAAAGGGACACGGATCGAGTCCCTCACGGAGCTCCAGGCGCGCGCCGTCACGCGGGTGACCATTCGCTTGCGGGAGAACGGGGATGCCTCCGCCCGTTTGCACCGGCTTCAGGAAGTCCTGCGCCGGCACCCCGGGCCGACGGCGATCTACTTGACATTCTCCCTCTCGTCCCACCTTGAAGCCGATACGGCCGCACTCCCCGATCTGACGGTGTTGCCCAGTGAGCTGTTCATCGCGGAGGTGGAAGAGGTGCTGGGCAAGGGGGCCGTTGCCTTGTTGTAGGTGGCAGGACGACTTGGGAAAGAGGTTCTATGAGAGATTATTTGGAGTTTGAAAAGCCGATCCGGGAGATCGAGGAGCGGATCGAAAAACTGGCCAGTGCCGGTACCGCGCGCGCATCGGTCCAGGAAGAGATCCGGAAGCTGAGAGCCAAACTTGCTCAGGCCGAAGCAGAGTTATACGGGAATTTAACAGCCTGGCAACGGACCCAACTCGCCCGGCATGCGCAACGGCCGTCGGTCTTGGACTATGTGGGAGCGTTTTGCCGGGAGTTTGTCGAGCTGCACGGCGACCGAGCGTTCGGAGATGATCGAGCCATCGTGGGCGGGTTCACCCGATTCAGTGGGCGGTCCGTCATGGTGATCGGTCATCAGAAGGGGCGAACGCTCAAGGAGCGAATGCAGCGGAATTTCGGCATGCCGAATCCCGAAGGTTACCGGAAGGCGCTTCGGCTGATGAAGCTGGCCGAAAAGTTTCGCCGTCCCATCCTGACCTTTATTGACACGCCGGGCGCCTACCCGGGCATCGGGGCCGAGGAGCGCGGGCAAGCGGAGGCGATCGCGCGCAATCTGCTGGTGATGTCCCGCTTGACGGTGCCGATCGTGTCCGTGATCATCGGCGAAGGCGGTAGCGGGGGCGCGCTGGCCTTGGGGGTGGCCGACCGGGTCCTGATGCTGGAGCATGCCGTCTACTCGGTGATTTCGCCGGAAGGCTGCGCGGCCATTCTCTGGGATGATCCGACCAAAGCCCCCGACGCTGCGGCGGCGCTGAAGATGACCGCGAACGACCTGCTCGAACTGGGCGTCATCGATGAGGTCATTCCAGAGCCGGTGGGAGGGGCACACCGGGACCCGCAAGCTGTGGCCGAACGAGTGGCCAAGGCCCTGTCCGCTCACCTGAGCCAGCTTGAGGAGTTGCCGGTGGAAGAGTTGCTCGCCAGGCGAGATCAGAAATACCGCAAGATGGGCGCAGTCGCCGACCCACGGTTGCCAGCCTCCTGATGATTGACCCTGCTACAGGCTGCGAGATGTGGGACGCTCCCGCTCCGTGTTTCCCGGCCACCTTGCCGTTCCCGTCACGCCGGCGCGGATCTGTGTGAAGGTATCACTTATCAGACGGCGGTCGAAAGGAATTTTCGGCGTCAGTTTGCCGCTACAGGAACGGCTTTGCCGAGCAAACGCTCGATTGCCCGGAGTTGGCTGCCCTCCTCCGGTGTGACAAAGCTGGAAGCCATGCCGGCGGCCTCCACTCTCGCGGTCCGGCCAATCCGATGGACGTAATCCTCCGGGGAGTTCGGCAGATCGTAATTGATGACGTGCGCGATGCCGTTCACATGGATGCCGCGTGCCATGATGTCGGTCGCCACCAGCACCTGATACCTGCCGCGCTTGAAGCCTTCGAGCGCTTCCCGCCGCTGGCCCATCGTGCGGTCCCCGTGCAGTATCGCCGCATTCACGCCGTCCTCCAGCAGTGATTTCCCGAGCCGATCGGCGCGCGACTTCGTGCGTGTAAACACCAGCGTGGGGCCCTGTCGTTTTCTGAGCAACGAGCGTAACAGCGACGGTTTCTGTTCGCGGCTGGCGAGGAACACTTGCTGTTCGGCGCGGGCCGCCACGGTGCCGCTCGGCGCGATGTCGATCCGAACGGGGTGATCGAGGCTGGCCTTGGCGAGCGACGCGACATCGTTCGGCATCGTGGCCGAAAAGAGCAAGGTCTGCCGCTCTTCCGGCAAGGCTTCCAGGATCTGATTGATCTGGGGGGCAAACCCCATGTCCAAGAGCCTGTCGGCTTCGTCCATGACGAAGATTGCCATGCGCAGCAAGTTGATCGTGCCGCGCCACATATGGTCCAGAATCCGGCCCGGCGTGGCCACCAGAATGTCCGGCTGCTGTCGCAGCGCCCGCTCTTGTTGGGCCATGTCGGCGCCTCCGACGATCAGGGCCGCTCCGATCCCCCGGGAACGCCCCAGCAGTTCGATGGTCTTTTGAATCTGCATGGCCAGTTCACGGGTTGGCGCCAGAACCAGGGCGCGTGTTCCCTGTCCGCCTGCCAGCCGCTCGATCAATGGAATGACGAAGGCGGCAGTCTTGCCGGTGCCGGTTTGCGCACAGCCGATTACGTCCCGTCCAGACAGTGCCGGAGGGAGCGCCAAGCGCTGAATGGGGGTGGGCGTGATGTATCCGGCCTTCTCGATGTCACGCAGCATCGCTGAAGACAGACCAAGGCCGTCAAATGAGTGTGCGGGTGTTGTGGTCACAATCCTATCCTTTTGATTGGGGGCAGCTGAGCGGAAGCAGAGATGGGAGTCAGCGAGCGAAACGTTCCCGAATGGAGGGAAATCTCAGCAGGGAACTCCGGTCAGGTCCAAACTCAGTCTGATCCAGCGAACGGCCCGTCTTTTCATTGTGCGAGATGCGCGATCATCGCCACGGACCGCATGGGGCGATGATTGCGAGCATGGTATCGTAGAAATGATGAGAAGTCAAGCCCGCTCCGCTCACTGTCCGATTCCGCCAAGAGCCGTCACGGAATAATATCAGTCGCGCCATCGTACGACGGATTGAATTGATGGGTGAGCTTGACCGTATCCCCGTCGCGGACCATCGAGTCCTCTGTCCCCACTTTCCGGTTGACGGTGACGACCAGCTCGCCTTTGTTCAAATACGCCAGCACGCCACCGAGCTTGTCCTGATTGGCTTCAAGCAATGCTCTGACGGTCATCGGGCCTGTCACGTCGAGCTGGAACTCGGACTCCTCCGCGCTCTGACGCAAGGTCTGTCCAAACAATAACACTGTAACCATGCCCTCTTCCTCCTTCGTCCGGAGTAACCCTGACGCCATGACGCAGTGTCAATCAATGCCGTCGCCCCTGTCCGTCCGTCACTCTTTGGCGGCCTTATGGCAGCGAGCGCAATCCTGTCGCTTGGGATGGCGATCGGATAAAGGCCGGGTTCCTCCAACAGCGTGACAACGCAGACAGTCTTTTTCAGACGCCAGATTGCGGTGATCCGGTGTGTCAGGGATCATCGGATTCCTGTCCCGTGGCGACGGCAGCAACGAGATGATCAGTACGACGAGGACGACCGCAAGAACAAAGAGCCAATCCGACCGTCGAACCGTCATGACTTCGAAGAAGGACGTTCGTCCTTCAGATCACTCTCCGTCTCGCAAGCTTCGCGCAAAAGCTCCGCCACGTGTTTAACCCGAACCTTTCCTCTCAAGCCATTGTTGAGTTGAATCATGCAGGCTGGGCAACTGGTGGCCACCACATCCGCTCCACTGGACTCGATGGCACGTTGCTTGCGCTCGAAAATTTTCATGGCTGTATCGTAGTCCTTCAGGATATACGTGCCAGCACCGCCCGCGCAACGATCGGCGTCCTGCATCTCAACGTACTCCACACCCGGCAGCCCGGCCAGCACTTGGCGTGGGGCCTTCGTCACGCCGGCGGCCCGGAGATGGCAGGAGGAATGGTACGTGACCTTGCGCGTGGCACGGGGCGCCACCCCTTCACGCGTCGTCGCTTGCTTCGACTCGGCCACCAGTTCGGAAATGTGTCTCACGCGGCGGGCCAACCGTTCGGCTGCCTCACGCTCAGGCCCGGCTTCAAAGAGCCGGGGGTAGTCTTTCAGCATCAGCGTGCAGGATGCGCATCCGGTCACCACGGTGTCATACGGCTCGAGAGACGCGAGGTTGTAGCGTGCACTTTCCATGACCAGCTTGAGATGCCCGTAAGTCTGGATAGGCGTCCCGGAGCAGCGCTGAGGCGGCAGCGCCGGTTCGATGCCGAGTCGGCGGAGCACGGCGATAACTGCGTCCCCCACCCCATCGTCAAAATAGTTGGCCGCGCAGCCATGGAAGTAAGCGGTGCCTGTCTTCTTTTCCGTGCGACCATTCTCGGTCAATTCCGGGTACCGGTCCCGCAAGTGTCTGGTCGCCAGGCGTGGCAGGATCATCTCGCGCGGCAGGCGCGCGGTGTCGGCGATGCGCCGCATGAGAGGGCGGGCGAGCCATTCCAGCCAGGCGCGAGGGCGGGGCCGATCCCAGAACGGTTGCGTGCGCGCCGCAATCTTCAGGAATGGTTCGAACACCTGTGCACGCGCATGCAGCGCGAAAATGATCCCCGCCATCCGGTTCGGGTGCTCGGCGCGACGTTTGAGGATTAGGTCCGACACATCCACGTCGGCCGGGCAGATGGTTCGGCAGGACTTGCAGTTCAGGCAGGCTTCGACCACCCGTTTGGAATTCAGGTAGCTGTAATCCTTTGATGTGACGATCTCGAACCAGCCCCGCGAGCTCATGTCCTCGGACTGGAACACGTCGTAGACCGGACAGACCGAATTGCATTTGCCGCAGGTGGCGCAGGCTTTCGACAGGCGGGTGTAATCGATATGGTGCGTGAACGGCGTGTCGCTGATCTTCACCCCGGGGTTCAGGACTCCCCGAGGATCCAAGCTCTGTTTGACCCGGACAAAGAGCCCGTACAGCTCCTCCCCGAACATGCGCCGCACGAACTCGGCGCGCACCCGCCCGTCCCCGTGTTCGCCGCAGATCGACCCCTCGAAACGGGAGAGGACCGTCTGGTGAATGTCCCGGTAGCCCTCGACCATCCGCGCAAAGTCGTTCGGGTCATTCACATCCAGCAGCGGGACGATATGCGCGTTCCCGTTTCCGATATGGCCGAAAATCGCGACCGGAACTTGCTGCCCTTTGAAAAATTCCTCCAGGTACCGGATGAGCTCGCTGAGCCGTTCGGCTCGGACGACCACGTCGTCCACGTAATTGATCGGCTTCTTGCGCAGGTCATAACGGTACAGCGTGGGGTAGAGCGCTTTACGCGCTTTCCACAAGCGATCCCGCTGCTCCTGCTCGAATGCCATCATAGGGTCGGCGGAGAGCCGGTACTTACGGCACATCGCGGTCGCCCGCGACGCCTGTGCTTTCGCGCTGCCGTCACCCTCCTGGGGAGAATCAAACTCGACGAGCAGCGTCGCGGCAGCGTCAGCGGGAATAGCGTGCTGGTTCCGCCCGATCAGGTCCAAGGTATTGCTGTCCATCACCTCCAAGGCGCTGGGCGCCAAAGTCAACAGATGGACCACTGCCTCCCCCACATCTTCCAGATACCGTAAGTGGATGAGGACTGTCGCGCTCACTTTGGGTCGGTCCACCAGGCGGAGCGTCGCTTCGCTGATGACCCCGAGCGTGCCCTCGCTGCCCACGAAGAGCTTGGGAAGATCGAACACGGCCTGCTCTAATCCGTCCACCAGGCCAAACAGGTTGTACCCGCAACTGTTTTTGCTGACGGTGGGGCGCTTGGCGCGGATGAGGTCCGCGTGCTCGTGCACGAGGTCCAAGATCTCCCGGAGGGGAGGATGTCCAGCCAGGACATCTTCCAGCCGTGGGTCGGCAAGGTCGTAAGGGCGGGCCTCCAGCCAGCCATGGGATTCCACGAGAACCTTGAGCGACAAGACATTATCCTTGACCGACCCGTACTGGAGCGTGTGGGGGCCAGCGGAATTGTTCGCCAGCATGCCCCCCACCTTGCACATCTCGCCGCTGGAGGGGTCAGGACCAAAGAGGAGGCCGGAGGGCGCCAAGCTCTTGTTCAACTCCGCGTACACGATCCCCGGCTGGACCCGCACCCACTTCTCCTCCCGGTTCAGTTCCAGGATGCGGTTCAGGCGCGAGATGTCCAGGATGATCCCTGAACCGATCGCAGAGCCTGTCAAGTTGGTGCCGGCCGCACGGGGGGTTACCGATACTCCGGTGCGGGCCGCGTACTCGACCACGGTCTCGATATCGGTTTCTGATTCAGCCTGGATGACGGCCTGGGGCACGATCTTGTACATGCTGGCGTCCACCGCGTACGCCGTCAGCGTCGGGAAGTCATCACGCACCTTCTCCGCTCCCAATGCGCGTCGGAGGTCAGCCGCGACGGTACGCTTCTTTTCGGGCAGAACGAGTTCCATGAGCTGCATGCTTTCTCGAATGATGATTACATTCTAGGCGCGAACCTGATCGGACGACAAGAGCAGAACGCGACGCGTGTGAAAGGCTCTGCGGGAGGGAGAGGATCAGACCTTGTGAACAGGTTCAGACGGCTCCGACTCGAGGGAATGTTCTTCGCCACCCAGGACCAACGGGTCCTCCCCGACCGGCAGCGAAGCCTGCTGTGACTCGGCCAGTTCCTTGAATTCGCGCAAAGGCGGGAGTTCGGAAAGGTCACGCAGGCCGAAGTGTTGTAAAAAGTATTTGGTGGTACCGTACAGGATCGGCCGACCGGGCACGTCTTTCCGGCCCACCAATCGCACGAGCTTGCGCTCCAGAAGGGTGCGGAGCACCCCCGACGTTTCCACGCCACGGATTTGTTCGATTTCGGAGCGGACGATCGGCTGCTTGTACGCAATAATCGCCAGCGACTCCAAGGCAGAGCGGGACAATTTCGGCGCCGCCTTCGTCTTCTCCAGCCGTTTGATCCATGGCGCATACTCAGGTCTGGTGACGATCTGAAAGCCGCCGGCCACCTCCACGACCTGCAGGCCGCGCCCCTCTTTCTCATAGCCCTCTCGCAGGTGTCGCAAGGCCTGCCGGACTTCAACCTTCGTGACCCCACTGAGGATGTCCGTCAGACGCTCCACGGTGACCGGATTGTGGGACACGAACAGCACCGCTTCGAGGATGGCCTGCAGCTCTCGCTCTTCGATGGCTTCCGGGAGAGACGCTGGATCGGTTCCGTTCGCACGGGCCTGACCCGTTTCCTTGTCAACCGTGGCGCTTGCGGGCAGCTCCATACCAAAGAGATCGCGATCCTGCGCGGCGCCCTCGTGAGTCCTGTCGGGAGTTGCGTTCATATGCCCTCCTGGGCAGAGCCTTCGATTTCACCCGCTTCCTCCTCGGTCACCGGCGAGAAGGCTCGTGTGACCAGGATGGGACCGAAGGTCTCGCCTTGAAACATACGCACCAACTTCAGCCGGGTCAACTCCAGCAGCGCCAGGAACGTCACGATGATAAGGAGCCGATGCTCCTGTCCTTCGAACAAGGACAGGAACGTGACGGATTCCTTCGACTCCAAGACTTCGAGGATAGCGTTCATCCGATCGTTGACGGTCAGATTTTCAGGAATGATCTCGAGCAACCGCTGGTTCGGGATGCGTGCCAGAATGCCTTGCAGCGCGTCGACAAGGTCAAAGAGCGTCACGTCCTCCAGCAGCGCCTCGCTCGACCGGACCACGACGGGCGGAGCCTGCTCTCTGGCAAACAGCTCCCGCCAGAGCCGTTCCCGATCGTCGAGGCGCCCTGCGGCCTCCTTGAACCGCTTGTATTCCAGCAGCCTGCGAACCAACTCCGCTCGGGGATCCGGCCCCTCGTCTTCATCTTCCTCGTGCTCATCGGCCGGCAGCAACATCCGCGATTTGATCTGTACCAGCGTCGCGGCCATGACCAGAAACTCCCCCGCCACCGCGAGGTTCAGCGACTTCATGACGCCCAGGTAGTCCAGATACTGCTGGGCGATCATGGCGATCGGGATGTCGTAGATATTGACTTCATTCTTCTTAATGAGGTGCAGCAGCAGATCCAGGGGACCCTCGAAGGTCTCCAGTCGAACCTGATACGGGAGCTCAATTTGTTCCACGCGGTCCTCCCCCACACGGCAGCCTCGTCGCTTATACCATCTTATGTGGAGTCACGCAAGAGAAATTCTATATATTGTGGTCTCGAAGGCCTGCCGCGCGAGTGTCTCGACGCTGGTCACCTTTTCCAGAGGAAGAAGATAAACAGCAGGGTAAAGATCAGGAGGGTTGCAGCGATTCCGTATTGAATCCGTGGATCCTGGAGGCCTCCGGGAGAACGCCGCGCTAGGCTGACCTTGGTTCGAGTGAAGCGCGGTTCGAGATTAAAAAACACCTTTGAGAAATCATCCACGCCCTTAAACTGGGCATCCGAGAAGTCGGCGTCGGCTCGAAACGTGGCGCGGCGGAAATAGGCATCGCCTTCGAAGACGGTGAACATGAAGAAGGCTTCACGTTCGAAGACCGCTTCAGAAAAATCCAGCATGCCGCCAAAACGGCTGCCGGAAAACCCGGTTCCCATTTTGAAGTAGGTCTGTGCGAAACTGGCGTCCTTCTCGAACGAGACTTGAAGGAATTCGGCCAGTCCGTTGAAGCCGGCTCGACGAAACGTGACGGTGTCGGCGAATGTGGCCTTGTGAAAGCGCGAATGGATTCCGAAGGCGGTCTTCTCGAAGCGCGCGGGCTTCTCGAACATCGCCTGGATGAAGAATCCCTGCTGCGACAGAATCGTCTCGGAAAAATCCACCGGTCCCAGAAATGTCGCGAGCGAAAAATCCACCATGCGCTCAAACGTCGTGCCCGTCATGGTGACAGGCCCCTTCACCAGGAGGAGCCCCTCTCTCAAATTTGTGGCCAGCGCGCCGTGGACCGTGGAATCCCGAATTGCGATCGGTCCCGAGAGAGTCCGGATTCGCTTCACGTTGTGACTCCGGATCCTGTCCTGTATCCGCAACGAGGGAATGTCGAGCGCATTCGCTTCCAGCTGGGGCAGCATGTCCAGCATCAAATCCCCCATGATCGCCACCCCGATCAGGTCCACACCCCTACCCTCTTTGAATGCCGACATGATCTCACTCGCTCTCACAACGTGGGCTTCGCGTTCCTGTTTGGTGCAGTCCTTGCCCAGATGGACGGTCAACGGCGCGGCAGTGCCGGCGGGGCTGCGCTCAATGGAGCATGCCCCCAGGGCCGCCGACTCCGGGAGGAGAAGAGAGATCGCTATCACGATGAGAGAGGTCTGCCCGATCAGGCTGAACAAGGGCGCCGATCGGCTGAGGGGCGACATGGCAGGACGTTATACGCATCGCCGGGCGCGAAAAGCAAGGCGGATGCATCCATGCTTTACAACGAAGGGATGGCCTTCTACAATTTGTGTGCTCGATGAGGTGGAGAATGACTGGGAGGCCGCTGGCGCCATGAGTATCATCCATTCTCTGATGACCCTCGTGTGTGCGGCCTTCATTTCGTTCCCCCCGCCCCCGGCTTTAGCGGAAAATTACGTGGAGGTGCCCGTTCTGGCCGCCATCAAGGCGAACGATCGCGGGGTGTTCGAGGTTATGATCGTGGTGTGGGACCAAAAACCGGAGCCGGACCCCATCGCGCTTCGATGGCACAATGCCGGCGTCAATCTGGGAGACGCTCATTTGGGCGCGATGGCTGCGGCATTCAGGTACGCGGTGAATCGCACCGCGTCGATCCGTCACACGGGGACCGTGTCGGTCCAGGGACTCGCCTATGTGCCGACGAGCAGCGATGGTCCCAGCGCCGGCGCCGCGATGGCTGTGGGGTTCGTCGCTGTGCTGAAGGGCGAGAAGATCATTCGCGGAATCGCTTTGACGGGCATGATCGGCCCTGACGGTCGCATTGGACCGGTGGGGGCCATCCCGGACAAGATTCGGGCAGCCGCTCGGGAAGGCTACCGGACCGTTCTGGTTCCACAAGGGCAACTGCACGACCCGCGGTGGAATCTCACCGGCCTCGGACTGGAACTGAACGTGACGGTCAAGGAAGTGGGGACGATTGATGAGGCCTACGAACTCATGACTGGCCGCAGGCTCTGACCGGCTCGTCCGGCGACATCCTCTTGCATGCGCGGCCGACAGACGTCAGCCCAAGGCTTTCACGATAGCATCGTACTGGTCCTGGGTGAGGCGGTGCATGCCCAGGTTGAGACGGCGCGCGAGTTCGGCCTGGTCGGGAACTTCCAAGACCTTGTGCAGAAGGGCCTGACTGACCTCCGGGGAGGACTTCCAGCTCAGCATCGGCTTGATCCGCACAAACCCATAGCGCGTCTCAGTCCGCAATTCATCCTTCACGAGCTGATCCAGACTCTCCTGGGGCAACACCCCGGACAGAATTTTGAACCCTGCGCAGATGCCCACCTTGAGGACATACACGAGGCCACAGGATTGGTCGGTCAGGTACTGCTGTAGATTGTCTCTGATTAATGCGGTCCGAAGGCCCCAGAGTTCGTGAGATAGTTGAAGTTCCGCGCTTGCCAGCGAGCTCCGCTCTCTCAAAGCGCCAGTGACGAACAGGAAGTGACTCATGGGGTGGAGATAAAGCGATCGACAGAAGGGGGTCTCCGACTCGAAGCCCCCTTGCAAGGCTACCTAGGCAGTTCCTTGAGACTGAGATAGAAGTCCTTGATTTCTCTTTCCTTGTGGCTCAACCGCTCGTCCACGTCGGCAACGGTCTTGGGGGGCAGAACCACGACCTTCTCCCCTTCCTGCCAGTTCACCGGCGTTGCGCAGGCGTGCTTGTCGGCGGTCTGCAGGGCGGTCACCAGCCGCAGGACCTCATCAATGTTCCGCCCGGCGTTCATCGGGTAGTAGATCAGAGCTCTGATGATCCGCTTGGGGTCGATCACGAACACGGCCCGCACCGTTGCCGTCGCGCTGGCGCCCGGGTGGATCATGCCGTACAGTTGCGACACCTTCATGTCGATGTCGGCGATCATGGGGTACGGGATCGTGACCCCCATTTTCTCCTTCATGTTTTGCAGCCATGCCAGGTGGGAGTGGATACTATCCACGCTGATCCCGATGAGTTTGACACCTTTGGCCTTGAATTTGTCGTACTGGCGGGCAAACTCCATCAATTCGGTTGTGCAGACCGGCGTAAAGTCGGCCGGGTGGGAAAACAGCACGACCCAGTCTTGTCCCTGCCATTCACTGAAGTTGAACTCGGCCGATTGGGTGGTGACAGCCTTAAAGTCAGGGGCGGTATCCCCGATGCGCGGTAAACTGATTATGTCAGCCATGCTCCGAACCTCCTCTATGCAAACGGCCTGTAGGCCGCCCATATGACCCAGATCAAACGTTATACAAGCCGCTTTGCTACCGTCGAACGTACCGCGTGGGTTCCCTCTGACTGATGAATGAGACCGGCCGTTGGCAAACCCGTTGTGGCGATGGCAGAAGACGATTGCTGGCGATTACGTGCGCCGGAACTCGTCGTTTTCGCCCGCGATGTCATCCGGCTTATCCAGGTAATCTCCCTCCGCTTCCTCATCTTCCAGCCCCACTTCTTCGGCCATCTCGTCTTCCGGGAGCTCCATGTCCTCTGTCAGTTCTTCGTGAGAGATCTTGGGTTCTTCTTCGAGAACTGGCGACCGCGGCTGGGTTTTCTCTTGCGCAGCTTTGGCCTGCGGCTTGGGCTTCCGGCCTTTCGCGGCTACCTTTTTCTTTTTTACGGCGGCCTTCTTGCTTTTCCTCGTCCCTTTTTTGGCCTTCACCATTGCTTTTTTACGGGATGATCGCGTGGCCATCGCTTTGGACTTTTTTAACTTGCTCTTGGCTTTCCTTCCAGCCTTTGCTCGTGACATCCGTTTGGCCGCCTTCTTTCGTTTGCTCGCCATCGTCCTGCCCCCCTCTCAATAATTTTGCTCGCACGGTTCCTCGTCGCATCCATCTAGCACGAAAGAGTCTCCCGTTTCAACCGCGCCGGTTGTCTTGGAAAATCAGCGTCGGTTGGATCAATTAACTTGTTGAATCATCAAATGTTTTTTGAGGATCCCGATGCTATTCTATGGGAGCGGCTTAGGGCTCCACCCAGACGTTGACGAACGATGGGAAACTGTCGGCGCCTTTCACCGTGTCGGGCCCTTTCATATCAGTGACCTGCAGCTTGAAACGGAGGAGCCGTTTCGTCGACACCTTGGGGGCCACGAACGTGGCTTTTGGCGTGCCTGGATCCAAGAGAGAGACTTTATAGCCTCGAACTTGAGTCCACTCGTATCGCAAAGGATCCCCATCAGGATCAGAGCTCCCCAGTCCGTTCAGTACAACCTTGGTCCCGGCTTTGACCGTCAGGTCCGGCCCGGCTCGTGCGGTCGGTGCCCGGTTGGATTCCGCGTCTGATTTCACCATCACCTCGAGCAGCCCTTTCTTCCCGCTGTTGAGGACGGTGATCACGGCTGCGCCGTCCCCCACCACCTGGAGAAGGCCGTCCGGATAGATCTTGATCACCCGCTCATTCGATGACTGATACGTGCTCCCGGTCGACGCTCCGCCGATCCGGCGTGTCACACCGTCGGCGAACTGTCCGACGACAGGCAACTCAAGCAGTCGCCCGAGCATATCCAGCCGCCACGGCTTTTCCGTTTCGAACTCGATGCTGGACAATTCCGCCGGCGGCTTCACCTGGACCATGATCTCGTCGAATTCTTCCTGCCCCGCCAACCGTCCGCGAGTCACCTCGCCGACGGCCAGCAGCCGCATCATGCCGATGGCGTCAGCCGGCACTGTGAGCATGCCGCCATAGGGAGGGGATGACGAGGCCGTGGCTTCGAGGGCCAGCCGTGCCTGCTGAGGTACCACCGGTTCTTCGGCCTGGCGATACCAGTAATATTGGACGCGACGCATACCGATCTCGGTGCCAAGATCCACCTTGGCGACGACTTGCTGTCCGGACTTCAAGTCTGCTCCTTCGGCCGGTGCCGTGATCGTGAAGGCCGGCGTCTGAGCGGGACACACGCACAGGCCGAACATCAGGACCCCTACCCACCACACCTGCTGACGAACGGGTGTCATGACCCTCCAGCGCAGTGGACCCGACCGTGTCAGCGGTGGCAGGTCGTTGTCATGAAAGAAGGCAGGTGGTCGCATCACGGCATCACGGCTGCGAGAAATCGCTCGATGGCATAGGTGCTGAGCTGACCGCACGGACCGCTGAAGTTGGCATCACAGCCATGAGTGGCCCAGGGCAAACGTAACAGGAAATGCGGTCGGCCGGCCTGCGCAAGACGTGCGGCAAGCCGCTCGCTTTGCGCGGGCAACACGAATTCATCGCGTCCGCCGTGGATGAGCAGCGTGGCTGGGGTTCGAGCATCCACAAAATTCAGCGGCGAAGCGGCATCGTACACGTCGGGGACGTAATTGGGGCTTCCGCCCAAATAGGCTTCCAGGATGCCCCGCGAATCAATCACGGCCGGATTCCCGGGGTTCGCGTATCCGTATCGCATGTCGGCCGGTGTATAGAACGCCACGACTCCACGAATCGCGGGGTCCTCCGCCGTATAGGCCACGAGCAGGGCGAGTTGCCCTCCCGCTGAGCGGCCCAACAGGGCGAGCCGGTTCGGATCAAGGCCCAGGTCGCTTGCGTGGCCCTTCAAATAGGCGAGGGCAGCGACCACATCATCCCGCGCGGCCGGGAATGGCCACCGAGGGGCAAGCCGGTAGTTGATCGCGGCCACCAGATAGCCACGCGCCGCCAGGTACCTGTTCAGCGCAAGAAGTTGGCTCTTGTCGCCGCTCTGCCATGACCCACCATGGATGACAACGATGCCAGGTGCGCCGGTGTCTGGATCGTGAAGTCCTCCGTACGTTGAAGGCTGGTAGAGGTCCAGTCTCAATTCCTGGCCGCCTGCCATGCCGTAGACCAGACTCTGCCGAAATCCGGTCGGTGAGTCAACCCCGAGGAGCAGATCGGCCGGAACCAGCGGCGCCGGCCGTGGTGACGTCTCGGGCAATGAACGGGGCGCTGCGTCGCCGAAGGCAATCTCCAGTTGAATTGGCAGCCGGTGTGCGACCGGGATGGCCCGGAGCAACGGTGTCACCGCCAACAGTGCGGCGAGTAGGCTGAGAAAAAAACCAAGCAATCCATTCCATGAAAGGTGCCAGCCTCGTAGGAGCAACAGGAGCGACAGCAGCCCCAGCCAATGTCCCCACTCCGTCACACCGAGCGCAACCATCCAGAGGAGATGCGTCGGCGCTTCAAGGACCGCCAGCAGCGCCGCCGCGGCGCACAATGCGCCTAGGACGAGACGAATCTGATTCCAGAAGATGCGCCACAATTGTGACCGGGATGTGTAGGGAACGGACCACAAAGGGCGTTCGAGCTAGCTAGATAGGGTGTGGGTGAAGGGGTTGACAAAAACAACGGCCATGGCGCGCAGTATGGATGAGAACCATCGTCGAAGTCCAGTCCATCCAAGACTGCCAGGAAGATCAGTACCCTCCTGCTATTCCCACATGCCGAGGAAGCCTTGATTTTCAGTGAGGGGAACGCCTTGACATGAGCCGGTTCACTTTTGAGTCGTTCCTCCCCGTGTGACGCGGCAACACCGTTAACAATCCGATCCTGTTCCCGCCGCTACGCGCATCTTGCCTAGGCCAATTCCTTCGTGTACCCTTTGCAGAACAGCCACGGTGGAGAGAGCATGGAACCGACCGCCGCGCTCCAGGAACCGCTCGCGATGACCGAGGAGGTGCTCAAGCTGCGGGCCTGGAAAATGCCTGACCTGCTGGTCTATCAGCGCGCATCGGATGAATGGTGGCTGACGCCGCTCGACGATAACCTCCCGTTGATCCGTCTCAACCGAGTCGGGATCGAACTGCTGCTCGCCATAGACGGTCAAATAACCGTCGCAGTGCTGCTCGCCAAGTTCGGCAAGTGGGTGTGCGGCCCCGATGGGCAGACCGGCCAATGGCACTTGGAGCGCTGGTCTCTCCCCCGCTATTCCTTGTGTTATTACGGGGCAGAGCCCCCGACGACCAATCGGCACGGCGCGAAATGGGACCTGCTCCTTCAGCAGGTGCGCGAGGGGTGGTCCGGCGCCCAAGGGTTTGAAGGCGAGCACCACCTGTCCGAATTTCACCTTCAGGACATCACGTCGCATGACGGACACTTTGATACGATCGAAACGACGGTGTCCCATCTCTTTCGCGAACCGTGCGAGGCTCTCCAAGGCTTCACCTACGGGCGGCTGTTGGCCAAGCACCTCCGGCGGCTCGGATGGTGGACGCCCAAGCCACGATACCTCCTTGAGGTCGGGGGCGGCCTCGGGTTTGTGGCGCGCGAGATGGCCAAGGAGCTGTTGCCGTTCGAACGGCGAGGGATCCGCTACGTCTTCCTGGACATCACCCGCCCGTTTCTGAAATCACAATTCGCACTGGCGCAGGAAGCCGGCTGGAGCCGCAGCGGGATGCAGGCGAACGCCGAATGGTTGCCCCTGCGGGATGCCAGCGTTGATCTGGTGATCGACAACGAGAATCTCGCGGATATGACGCCGGTGCGATTGAGCCGACACGAGGTGGCCTCCGGCAAAGGAGCAACGCCGCTGCACCAAGAGGCGGTAGATTGGATCCGTCGGCTCAGGTTGCCTCTCGGACATGATCTGCCGGCGGAATTTATCTTCAACTTGGGCCCCCTCCGGTTTCTGGCGGAACTCTGGCGCGTCTTGAAGCCGGGCGGTCGCGCGATTCTGATTGAGTTTGGTATTGAGGAGGGATGGCCGGCTCCCGTCAAGCTGCCCGGCCACACCGAATACGAGGTCCAGTACACGCACCTGAGGCACGCCGCTCGATGGTTGGGGTTTCAGGAGCAGTACGTGCCGCTGCCTCAGTTTCTGGTGATCCGGCCCGACACGCGGGTGCTCTGCACCGGAGCGGCCTATACCATTCAGCGTTTTTGCCAGGCTGAAGGGAAATCTTTCGCCATCCGCGCCTATACGGAAGCGGAACTGGCCAAGACCCTTGGCGAGATGCTGCCTAAGCTGGTCGGCTGCCATTATCATGAGATCATCGATCCCGCCTGGTTCGGGCTCTGGGATTTCAAGGTTTTGCTCTTGGAGAAACCAGGCGGCCCACCGCGTCCTTCATATCGGGAGACGAAGGGGTTTCGCTGGTATTCGCAAAAGTAAAGGAAGCAGAGGGCGGCCTGGGTGATCCCTGTGCTCGCAGACCCCTCACCTCAGAAGGTGATCGGTCGATGCGCGCAATTGGGATCACCCAGGTCGCCCTCTGCAGAGAGAAGCAGGAGAAAGAAGAACGTGAGCGGAAGGCGAGATGTGTGATTGCAAGACCTG
>JACQQM010000102.1 GCA_016207025.1 Nitrospirota bacterium | reverse complement strand
CGCCGAATTCCTCTCCTCTCCAGCCGACATCAGCGTGGACCGCAAGAACCACCTGATCCTGGTTCCGTATCACTACGGGAACGCAGCCGAGATGAACGGGCTGGAGTCGCCAGTGAAGTCGGACAAGAAGAAGCGGAGCTTCGAAGACTATGGCTTCAGCTTTCCTAAGGAAGGCAAGGCAACCGAAGGCAAGGAAGGACCAGCACCCAAGTGAGCAAATGCGTGTACTGCCGCCAGCGCAAAGGCAAGCGAGCGTGCCCTGCCTTGGGCGGTCTGATCTGCAGCCAGTGCTGCGGCGAGCATCGGATGGTCCGGATCGCCTGCCCCTCCGACTGCGTCTATCTGGACTCCAACAGCGAGTACCAGCAGAAGCGGGTCGGCGATCGGTTCGCGCAGGATCGGAGGGACTTCTACAAGGAGCTGTTTGAGCTCGGGGGAGAGAAGGCGGCCGGGCTGTTCAACCTGATTGAAGTGGTCACGTTCAGCTACTTCCACAATCGGCGGGATGCGCAGGATGGGGAAGTCATTGCCGCGATTCAGACCCTCCGTCGGACCCTGAGCCCGCTGCACATCCCGGCGGCTCCGGCGCCGGTCTTTGCGGAGCACCTGAAGAAAGAGTATGAAGCCTTCACCAAGCAGCAGGCGCAGCAAGCAATTGATCAGCAGACGGCTACCGAGGTTCTGGACCGCGCGCTCAAATTCGTGACCGGGTTCTCGGGCCAGGGCCTGCAGTCCAATCGCTTCCTGACCGGCCTGATCGGCTACATCAAAACGCACCACCCCGAGGTGGCTGAGCATTTAGCGAAACAGGGGGAAGAAGGGCGGATCGTGCTGCCCGGCCAGTTCATGCCTTCCCCGGCCGAACCCCACGTCCACGGCCCCGGCTGCGGACACAATCATCAGCACCGCCATTAAAGCTGAGACGAGCACAGGCATTCTAACCACCTTCCAAGAAGGCTCGACACACTGCTCACCCATCTATCGAATCAGTATTTGAACGATGCGTAAATAGGCTTGACTCCCCCCCCCGCTGACTACACTTCCGGCAGACTCTCACCTAATTCCTAGCACTTATTCTTATCTTTTCTGAGGTGCTTCTCACGTGGATTGATCTACTAGGTTCGACCTAGCTGAGCACCTGTCGAAACTACGCACGGGAGAAGACCTATGCTCTACCTGCAATTCCACTTTTCCCGCTATATTGTCACACTAAGCTGTCTACTGTTGCTCTTGTTGTCCCCTGCATTTCAGTCGTTCGCACAGCAATCAGGAGGTCAGGCCTCGACCGCCATCAGGACGGCAATTTCGATGAATAATCGCCTTTTGGCCAACCCTCCCTTGCCCCTGCTCTATCTGCGAAAAGGTGATTACAAGATCACGTTTCAACCCGCGTACTTTACGGGGAAGGTCGATGGGACCGATGGCGAGGGCTTGCCTGTCAAAGGTGATTTCGACGGATGGGGGGGTGCGGTCAACATGAGCTATGCCTTCGCAGACCAGTGGGCGGTGTACGGTCTTGTTCTTGGCAGCACGTTGTCCGGCGATTTTACGCAGGTAGACACAAGCTCGGGAATTACGCCTTTCAAAGAGTTTCGCATGAGCGGTGCGGACGCGTCTTCCGTCACCCTGGGGGGTGGCCTGAGCTATCAGTTTTTTGGCGAAACACCCGGAGGGTTTACTCTCCCGGTATTCCTCGGCCCGACCTTGACGATTCGGAACACGGAATCGAGAATTGTGGAGACAGGCTTTCCTGTCGGTGGGGGACCTTTTGGCGTAGCCGCGGATTATGATCTCAAATCCAAAGGAGTGACTCCGGGCCTGTTCGCTGGCATCCATGCGGGAATCCCCCTAGGAGATTATTTTCTTCTCAATCCTTTCGCAACGTTCTATTACTCCTTTCAACGGACAATGTCCGGGGAAGTCGGTGCCGTACGGGTTGATGACGGAAACCCCCAGAATTCTCTGAACAGTTTTCGGAGAGGGTTGAGAGTAGAGGCTGCGGCAAATGGAGCAAATGTCGGGGCTAATCTGGTTTATCGCCCTTGGGGTCTCTCTGTAAACATCACCGCTCCATTTATCACCAAAGATTGGTCTGGAGGACGCTTCGGGCAGGCTGTTCACTCCACGCTGATCACCATCTCCATTCCATTCGGCAAGTATGAGAAATAACACTCGGTTCAGAGATGCAGTAACTTTTCCGCTTTGCTCATGCCGTGGCCAAGTGACATAAGACTTGCCATGCGTGCCAGCACTCTCCTGAGCATTGCGTTAGCCGCGGGCTCGCTGATAAGCTGCTTGACCATTCCCAGTGGTGGGCCTTCTCCTGCATCAGTTCCTGAGCCTCTCATCGCACTGCTCCCATTTGTAAATCACAGCAACGACGTGGAGGCGCCGCAGAAAGTCCGGGCAGCCTTGTTCGAGACAATGAAGACAAGAAATTATCGACTCTTGGAACTCGACAACATTGACAGATCACTCAGAGAAGTGGACGTGACGCTCGGAGCGCAGTTGCGGTTATTCGACGATAAGCGTGAACTCCTCTACAAGCTCGTGCCGGCGGATGTTCATTGTTACGGCACGGTGGTGGAGTTCGTCTTCAAGAATGCCGTCGCGCTGACGCAGCGCAAGGTCGAACTCCAACTCAAGCTCGTGGAGGCCAAGACGGGCGAGGTACTGTTCGAAGGGCAGGAGATAGGCATTACATCGAAAGCGGGGCTGGATGCCGCAGCCGACGCAACGATCAATGTGGTCGGCAAGGTGACGAAGTCGGTGAAGGAGAGTGCCAAACAACTTCTTCCTGGTGAAACAGCCAAGCAAGCCGCCGATCTGACCGATGTGGTCGCCGACGTGGACCTGACTCAGGAGACCAACGAAGCCATCCGCAAGCTGCTCGCCCGCTTCCCCAAGAATCTATCTGTCCGGTCGCCTTAATCGCCGACTCCTGGCCAAACAACACGAAGGCAGGCGCATCATCCTGCCCAGCCAGTTCATGCCCTCACTGGGACCTGCGGAAGCCCTGGGGCATCCCCACACGCACCACCACACCCACCAGCACTGAGAGGCCGCACAAGGCGCCCATTGTCATAGGTCATTCGTCATTTGTGAAGACATCGGATGCGGAAGTCCTCGCAGAGCGGCTGACACGGAGCCATGCTCTCCTCTCTTCCCCTTTGCCGAAATGTTCAAGACTGGCAGCTCCTCTCCTGCTTTTTTCAGCCACCTCCGGCAAACGAGCTGTCCAGATCGATGGCCTCGAATCCAGGTCGGACAAGCGCTCGTGCGTCAGGGAAGACTTTCTCTACGCTCCTGCGGAGCCGGTCCAGACGCACCATCAGATCGAGCACCTCATCGTCCGGAGCGCGCAGGCACTTGCGTACCATGCCCCAGGCAGCAATTGAACGGTCTATGCCGATCAGGACGATCTTGGCTTGAGCAGCCGCGTCACCGGGGATGTCGTCCACGATCTCAGTTTGGTCCTCTGAGTCGCTTCGAATCGCTCTCAGGAGTTTGATGTAGATCTGGTGTTGATACCAGCGGATGACTGCCAATGCCTCTTGCAAACCGACCCCGGCCCGGCCGGCATTCTCACCTTCCGCCATTCCGCTGTCGAACCACTCTTCAACTATCTCCGCGTAGCGCTTGGCCATAAGACAGCACTCGTGATTCCGCACTTCTTCCGTACGCTTCTCTTCCTCGGCGAGCTCCTCGCCGGTGACCGAATCCAGATCAAGGCCCAGCTCCTCCGCTCGCTTCCGTAAGAGATCGGCCGCCATCTGCAGAGTTTCGGCCAGGTGTTGCCAAAACGCGGCGTTCTGTAAGTCTAACGAATCGCGGCCGGCACCCAGCTCATTCGTCACCGCAAAGGTCAAGCAGCGTGACGTGACCGGGCACCGTTCACACCACCGATCACAGGAGTTATAGATGCCCGGGATAAACCGGCCGCTTGCGGTGAGCTTTGAGAAGTCGTTCTTGTCCATGATCCCGATGCCCCTCGACTTTCCGTTTCATGGACCACTAGGTCTGTAAGGTGAAGCGATGAATCGCTATGGTTCCTGGATCATTCTTCCTGCTAAGGCGCGAAGCCAGGATCACGGCATATCGTGGGGCGCCCCGCACTTAAACCAGAAGCTAGCCAATCACCCTGTCATACTCAGCATGAGTACCGATCCAGAACCACAGGATCCCGTCGGACACCTGCACGCCCACGGCGCGGTGATGTAAGCCGACTCGGGCAGACCAGAACCGGCCAACCTTCTTGAAATGGAGAGATGGATGCTTAGGATCCGCGTTGAGAAGAGCGAACGCTTTGTCGGCCAGCTCTTGAACAGAGGTGGGAAGTGCCCGATAACACACCCAGAAGTCGGGAGAGGCGTGGTGATTCAAAGCTTCGTCGACCTGCCGGCAGCGTGGTCCCGTAGCGCACGTTCCGCCAGAGCATCTAACTTCCCGGCTTTCACGTCGGCTTCAAATTGACGGTCCCAAACTTCGGCGTCGAACTTTGCGAACCAGTCTCGAAACGCGGCCAGTTCCTCAGCAGAAAGCTCAGTGATTTGGCGTTCGATATTTTCCACCTTGTTCATAAGGCACCTCGTCACGCCAAGTATAGCAGCGCTCTCTCCCGAAAGCGACTCACCTCGGAAACTAATCGGCGCGCCGTTTGCTGCGCGTCCGCCAGAGAGCCAGGTTACCTGTAGCACCGCGCATTCCGTAAAGCCGAGCGGGAAGAGCAACTGACGCGATCTATGTAGAGGCGCCAGACATCTTCAATCTCTCTCGGACGAGGGCACAGCAAGGCGCGCGAAATCTCTTAGACGGCAATGAACTCGCGAATGACTCGATAAGGTTGCGACCCGATAAAGTTCCTGCGACCTGATAAAGTTCCTGGAACCTTTTTCCTGTTCCGTGGCGAGCCATTCTGACGTGCCGGGTACCCGTTGCTCGGGGCGCCCGTTGCTCTTGCAAATGCAATGGGCCAGCGCAACGGGTGATGAGGAACGAGCGAGGCCGACCGCTTTCTCCCGGAAACCCAGCGCAGGCCGTGTTCTAGGGCTCACAGCGCACTTTGCCGCAGGAGCGAGCAGCCCGGTGAAGCTCGAGGGGAAGGAAAGCCGAAACTGACCACGGCACCACGGTCAACACCCGTTGCAACAAAGGAGCAACGGGTCCCCGGACCGTGGCCACGGGAATTTCGGAAGGATTCCGCCCCGCAGAGCGAGACGGGCCGCTCCGGAGGCGCGGGAGCGTGGAGCCCTGGAACACGGCCATGCTATTCCACGATCGTGACCGTCATCTCAACTCGCTCCAGCGGGTTGTCCCGGTTGTCCCGCGGCTCGTTGACGATCTTGTCGGCCACCCCAATCCCTTTCACCACTTCCCCGAACGCGGTGTACTTGCGGTCCAAGAAGAGCGAATCCTCCACGACAATAAAGAACTGGGAGCCAGCGCTGTCCGGGTCCGCCGCTCGGGCCATTGAAACGATCCCTCGTTTGTGCGGGGTCTCGTTGAACTCGGCCTTGACGCTGTAGCCGGGCCCGCCCATCCCGTACATTTCTTTCTTGTTGAGGTCCTTGGTGTTCGGATCGCCCCCCTGGATCATGAAGCCCGGGATCACGCGATGGAAGATCGTCCCGTTGTAAAAGCCGGACTTGGCCAGCTTGATGAAATTTTCCACGTGCTTGGGCGCGACGTCCTGAAAAAATTTGATCTCAATCTCGCCGAATTTGGTCTTGATGATCGCGTGCGGTTCCTTTTTGGCGCCTGTCTGGCCCGCAGGGGCCTTGTCGGCAGCCAGCGAGCTGTTCTGCCACGCGCAGAGCATGCCCGCGATCGCCGCCACCATTATGATGACACGTCTTGCCTCTCCTCTCATTCCCATCACTCGCCTCCTACCAGTTTAAGGATAACCGTTGTTCGTTAAGCGTTCATCGCGTGTCCGAAGGAGTAGACCTTGATATAAAGTTTGGCTCTTCCGGCTTTCGTGTGGGTGGTGCTATTCCAGCCGGGCGTGGCAGGGACCAGAGCGAACTTCACCGGACGAGCGGGGTCCGCGACGCGACGAATAAGGAGCGTCACGTTTGCGGACGCCGGCGAGATGGTGAGCCGGCCGGGTGGCTTCAATGTTTAGCCCTCCGCTGTACCCCACTGAGGCGCTTCGGGGAAGGAAAGCCGGAACTGACCACGGCACTACGGTCAACACCCGTTGCAACAAAGAAGCAACGGGTCCCCGGACCGCGGCCACGGGAATTCCGGAAGGCTTCCGCCGGGTACCCATTGCTCAGCCACGTGCTAATGGGTGATGAGCCCGGAAGGGTCGCTCGATGAGGAGCGGAAGCGATGACCCTTGCCACACCCGGCACGAGCGGCAAACCTGGCAATCTGCTCCCCACACAAGATCCGGAAGCGCCTAAAGTTTAACGATGAACATCATGAGCTGATGGCCTGCTTCAGCGCATGCTTTGCGGCCATCTGCTCCGCCTCTTTCTTGGTCCGTCCGACTCCCACTCCCAGGATGTCTCCCTGGACTCTCAGCTGAACCTCGAACATCTTCTGATGGTCCGGCCCGGACTCCCGTACCGTCACGTACTGGGGCAAGGTATCGAACCGTTTCTGACACCATTCCTGCAACTGGGTCTTGTAGTCCTGGCTGACCGCGTCGTCATGCAGCGCGTGGGGATCCTCCAGCGACCTCGCGAACGCCCGGAGAATGAACGCCCGCGCCGGGTCCAGCCCTCCGTCCAGATAGATCGCCGCGATCATCGCTTCCAGCGCGTTGGCCAGCAAGGAGTCCTTCTCGCGCCCCTGTGTCAGTTCTTCCCCTCTTCCTAACCGCAACAGGCTCCCGAGGTTCAGCCTCCGGGCGGCTTTGGCGAGGGAGGCCTCGCTCACGAGCCGGGCTTTCAGCTTCGAGAGCTGCCCCTCGGTCGAGGATGGAAACGAGGCGGCCAGGTGTTCGCTGACGACCAGCGCCAGCACCGCGTCGCCCAGAAACTCCAGCCGCTCGTTGTGCTTCCTGCCCTTATCCTTGATCTCATTGACATGGGACTTGTGTGTGAGGGCTTCGTCGAGGAGGCGGGGCTGGCGGAACGCGTAGCCGATCGCCTGCTGCGCTTCGTCGAGGTAGGCACGCGCCATCGTCGCCGATCTCCGCACGCTGCGACGCGACGTTTACGTCTCCGGCCGCTTGAACAGCACGCAGGCGTTCACTCCGCCGAATCCGAACGAGTTGGACAGGGCTACTTGGACCGTCGCCTCGCGCGCGCGCCCCGGCACATAGTCGAGGTCGCACTCGGGATCGGGGTGTTCGAGGTTGATGGTCGGGGGTACCTGGCCTCGATGGATCGCCAGGATACTGAAGACCGCCTCCACGCCTCCGGCCGCGCCCAGGAGATGGCCGGTCATGGACTTGGTCGAGCTCACCGGGATCAGATAGGCCCGATCGCCGAAGACCCGCTTGATGGCCTGCGTCTCGACCTTGTCGGCAAAGGTCGAGGTGGCGTGGGCGTTGATGTACCCGATCTCGTCTTTCGACACGGCCGCGTCCTTGATCGCCAGCTCCATGCAGCGCACCGCTCCTTCTCCATCATCAGGCGGGGCCGTGATATGGTAGGCGTCGCTGTTCATGGCGTAGCCGACCATCTCGGCATAGATCCGCGCCCCACGGCGCCGGGCCGCTTCGAGTTCCTCCAACACCAATACGCCCGCCCCCTCTCCGAGCACGAAGCCGTCCCGGTCCCGATCAAACGGCCGGCTCGCGCGGGCCGGGTCGTCGTTGCGGCGCGACAAGGCCCTGGCGGCGGCAAACCCGGCCACCGTGAGCGGAGTGATCGCGGCTTCCGTTCCCCCGGCCAGCATCACGTCCGCCTCTCCCCGCTGGATGATGCGGAAGGCGTCCCCGATGCAGTGGTTGCCGGTCGCGCAGGCCGTGACGGCGCAGGAATTGGGGCCCTTGGCGCCCAGCCGGATCGCCACTTGGCCCGAGGCCAGATTGATGATGACCATGGGGATGAAGAAGGGGGAGACTCGGTCGGGCCCCTTCTCCAGCAGAATCTTGTGATAATGTTCGATGCCAGGGATGCCGCCGATGCCGGCGCCGATGTAGACGCCGACCCGCTCGGCGTTCTCGTCGGTGACTTTGAGCCCCGCGTCATCCACCGCCATCTGGCTGGCGCCCACGGCATAGTGGATGAACGTATCCATCTTCTTGATTTCTTTTTTTTCGATATAGTCGGCGGGGTCGAAGTCCTTGACTTCTCCAGCCATCCGGCTGGGAAGGTTGGTGGGATCAAACCGGGCGATCGGGCCGATGCCGGACTGGCCGGCGCAGATCGCCTTCCATGTTTTCTCAAGGCCGGTTCCGAGCGGCGTGACCAGCCCCATTCCGGTCACCACCACCCGTCGTGTTACGTGCGCGCTCATAAGGAAGGCCGGATCGTCTCCCTACATTTTCTCCTTAATATATTCCATGGCCCGCCCGACCGTGAGAATCTTTTCCGCATCCTCATCGGGGATTTCGATATCAAACTCCTCCTCGAACGCCATCACGAGTTCGACGGTGTCGAGAGAATCCGCACCCAGATCATCGACGAATGAGGCTTCTGGTACCACCTCATCTTCCTCCACCCCGAGTTGCTCGGCGATGATTTTCTTGATCCGATCCTCGACCACCATTGGTTTGCCCACCTCCTCCCGCATCGTGTGCCTCCTTCACCTCTCAGGGGACGCGCCGAACCGCTCGACGCCCCTGACGGCGCACCGCTGTGCGCCTGTCATACCATCAACATCCCGCCGTTGACGTGCAGCACCTGCCCGGTGATATAGCCAGCCTCGTCCGAGGCCAGAAAGCGGACCGCCTCCGCGACATCGCTGGGCCGGCCCAGCCGGCCCAGCGGGATCTGCTTCTGTAACGTGTCTTTCACCTCCGCCGGAAGCCCCTGGGTCATCGCGGTATCAATGAAGCCCGGCGCGACCGCGTTCACCGTGATCATGCGACTCGCGTATTCCCGCGCGACGGTCTTGGTAAACCCGATGACCGCGGCTTTGGACGCCGCGTAGTTGGCCTGCCCCGCGTTCCCCATCGCGCCCACGATCGAGGCAATGTTGACGATCCGCCCGTACCGTTGCTTGGTCATCGGCTGCAGCACCGCCTTGGTGCAGTGAAATGTCCCGTTCAGGTTCACCTGGAGGACCAGGGTCCAGTCCTCTTCCTTCATCCGGAGCAGCAGGCCGTCCCTTGTGATGCCGGCATTGTTAACCAGGATGTCGATTTTGCCCCACTCCTTGAGCACCTGATCGGTCATGCTTTTCACGTCGTCCCAGTCCGCGACGTTGACCTTGACATTGAGGGCCCGCCGGCCCAGCTTGCCGATCGCCTCAACGGTTTCCTGGGACCGTCCCGGGTCCAGGTCCGCGACGACGACATCCGCGCCGTGACGGGCCAACGTCTCCGCAATGGCCCGCCCGATTCCCTGGGCCGCACCGGTCACCAGCGCCACTTTGCCTTCAAGTCCCATTCACCCCCCGTCATTCGTCAATCGTCATTCGTCACGAATGAAGCACCCTGAGATCGAAGCGCAGAAAACGCATGCCTCGCTCCACGCCTCACGCCTCACGGTTCGACGGGCTCACCGTCCCGAGCCCCGTCGAGGGACGCCTCACGCCCAACTTTTCCAGCGTCGCGTCCAGCGACTTGGGATCGTGCACGTTCAAGGTCACCGCGTTGGGCACGATCCGTTTCACCAGACCGGTCAGCACGGTGCCGGGGCCGACTTCAACAAACGTCGTCACGCCCATCCCTCTCATCACCCTGACCGACTCTCCCCATAGAACCGGCGAGGGAAGCTGGCGGATCAGTGAGGCTTGCACCTCGGCGGCTGACCGCAGGGGCTTGGCGTCGGCATTGTTAATCAACGGCACCGACAAATCCGACCAGGCGGCGGCGGCCACGTCACGGGCCAACCGGCCCGCAGCCGCCTGCATCAGCGGCGTGTGCACCGGCACGCTGACCTGAAGCGGGATGACCTTCCGCGCGCCCTTCGCTTTCGCCAGCTCGACCGCCCGCTCGACCGCGGCTTTCTCTCCGGCCACCACCACCTGGCCGGGACAGTTGAAATTGGCCGGCGCCACCACCCCGACCGTGGACGCCTCTTGGCACGCCTGCTTGACCGCCGCGCCGTCCAAACCGAGGATCGCAGCCACCATGCCGCTCCCTGACGGAACGGCCTCCGCCATGTAGCGCGCCCGCTTCTGCACCAGCGACACGGCGGCGCCGAAGGCCAGCCCCTTGGCGGCCACCAGCGCCGAGTACTCTCCCAGGCTGTGTCCGGCGACGGCCACGGGGCTTAGACCGGACGGCTCCAGGAGTCGGAAAGCCGCGATGCTTGCGGTCAGCAAGGCGGGCTGTGTGTATTCGGTCAGGTTCAGGCGATCGGCCGGTCCCTCGAAGCAGAGCGCGGCGACGTCGTACCCGAGAATCGTCCCCGCTGCTTCATAGACCGTCCGGACATCCGGGTGGGCGTCGTACAGCGCCTTGCCCATCCCGACCGATTGCGACCCTTGGCCGGGGAAAATCAATCCGAGCCCGGATGTCATAGCGCGTTATGATATGAAAGAATTATTTTCCAATGTCAACGAGAAAAAATTCGCTGCGATTCGCGCGCACAATTTGGAGGACACCGGGGTCTCAATCCACCACGAATTCGCCGCCGTCCACGCAAATCACATTGCCCGTCACCCAGTGCGCCTCCGGATGGCTGAGCAACCCGATCGCCTCGGCAACATCCTTCGGCGTGGTCAGCCGGCCGGACGGATTCTTGCGCTTCGCCAGGGTGATCATCTCGTCCGACCCCGGAATCTTTCTCAGCGCCGGCGTGTCGGTCACCCCGGCCATGATCGCGTTAGCGGTGATGCCCAGCGGCGCCAGTTCGAGCGTCAACTGGCGGATATGCGACTCCAACGCCGCCTTGGCCGCCGACACCGCGCCGTACGTCTGCCAGACCCGCGCGCCGCCGGCGCTGGTCATCGCGAAGATGCGTCCGCCGCGGCCCATGAGCTGGCGAGCGACCAGGTCCTGCACCCAATAGACCAGGCTGTTGGCCATCACGTCGAGCGTCATGTCCAGATGCGACTTGGCAATCGCGTCGGCCGGGGATTTCGTGATGAAGGGCTTGAGCGTTCCGAACGCCAGCGAATGCAGCAGCACGCGCACCATGCTCGGGCTCTTCGCCGTGCTCAGGCGCGTCTGGATCTCGTTGAGGATCTCCTGCCGCTTGTCAGGGTCGGCCGCATTGACATTGAAGAACACCGCCTCACGCCCGGCGGCGCGAATCTGCCCCATGATCCGCTCCGCGTTCGGCAACGTCCCCTTCCGGTCCAGGTGCACGCCGAAAATGTTCATGCCCAGCGAGGCCAGCTCCAGCGCCGTGGCCTCCCCGAAGCCGCTCGAGGCCCCCAGGATGAGCGCCCAGTCCCCTTCCAACGGTCGCATCTCGGTTCCCATTCTTCTCTCCTCGTCCAATGAGGTTTGTCTGGTTTGTATGGTTTATTTGGTTTAAGTGCTCAACCAGAGAGACCAGACAAACCCGACAACCAAATAAACCGTTTTGCGGTCACCAACGGACGACCGACGATGCCCAGGTCAAGCCGCTCCCGAACGCTTCGATCAGCACGAGGTTTCCCTTCTTCACCCGGCCGGCTCTGACCGCTTCGTCCAGCGCCAGCGGAATCGAGGCGGCCGAGGTGTTGCCGTACCGATCCATGTTGAGGACCACTTTCTCCATCGGCAATCCCAACCGGTCCGCTACCGCCTTGATGATCCGGAAATTGGCTTGATGCGGCACGTACAGATCGAGGTCCGCCACCGACAGATGGTTCGCGGCCAACGCCTCCCGAGCCGCCTCCTCCAGCGTTTTAACCGCCACCTTGAAGGTCTCATTGCCTTTCATTTTGATGAACTGCAGCCCCTCGGCCAGCATCTTCTCGGACGGGGGCATCCGCGACCCCCCGCCCGGCACGCAGATCAGGTCCCAGAGGTTGCCGTCCGAATGCAAATGCGACGAGAGAATCCCCTGCTCGCCCTCGGTCGGGCTCAGCACCACGGCGCCCGCGCCGTCCCCGAACAGCACGCAGGTGTTCCGATCCGTCCAGTCGATCAGCATGGACATCACTTCGGACCCGACGACCAACACGTGCCGGAACCCTGTCCTGACATAGGCATCGCCCACCGCCAAGGCGAACACGAACCCGCAGCAGGCGGCCGAGAGATCGCAGGCGGCCGCGCGCACGGCGCCCAGCCGGTGCTGGATCAGGCAGGCGGTGGACGGCAGCGGCGCATCGCCGGTGCAGGTAGCCACCAGAATCAGGTCGAGATCGGCCGCCGTGATCCCCGCCGCCTCCAGGGCTCGCTCGGCCGCCTTCATGCCCAGGTCGGAGCAGGCCTCGCCGGGCGCCGCGATGCGGCGCTCGCGAATGCCGGTCCGCGCCACGATCCAGGAATCAGAGGTCGCGACCATCCGCTCAAGGTCGGCGTTGGTCATCACCCGCTCCGGCACATAAGACCCGGTCCCTGCGATTCTGGCTCTCATTCCGCGGCCGCTCCCTTGTCCCCCTTCTCGTATTGCGCCAGGCTCTCTTCGATGTCGCGTTGGATGAGTTCGTTGAGGGAGCTGTCGACCAGACCCTTGGCGCGCCGGACGGCGTTCTTGATCGCCTTGGCAGACGAGCGCCCATGGCAGATGATGGTGACGCCGTTCACGCCTAAGAGCGGCGCGCCGCCGAACTCCGCGTAGTCCATGCGTCGTCGCAGGCGCAGCAGCGGGCTGGCCAGGAACGGATAGGACAGCCGTCCCAGGAAGGACCCCGCGATTTCCTTCATCAGGATCTTCTTGATCGCGTCGGCCAGGCCCTCCGAGATCTTCAGCGCCACGTTCCCGATGAACCCGTCGCAGACGATGATGTCGGCGGCGCCGCTGTAGACGTCCCGCCCCTCCACATTGCCGATGAAATTGATCGGGCTGGCTTTGAGGAGCTTGAACGCCTCTTTGGTGACTTCGTTCCCCTTGGTATCCTCTTCCCCGATGCTGAGCAGGCCGAGACGTGGGTTCGGCTTGCCGAACATGTGCCTGCCGTACTCGTGGCCCATGAGGGCGAACTGGTGGAGATGCTGGGGCGTGCAGTCCACGTTGGCGCCGACATCCAGCATCACGGCGGTTCCGGTGAGCGTGGGGAGCGTTGCCGCAATGGCCGGCCGCTCGACGCCCTTGATGACGCCCAGGATAAAGAAGGCCGCCACCATGCTGGCGCCCGTGTTGCCGGCGCTCACGACCGCGCTCGCCTCGCCGGACTTGACCAGCTCGGTCGCGACCCAGATGGATGAGTCCCGCTTCTTCCGGGCGACCACGGCGGGAGATTCGTGCATATCCACCGTTTGGGAGGCGTGGCGGATGGTGAGACGCGGATCGGTGCAGCCGAGGCGGTGCAGGTGCTCCCTGATCTGGGACTCGTCCCCGACCAGGACCACCTCGATATCCAGTTCGTTGGCCGCCTGTACGGCGCCTTCGACGGTGGGGGCTGGACCGAAATCCCCGCCCATCGCATCAACCGCGATTTTCATTGGATGCCGTGTTGGCCCCGAGGCCACGAACGTTCGACGGACGCTCTCAGGCTTCTTCGACTGCGATCACCGCGATACCTTTGTAGGTGCCGCAATTGAGGCAGGTGGAGTGCGGAAGTTTCGGTTCATGGCACTGCGGACAGATCGAAAAGCTCGGGGGCGTGAGTTTCTTGTTCGCTCGCCGCATGTCCCGTCTGGACTTGGAATGCCTGTGTTTAGGATTCGGCATCGTCGCTCCTCATTAAATGGCCAAGGGCGCGAAGCTAGAGGCAATGGGTGGAACGTTACTTCCTTCCCTATCGTCTATCGCCTCTCGCTTCGACTTTACGCTGCAGGTCTGCAAACGGGTTCTCCCGGCGCTCCTCTGGACACCCGCACCGACGCTCATTCAGGTCCTGTCCGCAGGCCGGGCACAGCCCCAAACAGCCTTCGTGGCACAGCGGCTGGATCGGCGTGGCCAGAATGACTTGCTCCCGCAACATCTCGGCGAGGTCCAGTCGATCGCCGACCAAGGGGTAGACCTCCTCGCTGTCCTGTTCCATCTCGCCCTCAGAGGATGGCCGGTCGTGGCGCCGCGTGCTTCCTTCTTTGCCTCCGTGGTTCTGTTTGCGGCGATATTCCACCGCAAACGACAGCTTGGTCGGATCCTCGTACTCTTTCAGACACCGGACGCATTGCCGCAGAAAGGTGCCGGCCAGCACCCCGCTCACGTTGACGCCGTTATCAGCCTTGACGATCTCTGCCGACAGAACCAGCTCTCGCTGGACCTGCGCATCGCCCGGCTCCAACGTCAACTCATCCGGTTGCACCACGCAATCGAGACTGAGCCCTTCCTCAGGGATATCCGCGAGATGGAGGCTCGTCAAGGCCATCGGAAACACCGAGCCCGCCGTGCGGGCTGACGTTGTATACACGGAAGCCTGGAAGCGAGTCAAACCGCTCCGGGTCATTCCACGTGAGCCGGTCACCGCTCCTCGGCGAAGGCCAGCATGGCGATGGTTCTGGCTCGCTTGATGGCGACCGTCAGTTCCCGTTGATGCCGCAGGCAGTTTCCGGACACCCGGCGCGGAACGATGCGGCCCCGTTCCGTGAGAAAATTCCTCAGCAAGCCGACATCCTTGAAGTCAATCGGCATTTTCTCGTGGCAAAACCGGCACACCCGCCGTCGCTGAAATAACCGTCCCCGCTCCACCCTTTGCCTCCCTAATTACGCGGTTCCTCGTACTGGTAATCGGCTTCATCAGGCGGGCCCGGCTCCCCTCCCGACTCCTGCCGCTTGGGCATGAAGGTCACGGTCTGGGCGACCACCTCGTGTTTGCTGCGTTTCTGACCGTCTTCCGTTTCCCAGCGGCGCTGTTGGAGCCGCCCCTCCACCAGCACGCCGTTGCCCTTGCTGAGATACTGCCCGCAGTGCTCCGCCTGTTTGCCGAAGACCACGATGTCGATGTAACAGACCTCTTCCTTCTGTTCCTCAGCCTGGCGGAACCGTCGGTTGACCGCCAACCCAAAGCTGGTGACCGGCGTCCCGCTGGGCGTGTAGCGGATCTCCGGGTTCTTCGTGAGGTTTCCCATCAAAATGACTTTATTGAACCCGGCCACGGTCGGACTCCTTTGCCTCGCCGGCCTGCGGCGTAGGGGCTTCTTGCTCGAGCCGCACCGTCAAAAACTTAATTACGGAGTCTTCCAGCCGGTAGGAGCGTTCCAGTTCGCTGACGACACTCCCCTCCGACTTGAAATTGACGTACACGAAGGTGCCCTTCCGCTCCCGCTTGACCTCGTAGGCGAGCTTCTTCTTGCCCCAGTTTTCGAGCTTCAGGAGGGACGCGCCGGACTTCTCCAGCACGCCTTTCATTTTCTCAATGATCTGGTTTGTGTCTTCGTCGGACAGCGAGGGACGAATAACAAAGATAGACTCGTAGAGCTGCATGCAACCTCCTCTCGGACTTTAACCCGGATCATCCATGAACGCTTCTGCTGCAATCGCGGATACGCTACTGCGACAGGCGGGCTCGCCGCTCAGTCAGTCAACGTACCCCCGTAGAGTACGCCTCCTTCCTTCGCGGCTCCACGCGCCCGCCTCGTAACGCGTCTACGCGACTTCGCGACGAAGCATCATGAATAATCCGGGTTCTGGCCCCGGAACCGGGTCCGGAGCGAGGGATATGTATTCCCGAAGTGGTGGACCCTACCACAGCCCCGAACAGCCTGTCAAATGCGGCACATCTGGGCGTCTATCTCCGCCGAACACTCCAACACATCGTGGGCATGCGGCCTGGAGCGCGCGTTGCCGGAGCGGCACGCACCATGTACCCCGCCTTCCAGACGTGGGAATTGAAGCGTACGCCCAGACCTGACTGCTGGTCCTCATACCACACAGCCGCCGCTTGAATATCAAGGTCCGACTGAGGTTGGCCGACTATTCTCCATGCCATCAGTCAGACGAATGTTCACGCAGCTCTCGCTCGGTGTCTGTGCGGACCTCCTCCCAAGACCGGCCTGCGTTAGGATTTGCTTTGTAAGCCTCCAAACGTTCTCGAATGATGCGCAGATGCCGCTCGGGAACAGGAACCTGCTCAGGGATGGCTGCGATCCGATCCCAGAGAGACTGAACGTAATCGATCTGCTCGTCGACCGAGAGATCGTCGAAGCCAGGCGGCGGGGCAGGGACATTCTTCGGCATAGACACAACTCCGAGAGCCAACATTCTACCGCAAACAAAACGTCAAACAACGCAGCCTAACAGCCAAGCTGAGTCGTCGCGCAATACGGATCAATGAAGCCAACAGCCTGAAAATCGCGGTCGGCTCCAGCGCGGGTTAGGCGGCGCCTCTATTCCAAGGCTAGGAATGCGCCTTCTGGGTCTTGTTCGAACCCTTGCAGATCCAAATGATGAGCGCGCAAAATCGCTTCGATTTCTGTCGTCGAGCAATTGCCGCGCCGATTCCAAACCACTTTCGGGGGGTATCCAAAGAGGAAACTTCGCTGGTGAAAGTCTGTATCCTTTCAGATGATCGTCAACCCATGT
>JACQQM010000098.1 GCA_016207025.1 Nitrospirota bacterium | reverse complement strand
GGGACGGATCAACCGAGGTCCGCGCCTCCGGGGTCTGCGCCAGGATGCCGACGGTCGCACGCCTGGCGCGCTCGACCGCAGTGGCGAGCCTGTCATCCGGCGCTGCTGCGTGCGTCGTCCCGATGCCCGGCATGACCACTGCGGCAAGAAACAGCAGGAGCAGCTTCCAACGACATTCCCTGCGCGGCTGTTGGTTCAACCGTACCATCGGCGATCCTTTCGTCTGGCTGATGTGTCTGCCTGGCGCGCGTGTCAGTGTGCTCCCTCCACCATTGTCCCAGGACCGGATTTCGCGCAGCGAAAGCCGATCGTGGCGGAGCGTTGGTCCGGGACCGCGCCATTGCGCGTCGCCGCCCGCAGCAAGTGAGGGTTGCTCTTCCAGGAGCCGCCGCGCACGCTCTTGTAGCGGCCGGTGGGAGGGCCCGGCGGGTTCCGCTCCGGCATGATGGCATAGTAGTCGAACATGAACCAGTCCTGGACCCATTCCGCCACGTTGCCGGCCATGTGGCGCAGGCCATAGGGGCTCTGCCCCTCTTCTCCGCCGTTGACGGCCGCGACGAGCGGGATCTCGTGGACGTGGTACTGCCCGAACACGGCCAAGCCGGGTGACGGGGCGGCGTGCCCCCAGGGAAAGAGGTTGCCCTCGCTGCCCCGCGCCGCCTTCTCCCACTCGGCCTCGGTGGGAAGGCGTTTCCCCTGGGCCCGGCAAAATTCTGCCGCCTCGGCCCAGGTCACATAGAGGGCCGGCCAGGAGGCCATGACATAATCCGGCAGGAAATGCACGGTGATGAGATGCCAGATTAATCGCTGGAGTTCCTGCGGCGGTTGGCGTTGCGGCTGGCGCATGAACGTGAGGTAGTCGGCTTGACTCACCTCGTCGCGATCGATTGCATAGGCGTCGAGCCAGATGCGTCGCTGCGGCAGCTCGGTGTCGTCATACTGGGTGTCCAGCCCGTAGGGATCATCGTCCTTGCGGTTCGTTCCCATAAGAAACCATCCCGCCGGGATCGTGACCATGGGAGAGGCTTGGGCGAGGTTCGCGATGGCGGCCAAATGACGGGCCAGTTCGCCCGGAGGGTCAGCCGCCGCAACCACGGGAGGCGGGTCCTCCAACCCGACGATGATCAGCAGGACGAGGACCACGCCGCCGAAACGGAGGAGGCGCTGAATGAACGCTGGCACGGTGGCGAGGCTCACCACGTCTGTATACAGGAAGGCATAAGCAGGAAACAACTCTGCAGTCGGGCAGCAGGCAGCCAAAATCTTGCACGTGAGAAATGTCCGACTCAGGCCCAATGAGAACACGCGGCCAACTGAGCCTACAGAGCAGTGGGAGGAGGTGCGAAGGAGACTTGGTCAGGCTATTACGCTCGCCTGGGGAAGGAGGGCGAGTGTCAGGATCATCGGTGACGGTGGCACTGTGCGTGCTCCTGATTGGTGTCCTGGGAGGCGAGGGAGTTCGGCCGGTGTTGTCCACGACCGTGGCCGATTCCCCGCCGGCCGTAACCGGGCAGCCCGCGAAGCAGCGCGTGACACCCGCTCGGCTGGAGCGTGCCATCCAACGGTATCTCTCGACGCGCTTTCCGAGGGTGGCGCTGGAGGGGCCGGAACCACCATCTTACCGCATCAGCACTTTCCCGCTCTCGCTCCAGTAATAGAAGATGGAGAGATTCGGGTAGATAGATTCGGAGGCGTTCTGACCCGCGACCGTGAAGAGGACGCCGACCGCGCCCACGAAGTTCGTCTGGCCAAAGCGCCACTGGAGAGTCGGCTCGACGGCGATCACGCTGAAGCCGCTCCGTTGACCGCGGTTGATTTCATGGCCATCGACGCGCCACGGCAGGCCATGGAGCGTCACGAGCTCAAGCCCATAGCCGAACCCCCGACGATCGTCGAGAATGTGTTCGAACGCCACGCGCGTATTCACGAGGTCCCCGGTGTAGGTGGTCTCCGTCCCCTCGCTGCCCGGAGCTCCGTAGGTATAGAAGACCCCGGCCTGAATGCGAAACGGTCGGCGGTTCTTGCGCATCATCACCCCCTCGGTGAACGCCACTTCACCGAACCGTGTCGCCGGCAAGCGGCCGATCGGCGCAAACCCACCGGGCGGCTTCTGGGTGCCCAGCCACTTGCCGGTCGGGATCGCGAATTGGCTCAGCAGGGTGAACGACGGGCGCCAGGAGTCGGAGTCCTGGACGACCGGCCGGTACTTGATCGCAATGTTCGTATCTCCCGGGCCGGTGTCGGTGTCCGTTTTGCCGTTTTCTCGTGCCCAGAAGGATTGGAGGGAAGTGGTCCCGCCGAGCTGGATATGGTCCGTGAATCCATAGGCGAACTCGAGCGAAGGCTCCTGCACACTGTAGAGATGAACCGGTCCGTTCTGCCGCTCGCTGAAGAAGCGGAGACGATTGTCGAACGAATGCTCGCCGATCTGAGAGAAAATGAACGGGCGGAGCAGGTATTGCCCCTTGGGCTGGATGTCCACAGCCGTGTGCAGGATCGGGCCATGTGAGAACGGGTTCCAGCTGCGCCGGTACTTGCCGATCTCTTGCTCAGAGGGCACCCACGTCCAAGCGTCACCTGGCTGAGGGGCGATGCAGAAGAGGAACACGGCACAAGTCAGCAGTCCGACCGTCGTTCGGCTGATCGCTGACTGGCGCACCCGAGCAGTACGCGGCAAGACGCCCGACCCGTCGTCCGCAAGGCTTGCGGACTGAGCGGTCGAGGATCGTTTCTGGTGACCGTATCGGGTCATCCCGCGTGGCCGCTGTCCATGACCTCGTTGACGAGTTCCTTGATCTGCTTGCGGATCCTGACCAGCACCTGGCGACCGCTGGCGGTAATCGTGTAGCGCTTCACGCGACGTCCTTGGCGCACGTTCGGGAGGCAGCGCAAGTAGCCACTCGCCTCCAATTCATGGAGGACGGGGTAGAGGGTGCCGGGTGAGAGACGGTAGCCATGCCGAGCCAGTTCCGCGGTCAGATCAGCACCGCAGACCGGTTGTTCAGCGGCGTGGTAAAGGATGTGGGTGCGCACGAAGCCGATGAAGAACTGTCGGGCGAGGCGGTCCCATATGACCGGAAGTTCCTGATTCTTCATACGCCGAGAGAGAGGCATACAGGATGACGCGATACAAATATCGATATTCGATATCGGAATGCGATATCTACGCGAAAAGGCTGGCCGTTGTCAAGCCGACTTACCTCCTCTGGCTCCGATGGTGCCATCCTGCTATAGTGGAAAGCCTGATGCGTGGGTCAGGGCTCGATCGGGTGTGTGTCTCTGAGCGAGCGTGAGTCGTCCCATGGAGAAACGCGAGTTCGCGCGCGTGGCCGTCGAGCTGCCCGTCTCGTTCTCAGGAAACGGGGTGGCCGGCGGCGGGCTGGTCTCGGGGCTCTCGTCCCGGGGCTGCACGGTGGTCAGCGACGAGCTGATCCTGCCCGGGACCACCTGCGCGCTGCACATCCAGTTGCCGGCGCAGTCTGCGCCGTTGAAGGTGGATCTCGCCGAGGTCCGGTGGGCGCAGGGGCGGGAGTGCGGCCTGGAGTTCGTGCGCCTGCGGCTGGAGGAGAAGCAGCGCCTCGGCCGGTTCCTCAGCTCGCTTCAGCGGTCAAAAGGCGGCGGGTTCCGACAGACTGGGTGACCGTGCGACCCAGCGCAAGCTGCGGGCTCAGAGGTAGAGACTCCCAACTCTTTTCACCGCCCCCGGACTGGGGCAAGCACCTGATTGTGAGTGGCTCATCGTACTCCCGTGACTTCACGGTCACGCGCGGGCCGTCTTGTCCCTTGATTCTCAAAGGGACGAGGTTGGCTACTTCCAGTGGCCGGATGGCGGCTTTCAAGAAGTGACGCTGACCCCAGAGCGAATGGGCCGGCCCCATCGAGCCACCCGAGGAGCCCAGAGGTTGATCTCCTATTATCCGCTATCTGACGTTATCCGGTGGTTCTCCCTGTCTCTGCCAGTGAGTTACACAATGAAGTGGCGGCCAACACGCGCAGCGATCGCGGCGGCTGCGGCACTGCTCGTCCTCTCCGCGACGGGACCGGCATGGGGCGAGAACGCGACGGCCTGCCAGCCGACGCCGCCGCAGACGGAAGGGCCGTTTTACCCCGTCCATCAACAAGACGACAAGGACAATGACCTGACCCTGGTGAAGGGGCATGCCAAACCGGCAACCGGTCAGGTCATCTACATCGTCGGCGAGGTTCGGGGCCCGCAGTGCCGTCCGATTGCCGGCGTGCTCGTGGAAATCTGGCAAGCGGCGGCCAGCGGCCGCTATCGCCATCCGGACGACCGCAACATGAGTGCGTCCCACGATCCCGACTTCCAGCATTGGGGGGTGACCGTCACCGATCAGGAGGGGCGCTATCAATTCAAAACGGTCAAGCCGTCCCCCTACCCGGCGAGTTTCTTCTGGACGAGGCCGTCCCATATCCATTTCAAGGTCTACCGGAAAGGCTTCCCCACGCTGACGACGCAGATGTACTTCGCGGGCGATCCCTATCTGGAAAAGGATCTGATCTTCCGGCGTATCCCGGAGCCCGCTCGGCCGCAGGTGGTGGTCCAACTGAAACCGCCGGCCCGGGACATGGAGCCGGACGCGAAGGTCTGCCGGTTCGACATTACGTTCTGAAACAGCAGGCGGCCTGGCCTGCCGTGCTAGAATGCCTCCATGACTGCCTTGAGAACACTCGAGACTCTCCATTTCGACAACACCTTTGCGCGTTTGCCCGAAGTCTTCTACGCGAAGGTAACCCCGACGCCGCTGAAGAATCCGTTCCTGGTAAGCTTCAACCTGGATGTCGCGGCCCTGATCGATCTCGACCCGGAGGAAGCCAAGCGGCCGGAGTTCGCCGGCTGCTTCGGGGGCCAGTACCTGCTGCCGGGCAGCGAGCCGCTCGCGACGGTCTATGCCGGTCATCAGTTCGGCGCCTACGTCTCCCGCCTCGGCGACGGCCGCGCGATCCTGCTGGGTGAGGTCCGCAACAGCCGGGGCGAGAAGTGGGACCTGCATCTCAAAGGCGCGGGCCTGACGCCGTTCTCCCGCGACGATGACGGCCGTGCGGTCCTGCGCTCCTGCATCCGGGAATACCTCTGCAGCGAGGCTATGCACGGGTTGGGCATTCCTACGACGCGCGCCCTCTGTGTGGTAGGGAGCGAGGAAGCGGTGTTGCGCGAACAGGTTGAATCCGGCGCCATGCTGCTGCGGCTGGCGCCCAGCCACGTGCGGTTCGGCCACTTCGAATTCTTCTACTGGCGACGCCAGCTCGACCACATCAAGACCCTGGCGGATTATGTCCTTGCGCAGCATTTTCCTGAGCTGGTGGGCCTTCAAGACGCGTACGTCCGGCTCTATCACGACGTGGCGTTCCGCACGGCGCGCCTGATCGCCAAGTGGCAGGCGGTGGGCTTCGCGCACGGCGTCATGAACAGCGACAACATGTCCGTCCTGGGGATGACCCTCGATTATGGCCCGTTTGGCTTCCTGGATGACTACAATCCCGCCTTCATCTGTAACCATTCAGATCACCACGGGCGCTACACGTTCCAGAACCAGCCGGACATCGGTTACTTCAACCTGCGATGTCTGGCCCAGGCCCTCACCCCGCTGGTGCCCGACGAGGCGATCAAGGCCGGGCTCGACGCCTACGAGGCCGTGTTTGCGGAGCACTCTGCCGAGCTGATGCGGACGAAACTGGGGCTCAGGGAGTCGCGGCCCGAGGACGACGTCTTGATCCGCGACCTGCTGGAGTTGATGCGGGGGAGCTGCGCCGACTATACGAACGTCTTCCGTTCCCTCTGTGACTTCAAGCAGGCACCGGAGGCACGGAGCGAGGCGCAGCGAGACTATTTCGTGGATCAGGAAGCGTTCGATGCGTGGGCCGCGCGTTACAAGGAACGGCTCCGCAGGGAGGGGAGCCGCGACGAGGAGCGGGCGGCGCGGATGAAGCAGGTCAATCCCAAGTACGTGCTCCGCAACTACCTCGCCCACACGGCCATCCGCCTGGTGACGGAGCAGAAAGATTTCTCCGAGATCGACCGCCTGCGTCGCCTCCTCCGCGATCCCTTCGCCGATCAGCCGGAGATGGACCGCTATGCGGCCCCGCCCCCAGACTGGGGCAAGCGCCTGATCGTGAGTTGCTCATCATAAATCCCGGGACCCTAGCGCTGAGCGCTTGAAAAGGACGTGCGACCGTCCCAGTCTTGCGCGTACAATACCGTGTTGAGCCGATTTACCTTGCCATGTGAAGGATGGGCTGACCATCGTCCTGCCCAAGCCGAAACGGTACACTCGAGCGCTGCGTGGGATCGCAAAGGGTCTCTACCCACGGGATTGTCTGAACCGGTGAGATTGTTTTTCTGATGCGCAAGCGTCATCCACGGTTCCGCCTTCACCTGTGGCGCTATTGTAGCACTCCCTCCTGATTTTCCTCCTTCCCACAGCTCTATTCCGCAGGACCGACAGGGCTGGTGAGGCTGTTGAGAAGCGCTGATTCGACGCCCAGAGGCGACAGGATTGCTAGCGCCGCGTTGTGAAGCAGCTTCTCATAGGCATCAGCGTCGTATGACCACGTGCCATCAACCGTGGCGGCAGCCCGGACGCGGTCTTGAGGAAGGTGGGCAGCAGCGTCAGTGATGACATAATGGAGCGTCTCTCCAGCTTGGAGCTTGACTCCATGCCCCAGGAGCTCTTTCGCCGCGATGGCTGTCATCGTCTCATGGCGGTACGACTTTGGGTCTTGTGACAACGTCTTACTGATAACCAGTTCCTCAAGCCGCGCACGTCCCCCGCGAAGATAATGGCGGTACGCGCGGACGATCTCAATAACCCGTGGGACTGCCTCCCGAAGCTCACGTAACGTCTTCGCGTCGCTCAGGCAACGAAGGATCTCGGCTTGAGCCCGTTTCACAACCAACGGGGCATCCGACCGTCTGACTTCTAGTCCGCGCACTTTCATCTCGCCTGTCTCGAACACACCGGCGAACTGATTATGGACCGGCATGCGTGGGTTGACCCGCGAAGGCAAAAACCCGATCCAATGGTATAGCCCTTCCACCGCGATCGGTAATCGAGCCCGTGCACTGATGGCCTGAGCTAACGCCTCGTAATCAGCGCGGGTCGCCCCAGGCTTGTGGAGCCAGAGCGAATCCACGATGGCATGAAGCAATCGGAATCCTGCCGCTTCGGCGCTCTCTTTCGCTTGAAGCAGGATTTCTCGGCTATAAGCCGTGACCGATTCATGCGCTTCAATGCGACCGAACCGGGCGTTCTTGTATCCCAGGTATCCAAAAGACACGACCAACAGCCACTTGAGCGCCGTTTGCCGTTGGTCTAGCACCCATCGGGTTGCGGAGTCAGCGGTCATGGCAAGCTGGTGCTTGTACTGCGCCCGCTTGTTCAGCAACGGTCTGAGGGTGCGAGGGACTAATCCTTCTCGTTGACGGCACGTATGGTGCTTGATCTCTGGAACACGCGCGATGGGATCATGCGCGCAGCAGGAACAATTCACCGTCTCAGGGGAGACATTAAAGCGTGTCATGATCGCTGGATACATTGACGCAAAGTCCAGTTCGCCAACGTTCTCGTGATACCCAGAGAGGGGTGCAAACACGAGCCCGCCTTGGTCCGTATGAAGCAGGTCCAGCGCTGACTTAAACTCTTCGGTTTGACGTTTCCGGTAGGGAATGAGGATGCCATCACGATGTGCATGCTCCATTTGCATGGAGGTGATCCCGGTTCCCGTGGTGGTCCTCGCCATGTGCTGGAGGGGCACTTTGGTCACCCGCGCTTGTTCGATCAGTCCTGCAAAGCCCGTCTCAGCCATCACGAAGCTGTTTTGCCTGTCGATGTGGAGCCTTCCGTAGAGCGTGCGTGCTCCAGCACTCGCGAGGATGCGGCCATACGAAAAATAGGAACGTGGTGGGCGTGTCTCCACGGACCGCATGGGATCTCGGTTGAGGGCCAGCGGACTCCTGAGCTGGCTCGCCAGCATCAGCAACCGTGGGAGCAGGTAGGAGTCACCCCAATCCGTGATGAGGACATCGGGGTCATAACGGTGAAGCAGGGCATTGAACGCGATTAACAGGTCAGCATGGTCGGTGTGCTCGAGACGGCGTTCCTGACCATCCACCCGCACAACCAGATGAAAGATTCCCCCGTGATTCGGATTGGGGGACGCGCCTTCAAGCGAAAGCTCCAGGATCGAGAGGGGGGGAATCCCGTACTCCGTGTCCCAGGGAGAATCCGTGGCGTGGATCGCCTGGATGATCC
>JACQQM010000104.1 GCA_016207025.1 Nitrospirota bacterium | reverse complement strand
GCCTCGCCGGCCTGCACCGAGCCTGCCGATGTGCCGAACCGTGCGGCTTGATTACGAAATCCCCTCGCGGCACGTGGCCGCCAGGGGCCTTGCGCATCGAAAAAGGTTCGAACGCGCTTAAGAAGGGTCCACCATGTACAGCCCCTGGGTCGTGGGACTCAGGGGCTGTTTATTTGGCCCAGCGGTTGTAGAGGGAGGCCCAGACGAAGCCGATCATCCAAGCGCCGACGAGGAGGGCGAGGAGCTCGGCCGCCAGCAAGGTGAGAGGAGGATCGGCCGGGAGTAGCGAGGCGACGTCCGCCCCGAAGAATTGGGCGTTGAAAAAGAAGACAAAAAACTTGGGGGCGAGCAAGCGAAGGGCGAGGAGAAAGGCGGCCAAGCCGGCGGTCGTGACCGTGATCGCGTTGGCAAAGGCAAGGGGACGCATCACTCAGTATGGTATGGGAACCCTGCCGCCGAAAGCAAACCGGCGTAAGGAAAAGGGTTCGATCCCATTCAACCATCACGGCCCCTGGCTTCGCACGGAGTCAGGGGCTTTTGTTTGTCCAGATCGTCGCGGGAATAGTTAAATATTACCCAATGAATGGTTGAAAAATAACCATCAATTGGTTAATATTCAGCCATGTTTGACCGCCATATTACCGAGTCCCTCCTCGACGGCCTCGCAGATACGCCAGTGGTCATGCTCCACGGAGCGCGACAAACTGGCAAGAGCACCCTGGCCCAATGGGTAGCGGCCAGGGCCCATCCGGCTCGCTATCTGACGTTGGACGATGCTGGCGTTCTGGCAGCCGCGCGCCATGATCCTGCTGGATTCCTGGCAGGTCTGGGCGGGCCGGTGGTCCTCGATGAAGTCCAGAGGGCGCCGGAACTGTTCCTGGCGATCAAAGCCCAAGTGGATCGCGATCGCCAACCAGGCCGCTATTTGCTTACGGGTTCTGCCAACGTCGTGCTGCTGCCCCTCCTCTCTGAATCCCTCGCAGGAAGGATGGAAACTCTGGCCCTCTGGCCGCTCTCGCAGGGGGAAATCGAAGAACGGCGGGAAGGCTTTGTCGATGCGGTATTTGCCAGGACCCTGCCCTCCATGGCTGATGGTCTTCCCAGTCGAAGTGAAATAGTGCGCCGGATCGTGCGTGGTGGGTACCCGGAGGTTCTTTCACGAACGGCCGAGTCTCGTCGCAGCGCGTGGTTCAGTTCCTACATCACGACCATCCTGCAGCGCGACGTGCGCGATCTAGCGAACATCGAAGGACTCACTGCCCTGCCGCGACTCCTGGCGTTGCTGTCAGCCCGCGTCATGGCCTTGTTGAACTTCGCTGAACTGTCCCGCAGCATCAGCATCCCGCTGAGTACCCTAAAACGATATATGGCCTTGCTGGAGACAGCATTCCTTATTCACATGTTGCCAGCCTGGTCCGGCAACCTGGGCAAGCGATTGGTCAAGGCCCCGAAGCTGCTGTTCAGCGATGTCGGGCTGGCCGCACACCTACTGGGAGTGAATGCAGAGCGTCTGGCCCGCGATCTCGGGCTGTTCGGTCAACTACTGGAAAACTTTGTGACGATGGAGCTGCGCAAGCAAATCACCTGGAGCCAAGTGCACCCCCAGATGTTTCACTTCCGCACGCAGACCGGTCAGGAAGTGGATCTTGTGCTGGAGGATCAGGCGGGTCGTATCGTGGGGATTGAGGTCAAGGCCAGCGCGACGGTGAGCGCACAGGATTTCAAGGGGCTGCGGAGTCTGGCCGAGGCGGTCGGCAAGCGCTTCCGGCGCGGCATCGTGCTCTGCACCGGTTCTGAAGCCATCCCATTTGGCCCCCACCTGCACGCCTTGCCCGTCAGCGCGTTATGGCGCTTGGGCGCAGAGAGGGACAAGAAAGCGGGCTAGTCAGAATATCCTCGTCCGGTGCTGTCGAGACTCAGAGATTCGCCGGCCGTTCCGGTGGACGGACACTCGGAGCATCCACCATGGTGCGAAGACGCCCCGCATCCCCGACCTGCCGCATGCGGTGGCGCCTAGGACTCTACCATGCGAGTCACCACCTACAGCAAAGTTCTGAAGTCGAACTTGACCCAGATCACAAAAACGTCCACACTGGGGCACCAGTGGCAGCTCACTCCTCCAGGAATAGCGGATAAGGCTCGGGAGGAAAAACCAGGGAGGTGTGCGATGACCGTGGGAGAGAAGCGGACTATGGTTGGCCGCATCGGCGCTGCGCTCGGCTTTCTCTGTGGGGTGATCGGGCTCCTGGCGGGACTGACGGACCATACCTGGAAGTTGGGGTCGATCGGGTGGTTTACAGGCGGCACCCTGCTGGCGCTGATCGCGGGGTTCGCGCTTGTCGATGGCGCCATCGCGTTCCGGAAGACCCAGATGCAGAAGTGAAAGCCTGACGCCGGGCTGTCACGATCGTCCACTGACCCGGACGGGAGGCTCAGCCCGTTCCTACCAATACCCGTCCGGTGGGCTCTCTATCTGTTGACCGGCGCAATCGTCTTCTGCTCGGTCGTCGGCAAGGCCCTTGGTCTGCGCGGGTGCTTCGAGGTACTCAAACCCTATTAGGCCTTTCCCGAGGCGACGCTCTGGCCGCTGACCGTCGCGGGTCCGCCGCACCTCCACCTCGGTCAGATCGCACCCCAATGCAATGGCTTTTTCGATGGAGGCCAGCGTGTTCTCCGGCGCGTGGTCCCCCGCGCCGCGATGGCCGGTGCGGGGTATTTTTGCTCCTGAGAGGGCTTTCTTTTGTCAAGCGACTTCCCTACCATACCAGATTATGGCTGAGAAGAGATCCAGAAAGCCGCGGGCAGCGGGAACCACACGGCGCAGGAAGCCGGCGGGGGTCTCGACCGGGCTGGCAGCGGCGGAGCTGCAGGCGGCGGCGCCGCCGGGTGACGTGGCCGAGCTGCACCGAGCAATCGAGGAGGACGGCGGGAAAGTCCTGTCCATGTATCGGGAACCCTACGGCGGCCGCTGGGTGGTCATGGCCGCGCTGCCGGTCGAGCTGGTGGAGCCGACGCCGTATCAGCGCAATCTCTCGGACACGCACGTCCGCAAGCTGGAGGCCGTGATCGGCAAGATCGGGCGGTTCCTGGACCCGATCATCGCGGTGCGGGCGAAAAAGATTACGGAGGGAGGCGCCAAGTACTGGACGCCGAACGGGCACCACCGGCTGTCGGCGATGCGCACGCTGGGCGCCAAGAGCATCACGGCGATCGTGGTGCCGGAGGCGGCCGCGGCCTATCAGATCCTGGCCCTGAACACCGAGAAGGCGCACAACCTCCGGGAGAAGGCGCTGGAGGTGATCCGCATGTACAAGGAACTGGCCAGTCTCGGTGACGCCACCGAAGAAACCTACGTGTTGGAGTTCGAGGAGCCGGCCCTCATCACGCTGGGCCTCTGTTACGAGGAGCGACCGCGCTTCAGCGGAGGGGCCTACCATCCGGTCCTCAAGCGCGTGGATGAGTTCTTGAAGCAGCCCCTGCGTGCCGCGATGGAGGTTCGCCAGAAGCGGGCCAAGACTGTCCTGGGGCTGGACGATCTGGTGGTTCAACAGGTCGAGGCCTTGAAGGCCAGGGGCCTGACCAGCCCGTATCTCAAGAGCTTCGTCGTGGCGCGGGTCAATCCGATCCGCTTCCGGCCAAAGGATGCCGAGCCGCTGGCGTTCGAGGAGGCGCTGGACCGCATGACCAAGGCGGCCGCCAAGTTCAATCCCGACAAGATCAACATCGGAGATCTGGCCCGATCAGGCGGTGCACCTGACGAGAGCGACTAGCTGCGGGGCCGATTGTGCTGGGCTGTGCGGTCATACTATACTTCGATCCAGAGCTTCTGAAGCTACATTGGCGAGGAGGACATCATGAGCCTGGCGGATAATAAATGTGTCCCCTGTCGAGGGGGCGTGCCGCCGATGGAGGCGTCGCGCGCCCAAGAGATGTTGAAGCAATTGGCGCAGGGCTGGCAACTGAACAAGGACGGGCACCTCGAACGGCTCTATACGTTCAAGGACTTTGCTCAGGCCCTGGATTTTGTGAACAAGGTGGGGGCGATCGCGGAGGCGGAAGGGCACCATCCGGATCTGCACCTGGCCTGGGGAAAGTGCAAAGTCGAGATCTGGACGCACAAGATCAACGGCTTGACCGAGAGCGACTTTTACATGGCTGCCAAAGCGGACCGGGCGTTTGAATCCTTCCGGGCCGTCGCCTGACAGTCACAAAGCTCTCCGCGACTCGCGGCGTGAGTTGCTCAGATGAAAGTTCTGGTGCTTGGCGCAACCGGACAGCTCGGGGCCAACCTGGTCCGGGCACTGTTGGCCAAGGGCGATCAGGTCCGCGCGCTGGTGCGCCCAACCAGCAATCTCCTCACTCTCAAGGGGCTGAACGTCGAGCGCGTCGAAGGCGACCTCAACAATGCGGAGTCCCTCTCCCGAGCATGTACCGGCGTCCAGATCGTCTACCAGGCCGCCAGTTATTACCCGCCCCACACAATACCAGCCGACGCCGCGACGGCCCAGGCCTTGGCCGAGACCCGCAACCTCCTGACTGCGGTGCGGCGCGCCTCCGTGGAGCGTCTCGTTTTCACCAGCACGCTGACGACCATCGGGTTTCCCCGCGACCCGGGCCGCCTCGCCGATGAGACCTGCCCGTTTTCGACGCCCTACACCGACAACCCCTACCTGATGGCGAAGGCCGCGATGGAGGCGGAAGTCCTCAAGGCGGCGCGCGGCGGGCTCCCGGCGGTGGTTGTGAACCCCACCGCCTTCTTCGGCCCCTATGACAGCAAGCCCACGAGCGGAACCCAGATTCTCATGATCGCCAAGCGCCTGATGCCGGGCTATATCCAGGGCCCGGTCAACGCGATTGACGTGCGGGACGTGGCGGTCGGGCTGATCCGAGCGGCCGAAGGGGGTCGCATCGGCGAGCGGTACATCCTGGGGAACTGGAACACCACTCAGAAGGACTTGAATAAGTTGATCGCGCACGTGGCGGGGGTGATGGCCCCGATGCTGCCGGTCTCGTTTGCGCTGGCGCGGTACGGTTCAAAATTTGGGGATTGGGCCTTCCGGACGGTCCTGAGGAAGCCGGCGCCGGTGCCGGGTTTCTTCGTGGAGATGCTCAAGCACATGCAGCAGTATGATTGCTCGAAAGCGATCCGCGAACTGGACTATCCCCGAAATCCGGTCAGGCATGCCATCCGCGACGCCCTCGATTGGTTCCGCGCCAATGGATATCTCTAGCGAATGGCAAATAGCGTATAGCAGATGGCTCGACTCTCCGGACTACCTGCCATCAGCCATCAGCTCTGCTCTCTCACATCGATAACTTTTGCGCCACGTTGCGCATCTGGACGCCGTGGACCAGTGAGGCGCCGCCGCGGATGGCGCACGCGACATGGACCGCCTCGGTCATCTCCTCCACGTCGGAACCCTTTTCCAGACAGGCCTGCGTGTACGCGTCAATGCAGTACGGGCACTGCACGGCGTGCGCCACGCCGAGGGCGATCAGCGCCTTTTCCCGCTCGGTCAGCGCGCCCTCCGCGAACACGGCGCTGTAATAGCTCATGAACTTGTCCCACAAGTCCTTGTTGCCCTTCCCCATGTCCGCGAACTTCCCCAGGTCGTGGGGGTGGTAGTAGG
>JACQQM010000099.1 GCA_016207025.1 Nitrospirota bacterium | reverse complement strand
TGGCACCTGCAGCGAACCGTGAAGAATCACCGGGCACGAAGCGCGCGGCCTAGCGGTGTACCTCTGTTGGGAGGCGGTCACTTCCGCACATGCTCGAAATCATCGTCATCGGAATCACATCCATGGTCACGCTGATCTGGCTGTTGGCTTCCACTATGGCCACCGAGAGCGATGCCGAAAAGCGGCGACTCTCCACGCCGGCCGGCGCATCCGTCGCTAGCCAAGAGGGGGCTGCAGGCTCAGAGACCCGACACGCCGCCTAGCCCGAAGTATTCACGAATATTCCGGGCTCGTGAAGCTTCCTTAGCGGATAGGGGCCATATCACCGCCCTGTCTGCTGCAACCATGACCCGACCAAGCGTATAATATTCCTTGAAGGTGCTGTGCTCCTTCTGGGAGGCTGTCATGGCTCCAGTGGGAAAGCGCGTCAGCCTCCAGACTTCGATCACGCTCTCTGTCCTTCTCATCGGTCTGCTCACCGGAACCCTGGGCATCGGGAACGCTTACTGGCACGCGAAACAGACTCGCCGCACGACCGCCGGTCTCTACTTCCAGGAACTTGCCCGCCACAGCGCAGACAAGGTTGGCTTGGTCTTGTCGAAGGAGATCGAATGGGTCCAGCGGCTGAGCGCCTTTCCCCAAGTTCGGGATACCGTGCGAGAGGGCAAGCGCCTCGCGTTGGACACACCGGAGCTCCAGCGATGGCGGGAGGAGCAGCACCAATATTTTCGATCTCTCGCTATCGTGGACCGGCGGGGCAACTTAGTCGGAGGAGGCACTAGCGAGACCACCCGCGCCCATTACGCGCAGCAGCCCTGGTGGCCGATCGTGTTGGGGCAAGGACGACCCTGGGCTGGGGATCTCCGTGTGGACGAAAGAGGCCGGGGCTACTGGGAGGTGGCGATGCCAATCGCGGCCGACGACGGGACCGTCCTCGGCGTGCTCAAGGTTGCGATCGGGACCGACGAGCTGTTCGCCTCGATCCTGCGTGCTCGCATCGGGCAGACAGGCCACGTGATGCTGCTGGACGAAGGCGGCCGTGTATTGGTCTGCCCCCTGCTTCCACCGGCCCTCCACACGAAGACGGACGCGTTCGTTGGCGGCCGGGACCAAGCTCATCCTAATGCCTTGGGGGCCGCCTGGGCGGAGGTCCAGAACGACAGCCACGGAGTCGGTGGCGGAATCGTCGGGGTCTCGCCGGTCATGCTGCCGGTCCCCATCGCGCAGGAGCGCATCTGGCAGATTCTCGTGCGCCAAGATCCAAAGGAGACTTACGAGCCAGCGCGGATTCTGATGTGGAAGCTGGCGTGGTTCTGGTTAGGAGCGATCGGGCTGATCGCGCTGTTCGGAGGGAGGCTCGCACACCGGATCGTCCGGCCCCTCGGTGCCCTGGTCGAACGTGTGCGGCTATTGGGAGAGGGCCAATTATCGCAGCGCCTTGAGATCGGGAAACAGGCTGATCGAGTTCAGATCATCGAGATCGACACGCTGGCGGAAAGCTTCAACAGGCTAGCCGAACGGCTGGAGACAGCCTCGCAGGAAACCCAGCGGTACGTACAGGAGCTCGAGGCAGCGAACCGCGAACTCATGAGATCGGAAGAGCATTACCGAACGCTCTGGGACCATGCGGTGGATTCGAAACTGATCGTGGACGCGGACGGGGCTCTACGGGATGTGAACCGGCGTGGTGAACTGAAGCTGGGGCGACGGAGAGAGGAAGTGGTCGGAACCGCGGTGGCTGACCTGTTTGTGGAGCGCGATCGCTCGCGCTTCACCGAGCTGCTCTGTGAGGTCCTGGCGACCGGAAAAGAAGGATCGGCGGCCGAGATGCACGTTCCGGTTGCAGCCGGGTCCATGCTCACGATGGAGTTGGACATGGTCCCCATCGAGAAGACTGGGAGCGTGGTGGCCGTGTTGCTCCAACTGAGTGATATCACGGACAAGAAGCAGCTCGAACAGCAGCTCCTCCGGTCCGAACGTCTCGCCTCACTGAGCCAGTTCGCCTCGATGTTCGCGCACGACATCCGCAATCCGTTGGCCGGTATCAAGAAGACCTTGGAGCTGCTGAGCCATCGCACAGAGCTGCAGGTGGAACCGCTGGGCCGGCTGTTCGGAGACCTCCAGTTCACGACTGAACTGTTGCTGGGCATGATCAACGACATGCTGGATGTGTACCAGGAAAGCTACTCCGGCCTTCCACTTGTGCCCTCAAGATTCTCGGTTGGTACGTTGCTGCAGGAAGTCGCCCATTTGTTCAAGTCCGAGGCCGAAGCAAAAGAGGTGACCATCCGGGTGGAACTGCCGGAGGATGTGACAATCGTCGGAGACCGGCGCCGGCTCCAGCGGGTTGGGATCAATCTCGTGCACAATGCGCTGAAATATTCCCCTCCTAAGGGCCTGATCACGCTGTCGGTACGGACGGAGCACGAGGCGAAGCCAGGCGTTGGTGGGAAAAGTCCGGGCGCTCCGTTCCTTCTGCTGCAGGTCCAGGACCAAGGGCCTGGCGTGGACCCGGAGAAGCTTCCGCATATTTTCGAGATGTTTTTCCAGAAGAAGGACGGTCGCGATTTCCGCATCGGACGTGGCCTTGGCTTGCATTTCTGCCGGCTCGTGGTGGAGGCCCACCGTGGCCGCATCTGGGCCGCCAACGAGGCTTCAGACGGGGCCGTGTTTTCGGTGGCACTGCCGCTGAACGGAGACGACAGGTGTCGATCAGGCTCGTGATCGCCGAAGATCAACGGTTATTCCGCCAGAGCTTGCGCTTGCTGCTTGAGCGGGAATCTGATTTGGAAGTGGTCGGTGAGGCCACCGATGGACACGAGGCCTTTAATGTGACGACGAAGGTCAAGCCTGACGTGGTCCTGATGGACGTGGATATGCCGAAGCTCGACGGCGTGACGGCTACACGGTTGATCCGAGGATGCCTGCCGGAGATCAAGGTGCTGATGCTGTCGGTACACGATGACGACAGCAGGATTGTGGCGGCGGTACAAGCCGGGGCGTGCGGGTATATCCTCAAGGATGCCGACCACAAGGAATTTCTAGAAATCATCCGGGGGACCTACCGAGGTGAGCTGATCGCCTCGCCCTTTCTTGTGGACCGATTTGCGCAGATTGCCAACAAGGCGCTCGGCCAGGGGAACGCGGAGCGCGCCGGGGGCCTCGCCACTTTGACCGAGCGGGAGCGGGAAATCCTGGCCTGCGCCGCCGCAGGGGAGGGCAACAAGGAAATTGCTGATCGGTTATGTGTGTCATTGGATACGGTGAAAACACACCTGCACCATATTTATCGCAAGCTTGGCGCAACTGGCCGTGTTGAAGCTATCCTAGTCTATCTGAGCTCCAAATAAGCCCGCTCTACCCCATTCCTCACCCGAAAGGTGGAGACAAAATCCATCTTCCGGGCAATGGTCCTATCCTGCCCGACTTCCTATGATGGGTGACATTCAGAGGCAGGGGATGGGCTCGTCCTCTGTGAATTATCAACATTCGGTTAACCGGAGGTGTGCGCTATGAGAGTCTATCCGATTATAAGAAGTGCGGTCATTGTCGCGTCGCTGGTGCTGATCCCGTGGGCGTTTGCGCCTTCCGTGAGCGCCGAGGATCAGCCGACAGGACAGGGAACCCAATCACAAAAGGAGATCAAGAAGGACACGAAGGACGAGCGCCCAGGTATTCAGCATGAGACGCCCGCGACAGGTGAGCTCGGGAAGAGCAGCGAACAGCCGATGCAAGTGCCTGAGAGTGTGGAACCCGCGGGCATGGGGACTCAGGAATTTCAGCCCACAGATGCTGAGCGTCTCGAATTTCTGAGAATGCAGGACGAGAAGTCAGCGTTGTCGTTTTAAGACAAGGGCGCGGGCGGACAATGCGGACAAATAAAGAGGAGCAAGGGGGCAAATATGAAAAGGAAGCTGAGCTATAGGCTGTCAATGGTGGTCGTCGTGGCCTGCGCGGTGTGCGTGCTGACGGTGGGTGTCGCACTGGCCGCGGGTACCTGGGCCGACGAGATCGCGAACGCGGTGACCTTCTACAAGGCGAGCTATCCCACTTCCAATTTTGATCCCTACCTGAAACAGCTTGCAAGGGTCCGGGATGGGTTAGGTCGTGAAGATCAGCAAATCGTGAAGGTCGAGATGGACCATTTTCTCAAGATGTTGCAAACTCGGGCCCACGGCATTAACGAGGTGGCGGCAGATGAGCTGTACAACTTTGCGCTGGGGGTAATCCCGCAGCTAAGCCCACAGGAAAACACGGCTGCTGCAATTGACAAGATTGAGCTGGGGGGAACGATGTTCGAGCGGTTGATGAGCGTGCCTGAACATCTCGCGAACACCCATGATGACGGCAGAACGCCCTGTGTGGGCTTCAAGGACGGAGGCTGTGACTATTGGATCGACTTCATGGACGACAACAGTGGGGGCTGATGCGCTGTGATATCCAGCAAAAACAGCCACCACGAGGGGGAGAGCAAGGGAGGTAAACATGAGAGCGCGATGGATGCCTGGCAAGTTAGCACTGGTGGTGTTCGCTGTCTCCGCAGTCTGCCTCTTGGCGGCGGGTGTCGCCTGGGCTCAGACCACCTGGGTCGACGAGATCACGAACTCGTTGACCTTCTACAAGGCGAACTATCCCACCTCCAATTGGGATCCGTATCAGCAGAAACTGACCGTGGTCCGGGATGCGTTGAGCCACGGCGATCAGCGAACTGTGAGGCTCGAAATGAACAAATTTTTCAGGATGCTGCAGGGACGGGCACACGGTATCAATGATGTCGCCGCGGACGAGTTGTACAACTTCTCGGTGATGGTGACGCCCATCCAGGAATATGGTATCTCGCTTCCGATGACCGGGGCGAACCAGTAGGCACATCCCGAGGAAGGTCTCTGCCGAAGGCCTGGAAGCGGGATTTCCCCCGCTTCCCGGCCACGTCATTTGACAGGAGGTGGATTATGTGTCGTCGCCATTGGAGTTATGGCATTGGGGGCATTCTCACGGCCAGTGCAGTGATCCTGTTCGTGGGAGCCCCTGTCTTCGCCGATCAGCCCGGACAAAGCGGGCAGAGCGCGCATCTGGGGCTTACCGGGGTCGTGGCGAAGATCGAGTCGGGGGTGGTCTTTGTGCGCATCCCGGTCGGGTTACGCGCTCGCACGATCAGCCCCAATAAAGCTGACCGGGTCGGCCTCCACGAAGCCAAGGTCGGCGATCCGGTGATGTTGTGGGTGGACGAGGGCAATGTGCTGGTGGATGCCCACAAGGCCGGATCGCCGGTCGCTGGACACCGCATCATTGCCGGAAGCCTTCAGTACTCGGATCAGTACTGGAGTGAGATCAAGCTTTCAACGCCGGAGGGCATTGAGCGATTCGACGTCGATGCCCTGGCTGGTAGCAAGCTCTCGGTCTTTCAGGAAGGTGCGCGGGTCTCGGTTGAGCTGGATGAAGACAACATAGTGATCGACATTCACGGAATCCGCTGAACGCACAAGGGCTAGGCTCCCCACTGCGCCTTGACTTGATCACCGCACAGAAGTACGATCCTACCGCGGTGGCTCCCGGTGCCAAGAGAGTGAACGCAGGGAGCCACCGCCTGTTTGCCCTACCGACGAACTCACTGATCGAGAGAGACTGCTCTCGTGGCGTTTCCAAGCGGCGGGGGTAGAGATGATGAGCCATGGCCTGCGGCGGGTCTTGCTGGCGCTGCTGACCGCCGGCTCGATTGCGGTGAGTGAACCCGTGTCGGTGCAAGGACGGCCTCCGGAGGCGGGCCCACCGCTGCAGACCATCCTGGAAATGGAGACGACCGCTCGCCTCCTCGCGATATTGCTCCATTCCGGCCGTTACGTCATCAACGAGAATCAGGATCTGTTTGATGACCCGGACAAGGGGGACAAGCGGTTCACGCCTGAGGTATTCGAGCAGCAACTCGTTGAAGTGTTTCACAGCCGCTCAGGCATTGATCTTCAGGAGCTCGCGACGGCTCGCCTGCCGCAGCGGACGAAAGAGCTGCTCCGAGCCCTCGTCTCATCGAGCAAGCGAGTGGTGGCTGAAGCCCAACCCGAGATTAACCGGAAAGGAGTGGGCTTCAAGGGGTTTATCCCTGCGGTATTCGGGGCGCGAGTCGCCAGCCGCTTCACGGAGTCAACAGGGGTGCGGCTGAAACAGACCGCGCTCGTCACGCGAAATCCCTCCAATGCACCGGATGCATTTGAGAAGAAGGCCTTGCAGGAGTTTGCCGATCCATCGTATCCTCGGGAAAAGGTCATCAGCGAAGTGACCGCCGCGAGCCGAACGCTGCGGCTGATGTTTCCCTTGTACGCAACGCGCCGGTGCCTGGACTGCCACGGGGAGCCAAAGGGAGAGTTGGACAAGACCGGGCATCCTCGGGAAGGTCTCCGCTTGGGGCAGAACGCAGGAGCGATCAGCGTGGTGCTCCCAATCAGAAAATGAAGCGAGCGGCGTTCTTGATAGGGCTCGCGGTGCTGCTCGGGGGAGGGAGCCTCCGCGCAGCCGAGAATCCCGTCGCCCCGGCGGAGAAACCAGCGGGCACGGGCGTGATCGTCCATCAGGAGGGGTATATCCTGACCGCGCATCATGTGGTGTCGAACGCCCGCCGGATCGTAGTTGTGACGTCGGGGGAATTTCGAGCTCCCGCAGTCGTTGTGAGCGCGGACAAGGATCAGGACCTGGTCTTGCTCAAGATCGAGACCGTCGGGTTGTCCGAGGCTCCTCTTGGGTATGCCGGCGCGGTCAGGCTTGATCAAGAGGTCATCGTGGTCGGGTTTCCGTTCGGTCTCCGGGAAGTCTCCGTCTCACGCGGGCGCATCGCTGCAGTCCGGACAAAGGGCGTCAAGCGTGTCTTTCAAATTGATGCCGCGATCAATCCGGGCAACAGCGGAGGAGCCGTCTTCAATCGACGGGGTGAGGTGATCGGGATCGTGACGACCAAATTCAGTCACCCGTCCGGAATTGCGCCGGAAGGCATGGGGTTCGCCGTGCCCATCAGTTATGCTACCCCCCTGCTGGCCAACATCCCGGACTTTGATTTTGCGGCGATCGGGAAAGTCCGCAGGGAGTCGAAGGCAGATGCCGAGCAATTGGTGCGCGAGATGGTGCGGGCGACGGTTCGGATTGAGGCCGCTCGATTCCAGGAACCGCCGCCGGCGTCTGCGGGTGCGGCTGACCCGAACGCCGGCCAGCCGAAGGCCGACGCGCGCCGTGCGCCGACTCCGCGATCGCAGCCAGGTCAGGTTCAGGAGGATGGGTCCAGGGGACAGGACGATGCCGATGCCATTGCCAAAGTGAACGCCCGGCTCCAGGCGGAGCAACGGGAGGAACTGAGCAAGCTTGCGCTGCGAGGCGTTCTTCCTCCGGAGGGAATGGTCCTGATTCCGGCGGGAGAGTTTGTCATGGGCGCCGAGGACGGACTGCCTGACGCCAGGCCGATGCACCGTCCCTCTCTCAGCGCGTATTGGATTGATAAGTACGAGATGACCAACGCCCAGTATCGGACGTGTGCGGTGAGCGGGGTGTGCCCTCCGCCTAAGGATCGCAGCGCCTTTGACGATCCCCAGCGCGCGCAGCATCCGGTGACCAACGTCACCTGGAGCCAGGCCCGTACGTATTGTCAATGGAGCGGTCGGCGTTTGCCGACCGAGGCTGAGTGGGAAAAGGCGGCGCGTGGCACCGATGGGCGGCGGTATCCCTGGGGGAATAGTGAGGAGACGATCAAGAGCTGGTTAAAGGAGCGAGACCTGCGGGCCGGCAGTAACGGGACCGATTCGGTCGGAAGCCTTGCGGGGAGCGAATCGCCCTATGGGGTGTTTGATCTGGTCGGCAATGTGTGGGAATGGGTCAAGGACTGGTACGCGGAGGATTTCTACGCTATGGCTCCTCTGCAGGACCCGCAGGGACCCCTCCGTGGCTCCTTCCGCGTGCTGCGGGGCGGCGACTTGAGCCAAAGCCCGCTGGCACTGCGCGCCAGCTACCGAGGCTGGGACGAGATGACCTACTGGGGACCGACGTTGGGGTTCCGTTGCGCGGCGGACGTGCCGTGATCCGCTCGGGTTTCAGTGAGCGGCCAGCCATTGTTGCAGGACATCATCCAGGGCGTTCAGTCGAAACGCTTGGTCCTGGAGCGATCCCGATGACGTGTTGGAGGCGGACAGGCCCAGTAAATCAGGGAGGGTGGCGGTCGGAGCGGGAACCTGCAGCAGGGCGTGAACCGGGAGCCACGGCGCGAGCGTTTCCCGCGCCTTCATGAACGCCTGCAGGTGCCCGAGCGCCTCGGTGGAAAGGTTGACCAGCACGATTGCCCCGACCGCTCCTCGGAAGCATTCCTCCCAGACATTCCAGAAGCGTTTTTCTGCGCGCACGGCGATGAGGTGGAGTGCGATGCCGTGCGAGATCCTCACCCGGCCCACATCTGTCCTGTACTTAGGACCGGACTCCTCGATCCCGACGGCCGCCCACCTCGAAGAGGACAGGTCCCTGACGAGTTGCTGAATCAGCTCGCTCTTGCCCGAACGCCGGACCCCGGCGATCAGGATTCGGATCTGCACCACCTGAGAGTCGGCGGGGCGGCCCTGTCTTGCCCGCAGCCGCTTGGCGACGTCCTCGAGCCGGGCCAGCACGGACCCCGGAAGACCGGCGCTCAGCTCCTGCGGCCGAGGAACATCTTCAACCGAGCCGCTTTTGGGGACTTCCTGCTCGTGCTCTTCTAAGGCGTGCAGGTCCCGGAATAACAGATTCGCCATGCTGGCGGTAATCGGCATCCGCTCGGGCACTGCGTCCGGGATGAACAGGAATCGGCCGGTCTTCCACCCGAGCAGGATGAACAAGGGTTCCTCGCGCTTCGGGGATTGGATGCCGGCGTCCACGATGACGCCGTCCCGAAAATAGAGCGTGCCCGTGCGCTCTCCATGGCTGAGCACGAGCGCGCCGGTTTTCTGGTTCAGCTCGAGTGCCTGGATCATGTCGAGCAGGTCTACGTCCTCGATTCGTCCGTTCAGGCCGATCTGGTCCAGCGGGATCTTCCCGGCCTGCTCGATCCGGTCCATGACCGTCTCGACGCTCTGCTCCAGCCGCTCGAGCGGGCAGGGCTTGGTCAGGTAGTCGTCCGATCCGATTTTCCGGGCTTTGACCTTATCCGCGTCTTGGTCCCGGGCGGTCAGGAAGATGAAAGGAATAGTACGCGTGGTGGCGTCTCGTCGGAGGCGGCTGCACAACTCATAGCCGTCCATCCCGGGCATGCTGATGTCGGCGATGACGACGTCTGGGGGGGCTTGGGCGATCTTTCGGATCGCCTCTTCTCCGCTGAGAGCCGTCTCGACCTGGTAGTTCCGGCCCTGCAGGTACAAGGACACGACCCGCAGCCACTTGGTTTCGTCATCCACGATCAGAAGCTTGGGTGCCATGGGATGACTCAAGATCCGGCCTCGCCTCCCGCGCCTTGCCCAGAAGGCGGTTCGCCGGGCCTGTGCGATTAATGCATAATCTGGGGCTGCCCGACGCCGTTGATCACGTCGTCCGTAATCACAACCGCTTTGACGCCCTGCAGCGCCGGCACCTCGTACATGAGGTCCAGCATGGCGTCTTCGAGAATCGCGCGAAGCGCGCGCGCCCCGGTCTTCATCGAAGCGGCGCGGTGTGCGATCGCCTTCACCGCCGCGGGAGTGAACCGGAGATGCACGTTCTCCAACTCGAACAAGGCCTCGTACTGCTTGAGGAGGGCATTCTTGGGTTCGGTCAGCACGCGCACCAGCGACGCTTCGTCGAGGTCAAGGAGCGTCGTGAGCACCGGGAACCGGCCGATGAACTCCGGGATCATCCCGAATTTCAGCAGGTCTTCCGGCTGGGCGTGCTCGAGCAGGCTGCCGGGCCCTGCCGCGTCACGTGTGGTGACGCCGGATCCAAACCCGATCCGCCGGTTCGTGGTCCGGTGGGCTACAATCTGCTCCAGCCCCACGAACGCCCCGCCGCAGATGAACAGAATGTTGGTCGTGTCCACACGGATATACTCCTGCTCAGGATGCTTGCGTCCGCCCTTGGGCGGCACGTTGCAGATCGTGCCTTCCACAAGCTTGAGCAGGGCCTGCTGCACCCCCTCCCCAGACACATCGCGGGTGATCGAGGCGCTTTCGGACTTGCGGCTGATCTTGTCGATCTCGTCGATGTAGATGATGCCGGTCTCCGCCCGCTTGACATCAAAGTCGGACGCCTGGAGCAGTTTCAGGACGACGTTCTCCACGTCCTCGCCGACGTAGCCGGCCTCCGTCAGGGTGGTCGCGTCGGCGATCGCGAAGGGTACGTGCAGGAT
>JACQQM010000007.1 GCA_016207025.1 Nitrospirota bacterium | reverse complement strand
GCCTAGTAATATCTGCCGGATCTACGATCCACACCGGATCTAGGTAATGCTTAAGGCCAGCTGCTTGCATAAACACGCTTTCTGCTGAAGGAAGAACACTATAGAAATGTTCGGTCAGCCTCTGAAATGCAACCTGATAGCGACGAAAAGGGCTTTTATATTTCTTTGAAGGAGCATCACACAGGTGCGATGCTAATTCGGTGAAATTCAACATCGAGTAACGATACCGAAAGCCTCGCACTGCTTGAAGTCGCTTCAGAGCCTCAATGTCTGCAGTGCCCATGCTGAGAAGCACGTTTGTATCAAAGAACACATGCGGAGGTTTCTTGGGATTGAAAGCGATATCAATAAATCCCTGGTTATCAAGGCTGACACTAAGCTTGTCCGGTAAGGGCATCTTCCGCAATTCGCGAAGCCCACGCCGAATCCGTATTCGATACATCCAGATTGCCTAACTTCACCACTCTGGTGTTTTGCGAGTTGCCTGGCATTCTGCTGCGCCAACGTGGTCCAGCCGACTACTCCCTTCAATTGGCCTCGGCTGGAAGGGATGGGCACGGAGGCGATCGCCATGGCGCCTATTGCCCATCAGAAGCCCCATGATTGCCGTGCGCCGTTCTGGTAATCCGGTAAAGCGCCGCGGCCAACAGTGCGATCACAAACGCTGCCTGACTTCAACGCATCATGGCGGCGCAGGAGCTGCCCGCCCTTCGTCAGCCGAGGCTCCGGATTGATTCCCCCTCGCCCCAACCCTCTCCTGCTAGGGGCGAGGGTACTTATAGAACAACAGGTTCGCGGTACGTCCCGAACACTTCTTTGAGCGCCGCGCAGATCTCGCCCAAGGTCGCGTTGGCCTTGACCGCGTCGATCAGATAGGGCATCAGATTCTCGCTGCACGAGGCTGCTTCCTGCAACTCTTCCAGGGTGCCCGCCATCTTGAAGGGATCGCGAGCCTTCCGGAGATCCGACAGGCGAGCGACCTGCTCACGCTCCACCTCCGGACCGATCTTCAGGATCGGCACCCGGCTCGGTTCCGGCTCAACGTATTCGTTGACGCCGACGAGGACCCGCTCCTTCTGCTCCACCTCGCGCTGGTAGCGCTGCGAGGCCTCCAGGATTTCACGTTGCGGGAATCCCTGCTCGATCGCCCGCACCATCCCGCCCATGGCGTCCAACTTGCGGAAGTAGTCACGCGCGCCCTCCTCCAGCCGGTTGGTCAACGACTCGACATAGTAGGACCCGCCGAGCGGGTCCACGGTGTTCGTCACCTCGCTCTCGTGCGCGATGACTTGCTGGGTTCGCAGGGCCAGCTTGACCGCTTCCTCGGTGGGCAGCGCCAGGGTCTCGTCCATCGAATTGGTATGCAGCGACTGGGTCCCTCCTAAGACGGCGGCGAGGGCCTGCAGGGTCGTGCGCACCACGTTGTTCATGGGCTGCTGGGCCATGAGCGAGCAGCCGGCGGTCTGGGCGTGGCACCGGAGGTGGAGCGACCGCGGATTCTTCGGGTGGTATCGTTGTTCCATTTCGCGGGCCCACAGCCGCCGGGCCGCGCGGAACTTGGCGATCTCCTCGAAGAAGTCGTTATGCACGTTGAAGAAGAACGACAATTGGGGCGCGAAGTCGTCCACCGCCAGCCCGGCCTTGACCGCCGCTTCCACGTAAGTAAGCCCGTCGTAGAGCGTAAAGGCCAACTCCTGCACGGCCGTCGAGCCCGCCTCACGGATGTGATACCCGCTGATGCTGATCGGGTGCCACTTCGGGACGTATCGGGCGCAATAGGCCATCGTGTCGGTGATCAGCCGGATATGCGGCTCCGGCGGGAACAGCCACTCCTTCTGCGCGATGTACTCTTTCAGGATGTCGTTCTGGAGGGTCCCGCCCAGTCGCTCGAACGGGATGCCTCGTCGTTCCGCGACCGCCAGGTACATGGCGAAGAGAACGGCGGCCGGGCCGTTGATCGTCATGGACGTGGTGACCTGGTCGAGCGGGATGCCGTCGAACAGACGCTCCATGTCGGCCAGCGACGAGACCGCCACGCCGCAGTACCCGACCTCGCCGTGCGCAAGGGGGACGTCCGAGTCCAGGCCCATGAGCGTCGGCATGTCGAAGGCCACGCTGAGGCCGGTCTGCCCGTGCTGGAGCAGGTACTTAAATCGCCGGTTCGTGTCTTCCGCGGTCCCGAAGCCGGCGAATTGGCGCATGGTCCAGAGCCGGCCGCGGTACATGGTGGGATAGACCCCACGGGTGAAGGGAAACTCGCCGGGCGCCCCCAGGTCGGTCTTTGAGTCCCACCCCGTGAGTTCCTCCGCTGTATAGACCCACGCGATGTCGAATCCTGACAGGGATCTGAACCGGGCTTTGCGTTCTTCCATCACTCGGCCTCTTTCAGCAACTCCCGCGCGATAACCAAGCGCTGGATCTCCGAGGTCCCCTCATAGAGCGGCAGAGCGCGGGCGTCCCGGAAGTACCGCTCGACCGGATAATCCTTCATGTAGCCGGACCCGCCGTAGATCTGCACGGCGTGGGAGGCGACGCGGTTGGCCATCTCGGAAGCGTAGAGCTTGGCCATCGAGGCCTCGCGGGTGTAGCGCGGCTGTCCTTCGGCCTTGAGCATCGCGGCCCGGTAGGTCAGCAGGCGAGCCGCCTCGATCTCGGTGGCCATGTCCGCCAACATCCACTGAATGGCCTCGAACTCGGCGATCGGCTTGCCGAACTGCGACCGGCGCTTGGAATAGCTCTTCGCAGCCTCGAGGCAGGCATCGGCGATGCCCAGCGCTTGGGCCGCAATACCGATGCGGCCGGCGTCTAGCGTGGAGAAGGCCACCTTGTAACCCTCGCCGACGTTGCCCAGCACCTGGTCCGCTCGAACCTGCACATTGTCAAGGATCAGCTCACAGGTGTCGGAGGCCAGGAGTCCCATCTTCCGTTCTTTCTTCCCGACCGAAAAGCCCGGCGTGGCCTTCTCTACGAGAAAGGCGGTCACGCCCTTATGCCCCTTGCTCTTGTCCACCGTGGCGAAGATGATCGCCTGCGAAGCGATCTCGCCGTTGGTGATGAACAGCTTGGTGCCGTTCAGGAGAAACCCGTCCTTGTGCGGCACCGCCGTGGTGGAGAGCGCCATCGCATCCGACCCTGAGCCCGGCTCGGTGAGCGCATAGCACCCCAGTCGCTCGCCTTTCGCCGCCGGCGTCAGCCAGCAGCTTTTCTGCTGATGCGTCCCGAAGCGCATCAGCGGATCGCCGTAGAGCGTGTTGTTCACCGTCATGGCCAGGCCAACGCTCGCCGAGGCTTTGCACATCTCCTCCAACGCGATGATGTAGGCCAGGTAATCCATTCCCGCTCCCCCGTACTCCGGCGGCACGCAGATGCCCAGCAGGCCTAATCCGGCCATCTTGTCCAGCAGGTCCTTCGGGATGCGCCCTTGTTCGTCGAAGGCTTGGGCGTGCGGGGCGACCTCCTTCGCGGCGAAGTCGCGCACCATGTCGCGCAACGCCTTCTGCTCGTCGGTCAGTCGGAAATCCATCATCGCACCTGTGATGGCTTAAGGTTGATGACTGATGGTTAATGAGCAGGTCTTGACCCCCATCAACCATGAACCATTGTCCATTCCTCCATCATGTGTATCTATAGAAGCCCCGGCCAGTTTTTCGTCCCAGCCAACCCGCCTCCACGTATTTGCGCAGGAGCGGGCAGGGACGAAACTTGGGATCGCCCAGATCTTGGTACAGTACTTCGCAGATCGCGAGCACCGTATCGAGGCCGATCCGGTCGGCCAACGCAAGCGGGCCCACTGGGTGGTTGGCGCCTGCGGTCATCGCCAGATCGATGGCCTCCGGCGTCACGCCTGTGTCCTGTCCGCCCTGCCTCTCCTGGAGGAGAAAGACCGCTTCGTTGATCATGGGGATCAGGATCCGGTTCACGATGAACCCCGGGGTGTCTGTGCAGGTGACCGGGGTCTTGTCCAGGCGCTTGGCCAGATCCAGCGCGAGGGTCGTCGTCTCGTCGGAGGTCTCCATGCCCCGCACCACCTCGACCAGTTTCATGACGGGAACCGGATTCATGAAATGAATCCCGATCACCCGATCCGGTCGGCCCGAGACCGCTCCCAAGTTGGTGATCGAGATGGAGGAGGTGTTGCTGGCCAGGATCGTCTCCGGCTTGCAGATCTGGCCCAAGAGCCGGAAGAGACTGCGTTTGAGCGAGGGGTTTTCGGGAGCCGCCTCGATGATAAGCTGGGTTTCCGCAAGCGCTTCGAGATGGCTGGTGGGTTTGAGGCGGGCCTTGGCCGACTCCACCTGATCCGGGGTCAAGACCCCTTTCTCGAGAGCCTTCGCCAGGCCCTCGCCAATCTTCTTCGTCGCGGTTTGCAGCGCCGCGTCCTCGACGTCGTGCAGCAGGATCTGCCACCCACTGGCGGCTGTCACCTGTGCGATACCGCGCCCCATCTGGCCGGCACCGATAATCCCGATGACCTTCAGGTCGTCGATCGTCATACCTCACCCGTCATTCATCCGGGTTAGGCAGTGAGAGGAAGCCGAAGCGGATTTCGCCGAAGCAACGGGGCACTCCACCGAGGCGCTGCCGAGAAGGAAAACAGGAACTGACAAAGGCACCACGGTCATCGTGACCGTGGCCGCGGAAATTCCTGAAGGCTTCCGCCGGGTACCCATTGCTGGACTTCGTGCAATGGGTGATGAGCCCGTAAGGGTCGCTCTGGGAGGCGCTGAAGCGAGAGCTTCCTCTCACTGCCTTCACCGTTCCACCACGATCGCCAGCGCCTCGCCGCCGCCGAGGCACAGGCTTGCGATCCCCCGACGGCTCCCCCGCGCTTCCATGGCGTACAGGAGCGTCGTGAGGATGCGCGCTCCCGTCGCGCCGATCGGATGGCCAAGCGCGACGGCGCCACCATTGACGTTGACCTTGGCCGGATCGAGCCCCAGTTCCCTGTTGACAGCCAGGGATACGGTCGAGAACGCCTCGTTAATCTCGAAGAGATCAATGTCGCCCACCGACAGGCCGGTCTTCTTGAACACCTGCTTGATCGCCTCGACCGGCGCAATCGTGAACCACTCCGGCGCCAGCGCCGCACCGGCATGGCCGACGATCCGGGCCAGAGGCGTCAGCCCCAGGGTTGCCGCCTCGTCCTCCGCCATGACCACCAGCGCCGCCGCAGCGTCATTGCAGGCCGGCGAGTTGCCCGCGGTCAGCACGCCGTCTTCCTGGAACACCGGTTTGAGGGACCGCAGCTTGGCGAGGTCCACGCGGTTTGGCTCCTCGTCCTCGGTCACCACCACCGGCGGCCCTTTCTTTTGCGGCACCTCCACCGGCACAATCTCGCGCTTGAAGGCGCCGGATGCCGTTGCCTGGCGCGCCCGCCGATAGCTCTCCAACGCGAAGTCGTCCAGCTCGGCCCGCGTCAGCCTGTACTTGGCCGCACAGAGCTCCCCGGCGTTTCCCATGTGGAAGTTGTTATAGACATCCCACAGGCCGTCCTTGATCATGCTGTCGGTCAGTTCCCCGTGGCCCAGGCGATAGCCCTGACGCGCCCGCTCCAAGAGGTATGGGGCGCGGGTCATGCTTTCCATTCCGCCCGCCACCACGATCCGGGCCTCGCCCATTCCGATGGCTTGAGCCGCCAGGATCACGGTCTTGAGGCCGGAGCCGCACACCTTGTTGACCGTCGTGGCGCCCACCGAGTTGGGAATACCCGCGCCAATCGAAGCCTGACGAGCTGGTGCTTGACCGAGGCCCGCAGTCAGGACGCAGCCCATGAACACCTCATCCACCCGGTCTCCGGGGATATGAACGCGCCGTAACGCCTCGGCAATGACCAGGCTGCCGAGCTTCGTGGCCGGCACGGGGCTGAACACGCCGTTGAAGCTTCCCATCGGCGTCCGTACCGCGCTCACGATAACCGCCTGCGGTCGCTTGTTCACAGGAACGCCTCCCAATTGCTCTGCTCCAAATGCGCCTTCACCTTGGACATGAACTGATCGGCCATCGCGCCGTCAATCACGCGGTGGTCGAAGGACAGGCTCAGGTAGCACATCGGCCGGATGGCGATGGCGTCATTGATCACGACGGCTCGCTTCTGGACCGCCCCGACTCCCATGATTGCGATCTGGGGCTGGTTGATGATCGGGGTGCTGAAGAGGCTTCCGGTGCCCCCGTGGTTCGTGATCGTAAAGGTGCCTCCCTGGACTTCTTCCGGGTTCAGTCGTTTGGTCCGGGTGCGCTCGGCGAGGTCGGCAACCTCCTTCGCCAACTGCATCAAGCCTTTCCGGTCGGCATGCCGGACCACCGGCACCAGCAGGCCGTCCTCGAGCGCCACCGCGATGCCGATATGCCTGTCCTTCTTGAGGATGATGCCTTGCTCGCCCCAGGATGAGTTCAGGATCGGGTAGTCCTTCATGGCGCGGGTGACGGCGTTGATCACGAACGGGAGATACGTCAACCCGCGCCCTTCGCGGAACTTGGCGATCCCGGAGAAGTCAGCCTCGAAGAACGTGACCACGTGGGCCGAGGTCTGCCGGCTCTTGACCATCCGCTCCGCGATCGTCTTCCGCATCGCGGTGAGGGGCAGGATCTCTTCTGCCGCGGCACCCCCACCCGTCCCTCGCTCGACTGAGCCTCGTCGCAGGCCCCCCTCGAGGGGGAGGGTTGGGGAGGGGGGCTGACGGCTGAGGGCTGATGGTTGAACTTTCGCGATAAAATCCAGGACGTCTTTCCTCGTCACCCGGCCCCCGGTTCCGGTTCCCGAGACCAACGAAAGATCCACGCTGTGTTCCTTGGCGAGCTGCCGAACAGCCGGGGAGTAGTAGTCGCCGCCTTCCGGAGAGGGGGCCACGGGATGCACCACCACCCCGCCGACCCGGCTGACCACCCCTGCCGCTGTTTCCTGCCCTTCCACCCGTGCCAGCAGAGTCCCAATCGGCACCGTCTGTCCCTCTTGCACGAGCACTTCGGTCAGCGCTCCGGCCGCAGGCGAGGGGATTTCCAATGAAACTTTGTCGGTTTCCACCTCCAACAGCGACTGGTCCTTCTCGACGCGGCCGCCGAGGGGGATCAGCCACTTGATGATCGTCCCCTCGGCGATGCTTTCTCCGAGTTGGGGCATGATGATGTCGGTCGCCACGGCACCTCCGGAATGGTCAATGGCTGATGGCTAATGGCTCATGCGCGGAGATGGCATTCCCCACAACTGTCCTGTTCATCAGCCATTAACCATTTGCCATTAACCATTGCTCCAGATTCAGTACGCAGCCAGCTTGCGGGCCGCGGCGACCACGTCGCCCACTTTCGGGAGAAAGAACTCCTCCAGCGGTGTGCTGAAGGGGACTGGTGTGTCAGGCGCGGCAATGCGCAGGATCGGACCGTCGAGGCAGTCAAAGCATTCCTCGGCCAGGAGCGCCGCAATTTCGGCGCCGATCCCGCCGGTCTTGTTGTCCTCGTGCAGCATGATTGCTTTGCTGGTCTTCCGAACGGACTCAAAAATCGTGTCCTTGTCGATCGGGATGAGCGTCCGAAGGTCCACCACCTCCAAATCGATCCCTTCCTTGGCTAGGAGGTCGGCGGCTTCCAGCGCCAGGTGAACCATGGCCCCGTAGGTGATGACGGACACGTCGCGCCCAACCCGTTTGACCTCGGCTTTCCCGATCGGGACGATGTAGTCTTCAGTCGGCAGCACCGCCTTCAGCCGGCGGTAGAGGAACTTGTGCTCAAAGTAAATGACCGGGTTGGGGTCCCGGATTGCCGCTTTGAGCAGGCCTTTGGCGTCGTAAGGGGTCGATGGCGCGACCAGCTTGAGACCGGGCGAGTGAAAGAACCACCCCTCCGGGCATTCCGAGTGGAACGGCCCGCCGTGCACGCCGCCTCCGAATGGAGCCCGGATCACCATCGGCACCACCGCGCCCCACCGGTAGTGGTTCTTCGCCGCGACCTCGGTGATCTGATCGAAGGCGCAGGAGATGAAATCGGCGAATTGCATTTCCACCACCGGCCGCATACCCATCATGGCCGCTCCGATGGCGGCCCCCACGAATCCGGACTCGGAAAGCGGCGTATCCAAGACCCGCCATTCGCCGTACTTCTTCTGAAATCCTTCCGTAATCCGGAACGCACCCCCGTAGGGCCCGATGTCCTCGCCCATCAGGAACACCCGTTCGTCTCGGGCCATCTCCTCATCCAAGGCCTCCGAAATCGCCTCCAGGTACGTGACTTCGTGCGGCATCGCGGGCTGGGCCGTCGTCGTCATGGCTTCACCTCGTCGTCGGTGGCAAACACGCCTTCCAGCGCTTCCGGCCCTTTGGGCAGGGGACTCTGTTCGGCGAACTCCAGACCGGCCTCCACTTCCTTCTTGACCCGTTCCCCGACTTCGCGAAAGACGATCTCGTCGGCGTATCCAAGTCGTGTGAGCAACTGCTCCGCCTTGAGGATCGGATCCCTCTTCTTCCACTCCTCCAGCAGCTCGCTGGGAACGTACTTAGCGGAGTCATGCTCCGAGTGGCCGTGCATCCGCATCGTCTTGCATTCGATAAAGGTGGGTCCCTCGCCGGCCCGCGCCCGCCGGATGGCGCGCTGGGCCGCCATGTAGACGGCCGCCATGTCGTTGCCGTCCACGATCTCGCCCGGCATCCCGTAGGCCTTGGCCCGCTCCACCACATCGCGGATGGCCATCTGCAGATGAAGAGGAGTCGAGTAGGCGTACTGGTTGTTGTTGCAGAAGAAGACTACCGGGAGCTTGCGAACCGCCGCGAAGTTCAGCGCTTCATGGAAATCGCCCCGGCTGGTTCCGCCGTCGCCCGTGTTGGTGACGACGACGCGGGACTCCCCGCGGATCTTGAAGGCCAGGGCTGCGCCGGTGGCGACCGGAAGGTTGTCGGCCAGGTGACTGACAAACCCGATGACGCCGCGCTTGAGATCGCCCATATGGACGTTGCCGTCTTTCCCTTTGGTGGGGCATGTGCGCTTCCCCAAGTACTGGGCGATCACCTCGCCGGGCGTGATCCCGCGGATGAGAAACGCCCCCATATCTCGGTGGTAGGGGGCGATGATGTCGTCCCGCTCCAGAGCGGAGGCGTAGCCGACGGCGATCGCCTCCATCCCGTTGCTGGTGTAAACTCCGCCCATGATCCGGCCTTGCCGGTAGAGGGCCGTGATGCGGTCTTCCAGGGTCCGGGTGAGGCGCAGGTAGTAGTACATCTGCAGCAGGTCGGCTCGTTTGATGTCGTTCACCATCTCCGCAACATCCATCACGACCTCCTGTGTGAGCGGCGAGGGATCAGAACTCCGGCATCTCCCTCCACGATAGCAGCGGCTGCTTCATCTGACAAAGCGGGCAGCGCTCAGGATCCCACTGCGGCATGTTCAGGTCGGCGGTGTAGTAGAACGGGAACTGCGCGGTCAGTTCGTCCATCAACGGGAACTGTCCGCTGTCGCGGCGGGCAAAGACCATCATGCCGGCCAGAATGCCGCCGTGGTCGGTCACCACCCTGCCCAGTTTGCTGACGCAGTTCCCGCGCGTGGTCACGTCATTCAGCACCACGAAGCGTTCGCCGGTTCGGATAGCGCCGGTGGCCACCTCGGTGCCGATTTTTCCGGTTTCCTGGTTAAAGGGAGTCAGGGCCACCCGCAGCCGCATCTTCTCGCGGAGCAAGTCAGCCACGCGCTCAGCCAGGAGATGGGCGTCTGAGGCGGTGGCCACGATGCCGACGATCGGATCTTTCTCGTACATCTGGCGGATCCAGTCGGCCATATCCCGCGCAATCAAGGTAATCAGTTGAGGAAACCGCGCTATGGATTCGAACCGGAGATACGTCGCGGTATGGTGACCGGAGAAGACCTCCACATGCGTATCGAAGAACACCGACCGGGAGACCCGGAGGATCCGGTGGACGTCCCAGTCCGAGAGCTTGGAGTGGGGGACATCTTTGATGATGCTCTTGAGCTTGGAGTCGATTCCCGGGCTGTCGTACAGGCTGCGATGTCGTGCAATCAGATCCATCACGACCCGCTCTGCCCCCTTGTGCGCCACGTTCACGCTCATCGTTTGCTCTCCCCTTCTTTGACCACGCGGGTCTTCAGGACGCCGATGGGCTGGATCTCCAGCTCCACCACGTCCCCCGGATTCAGATAGCGATCCATCTCCAGCCCGCATCCGCCTCCCACCGTCCCTGAGCCGAACAGGTCCCCGGGGTAGATCGTCTCGCCCCGCGACACGTGCGCGATCATCTGCGGGAAAGTCCAGTGGATGGTCCCAAAGCGCCCTTCTGACCAGACCTCGCCGTTCACCCGTGCCACCATTGTGAGCGCGTTCAGGTCCGAGATCTCATCCGGGGTGACGAGGCAGGGGCCGATGGCCGTCGCAAAGTCCTTCCCCTTGGCCGGCCCCAGACGACAGGCCATCTCCTGGAACTGGATGTCCCGGGCGCTGAAGTCGTTCATGATCGTGTAGCCAGCGATGTACTCCGGCGCCTCCCGCTCGGGGATGTCGCGGCCTTTGCGGCCGATGACGCAGGCCAGCTCCAGCTCATAGTCCAGCTTGGTCGTCTCCAGCGGCCACGGCAGGTCCTCGTCCGGGCCTATGATCGTGCGGTGGTTGCCCTTGTAATAGACGGGGGCTTTATACCACTCGGCCGGAATGGATTGGCCACGCTTTCGGGAGGTGGCGGCGATGTGGTCCTCGAACGCGATGAAGTCTCGCAGCGAGGGCGGGTTCGGAAGCGGGGCCATCATTCGAACCCCCTCACCTGACCGAGCGCTCTCGTACGGATAGACAACCGTCTCCCCTTCCGGACCTCGCGCGGGCTTGCCCAGCCGGACCGCATAGTCGAATGCCTGGCGAGCCTTGGCCATGGCGGACGCCCCGCCCTCCAGGAGCGCCAGCATCGTGGCCGGCACTGCGGCGTTCGCCAATCGGTGGGGCTGCGCCTCCTGCTGGTCGGCGAGCATCCGCGCGTAGGCCATATTCAGATCGATGATGGCCTCTCCATGGAGGGCGCCCACCCGAACGAAGTGCCCCACCGGGGTCTGGACCCGAACGCTGACCAGCTTCATGGGGTGCTCCAGGCTATCTCCAACTGTTCGCGTACTCCTTCGCCTCCACGGTCTCCAGCTCCGGCAGAACTGCGAACGGCCGCCGCGATTCGAGCATGATCGCCACTTCGTCCGTACGCGACTTGGACCGACTCGCCTCGACCGCCTGCGGCTGAGGGCCGTGGTGGATCCCCTGCGGGTGCAGGGTGAGCATGCCCGGCTGGATGCCTGCCCGGCTGAAGAAGTCCCCCTGGTGATAAAAGAGGACTTCGTCATAGTCCATGTTGCGGTGGTAGAACGGGACCCGAAGCGCCTGCGGATCGCTCTCCAACGGCCTTGGAGCAAAGGTCGAGATGAGCAGGCCGCCCGCTTGGAAGGTGGCGTGAACGCTGGGAGGCAGGTGATATCGTGGGCTGGTCACGGGCCGGAAGTCCCGCACATTGAGCTTGGCCACCCACAGATCCCCTTTCCACCCGACCACATCCATCGGATAGAAAGGGTACACGACCCGCGTGCATTCTCCTTCGCGCTTGATCCGAACCTCCCATTCACGCCCCTCCTCCCGGTTCACGGGAGCGTGCACGAGATCGGGCGCCGACATGACGCCTCTGTCAAACAGCGCGTGGTGGCCCAGCAGCCCCCGTTCCGGCAGCTCGACCGGCGTGGGCGTTTCGGCGATCAGGAACAACGACGGGCCCGCCTCCACGATGATCCGATAGGTCGTGCCCTTCGGGATCACGACGTAATCGCCTGGCTCATACGGCAGCACCCCGTAATCGGTCTCGAACCGGCCGCGGCCGGCGTGGATGAACTGCACCTCGTCCCCGTCTGCGTTGCGAACGAAATACGGCATGGTGTCGGCTCGGCGCGAGAGGAAGACCCGCACATCCGGGCTGCGAAGGATCTCCACCGGCCTGGCGTCAGTCGATCGCTGGTCAGGGGTGGGGAGGGCCGCGCAGGCAAAGGCACGGGGCCGGAGCGGACCGTCGATGCGCACCCACCCGGTCGGAGGATGACTTCGGTACAGGTGTGACGCCGGGCCGGTAAACCCCTGGCGTCCATGCTCTTCTTCGTACAGGCCCTCGGGCACACCGACGTGTGCCTGGTTCGGGGCGTTGCCTTTCTTCATCAGGTACATCGCGGGCCTCCCCACATCTTATACGTTATCCCGTTCAACAGCGCTTGTGGCTTCCGCGACCGCGAGATCTCATCCGATCGGCGTTCCTGTTGGCTGCGGCGACAGCCTCAGCCAGCACGATCATGACGCACGCCTCTTCATCTTCGTCTTCGTGGGGCGTTTGCCTTCGACGGGAACCTGATCATAGTCGATGATCGTCTGCTCCACTCCTTTAATCTGATCTTTTTCAATGTCCTTGTAAAGGGCTTCTACGGATTCCCGCACGAAGGTCTTGGACTGCTCGTCCCCATGCTGGCGTTGCGTCAGTTCGAGAAAGACGCCGGTCCCGGGAAACAGCGGGTAGGTGAACCGCTGTCTGAGCGGACCGAATCCGTCCCGTCCTTCCTTGAGAGGGCCGCTGAACTTCACGCCGCGTGCTTCCCACTCGCGGCAGACCGCCTCGATGTCGTCCACCTCGATGGCCACGTGCTGAACGCCCTGGCCATACTTTTCGATGAACTCACTGATCTGGGATTTCACGACCTTGTCCCTGCCCTGCATGAGGGCCACCTTGGCATTGCCGCGCTGCACGACGATGGTGTCCATGCTTGACTGGTTGGTCCCCACGTCTCGAGCCGACCAGATGACCTCGAAGCCGAGAATCTTGGTAAACAGATACTCGGCGGCTTCCAGATTTTCCACGCACAAGGTGATGTGATCGATCCCCATCGAGGTTTTCATGGCAGCTCCCTCCTGCGTCTGTCCGTTGCGCGGTCGAGTCCGCGATGCGCTCCCGCCTTGCGGCATTTACCGGCCACCAGTGTAACACAATTTCTATATCGTTTGATGTGCATTTTATATCATAGAAACACATAAACAGGGCAATAGATTTTTTAAAAAATCTGCACTGAGATCACAAGTTATTGTTCTATTTAGAAGAATTGCACAATGTCTTTTCTTGCAAAAATAATAACAAAGTTATATCATTTTAAAAGAAGCTTGAAAAAATTTCGTCTCTCTGATTGAGGAGGCGCGCCATGTCGTTCTACAAAGAAATGCGGGCCTTTGTTCTCCGCCATGGAGCTATCAACAATCCCTACCTCGATCGTTTTCAAACTGGCACCCTCACGGACGGCGAATTCCGTGAGTTTGCCGTGGAGTTCTACAACTTCGCCCGCTTCTTCCCCAAGATCCTGGTGGCGCAGCTCGTCAACACCGAGGACGAGGCTGTGGCCGATGAACTGACGAAGGTGCTCTATTCCGAACTGGGCGATGGCCACACCAAGAACCGCCATGAACTGCTCTACCGGGACTTCCTCCGATCGATCGGCCTGGATGTCCATGATGCCATGACGCGTTCGATGTTGCCGTCGACGCGGGCCTACATCGATGGCATGGAACAGCTCTACAGCAGCGGCAATCACGCCATGGCCCTCGGCGCTTCGTTCGGGCTCGAGAACATGGCCATCACGATGTGGGACCGTCTGATCCCGGGTCTCACTCGCCTCCGACAGGAACGATACCCCTACCTGGACATGACCTATTTCACCTTTCACCGGGAGCTGGAGGGCACACACGAAGATGCCATGGAAAAAGCGGTTGCCGCGGTGGACGGATCAGACAGCGTGAGGGCTGGCGGGATGACGGCGCAGGATCGGGAAGATTTCCGTCGCGGCGTAAAGGCGGTCCTGGATTACCTGGAAGGGTTCTGGATGGGATTGGGCAAAGCCGGGGTGAGCTCCTCCGAGGCGACGGTCAACACGGGACCAACCAGGCACTCGTGAGGTTCCCCCGGTGGATGAGTCAGCGAGGACCCAGATGCAACGTCCCTGGCTTCATCGGTATGATCATGGTGTTCCCTCCACGTTCGTCTACCCTGACTGGACGGTGCCGGAACTCCTGCGCCGCTCGGTTTCTCGGTTCCCGGAACGTCCGGCCCTCCTGTTCTATGGCGCCTGTCTTTCCTTCCAAGCGCTTGATGACCTGAGCACGCGGTTTGCGCTCGCCCTGCACGCCCTTGGCGTGCGGGCAGGTGATCGTGTGGCCATCATGCTGCCCAACGTCCCGCAGGCCTTGGTCGCCTATTACGGCGCGTTGAAGGCCGGAGCGGTCGTCGTGCAAACGAACCCGTTGTACGTCTCCCGCGAGATCGAGGCGCAGCTCGTCGATTCCGGCAGCGAGACGATGGTGGCTCTGGACCTGTTCTATCCCCGCATCCAGCCGGTCAGAGG
>JACQQM010000096.1 GCA_016207025.1 Nitrospirota bacterium | reverse complement strand
GTTCTGGTTCAGCTCCGCATAGGCGATCACCTGCGACCCGTCGGTGGGCGTCACCAAGTTGTCCCTCGTATCGTAGAGAAACGTAATCCGGTGCCCCAGAATGGAAGCGCCTTGCATCCCGTCAGTCTGGGGAAATTGCTCGATCGAAAAGGGAAGGTCCGTCGCCCCCCGCTGGATGCGCACCTCGCGATACCGTTCGCCGACCGCAATCTGCGTCACTTCGTTGAGATAGACGCCGAATGTCCAGTTCGCGCGGACTTCCCTGGCCGTGTAATTGGTCTCGTCAGCATCGACCGACTGCTGGCTGATCCCGAAAAACCGGGAGGTGGCGTTCTTGAAGAACGAGGCTCCCACGTTGAACGCGTACCGACCGTTGCTGAACGCCGGGTCGGTGTAGCTGAACAGCAGCTTCCGCTCGATCTTCTCCGAAAACGACCCGATGAACCGCATCTCCCTGCCTCCCGTGTCGTATCGAAAGACGTTCAGCGTCCCTCGGGCACCCACGATCGTGTTGCGGATGAACATGGGGGCCACAATGTATTTCAGTTCCCCGTCAGGCTCGGTGATGAGAGTCGGCACGATGAGGCCGGCGTCACTGCCGTCATTTCGGGTGGTGGAAGCGGAGGGAATGGGAAAGTACCTGGTATCCGCCCAGACCTGGCTGCCGAGCGGCAGCAGAGCGGTCACGACGAGCACGACGATGACCAGGGCGGGGAGGCAGCGAGCAGGCTTCATGAAGCTCGGGGCCCCGCTAGGGAGTCTTGGGCTTGTCGGACTTCTTCTCAGCCTTCTCCCGCAACTTCTCCACCAGATCCGCGTAGGAAGACTCCCGGAGGATCTTGGTGAACTGTCCCCTGTAGTTGTTGACGAGACTGACCCCGTCCACGATGACGTCGTACACGCGCCAGTCGTCCGAGTTGCTTAACAGCCGGTAATCCAGCGGGATCTCCGTCTTCTCGGATGCCACTTTCGTCCGGACTTCGGCATATTTCCCCTCAAGTCGTTCACTGAGGTAGTGCACCTGTTCCCCGGAATATCCCTCGATTTTGTCAGCATAGGAGTTCGAGAGGAGCCTCTTGAACAGATCGACGAATTCCCGCCTTTCCTGGTCGGTGAGCTTATTCCAGTGCGATCCAAGAGACCGCTTGGCCATTTCGTCATAGTTGAAGCGGTCCCCGATCACCTTTTCGAGCTGTCGGCGGCGCTCCTCAGACCGTCCCGGTTTCTTCAGCTCTTTATCCTGCAGGATGCGAACCACCTCGTTGATCGTGCTCCTGACTGCCTCAGTAGCGGCCCCTGCGCCCACTGCCGTGCCTCCGCCAACCAGGACGATCACCGCCACCCCCACGCTCGTCACGATCCGGAGAGGCCACACCGCTCTCACAATCCGCCCTCTGGGGACGGAGCGCGGCCTATTCCGCGCTCTCCAAAGAACTGCCTTGTTCATGGGCTGGGCTCCTCTCTGTCACGCTTTGCACGCTCTCACGTGCGGCCATCCACTCAGTCCTTCGCTTCGCAGTCAGTCTCTCCCTCACTTCACCTTGCCATGAATGTACTGGCTGACCAGCTCTTCGAGATCCAGTCCTGACTCCGTATCCCTGATCTTGCTCCCCGCCTTGAGCACATCTCCGCTGCCTCCGGGCGACAATGATACAAACTTCTCTCCGATGATGCCGCGTGTTTTGACAGACGCAATCGTATCGTCGTACAGCTTCACGTCGTTGTGGATCGACAGCATCACCGAGCCCCGATCTTCTTTCAACGTGATCGCCTTGACCCGCCCCACCGCGACCCCCGCAATCTCCACCGTCGCTCCCGGCTTCAATCCTGACACAGAATCGAATTCGGCCTCGATCTCGTAGAGGTGGCCGCCGATGATCTCCAGCTTGCCGAGCTTGATCGACAGATAGCCCAAACAGACGACGCCCACCAGCACAAATGCCCCGACGACCAGCTCCAGTGTAGCTTTTCCCATGTCAGCTCCCCAGCAGTTAGGGTTTGAGCGTCACCATGCCGCCGACCGCAATGAACTCGAGAACGGCGGGGTCGGTGGTTCGTTGGAAGTCTGCCGACGGAGCCATCGCCACGATCTTTCCGTCCTTGAGCATCGCCACCCAGTCCGAAATGGAAAAGATTTCAGGGATCTCATGGCTCACCATCACCGCCGTGAAGCCGAATGCGCGGTGCATGGCCACGATCAGATCATGAATGGTCTTGGCCATCAGCGGATCCAGTCCCGTGGTCGGTTCATCAAACAGGATGATCTCCGGCTCCATCACCAGCGCGCGCGCCAACCCGGCCCGCTTCTTCATGCCGCCGCTCAGTTCGGCCGGATATTTATGGCCCATGCCGGCCAGGCCCACCTGCGCCAGCTTTTCCTCGACCCGTCCGACCACCTCGGTCTCCGGGAGCCTCAACTTCTCCCGGAGCGGAAAGGCCACGTTCTCAAAAACGGTCAGGGAATCGAACAGAGCTGCACCCTGAAAGAGCATGGCAAACCGCTTGCGCACCTCGTTGAGCGCTTTGCCCCGCAAGCGCGAGATTTCAATCCCGTCCACCCAGACCTCGCCGCGGTCCGGCTGCAGCAGGCCGATGATGTGCTTGAGCAGGACGCTCTTGCCCTCGCCGCTCCCTCCGATGATGGTCGTCAGCTTCCCGGCCGGAATCGTCAGGTCCACCCCGCACAACACCGGTTGCCCGCCGAGCGTCTTCTCCACTCCAGCCAGTTTAATCATGGCCATCGGTCAGACCGCTTGTCCCCGCCTGCCTAAAGGAGCACCGAGGTCAGAAAATAATCCCAAATGAGGATGAGCACCGACGACAGCACGACGGCCTCCGTTGTGGCCGTTCCCAGCCCCTCCGCGCTCATCCGTGTGTTATAGCCTTTGTAGCAGCAGACCCAACTGACGATCAGCCCAAAACTGATCGACTTCAAGATACCACCATATACATCCTTCCACTCCACAGCAGATTCAATGGAACTCCAATACGACCCGGGGTTGGCTCCCAGCAGATCCACGCCGACCAGGTAACCGCCGTAGATCCCGACCACATCGAAGATCGCGACCAGCAGGGGCACCCCGATCAGTCCAGCCACGAACTTGGGGGCGATCAGGTACTGCAGAGGATTGACGGCCATGGTGTCCAGCGCATCGATCTGCTCGGTAATGCGCATGATGCCGATCTCGGCCGTCATGGCCGAGCCGGCACGCGCCGTCACCATCAGCGCAGCCAACACCGGCCCCAACTCCCGAATCATGCTCAGCGCGACCACGGAGCCCAAAACCGCCTCCGACCCGAACTTCCGGAGCGTGTAGTAGATTTGCAGGCCCAGCACCATCCCGGTGAAAGCCGCGGTCAGGACCACCACGAATGTGGACTTATAGCCGATGAAATGGAGTTGTTTGAGGATTTGAAAGGGACGAAGGGGCGGCCGGGCCAGCCACGCGAACGTGGACAGCATGAAGATGAGCATGCGCCCCATCTCCCGGATCAGGAAGAGAGTGGCGCGGCCGAGTCGTTCGACGAACGCAGTCAACACACGCGAGACCGCGACGCGCTCATCCAAGAGCCGGCATGCATCCTACAGAGCATCCAGAAACCTCTCAAAGAATCGGGTCATCCGCTCGGAGGCCAGCGCGCTCTGGACACGAAGACGGTTCAGACCAAACAAGCTGGACGGCCGAGCGAGACACCTGAGCGCGCCACGGAGCCAGCCGGCCTGGCTCAGAAACAGGTTGAAATCGAGCGGAAGATCTTCGTCCAACAGATCGGACACGGTACGGAGGACCAGGAACGGGATCTGTCGCTCGACCGTCGCGGCGCCCACGGCAGCGCTTTCCATATCAAGACCGATGGCGCCGGTCTCGGTCGCGATCCGGCGCTTGTCTTCTGCGCGCCAGAGAATGCGCGAGACCGTGATGAACCGTCCTGCGCGTGCCGTGACGCCTGCTTCCTGCCCTGCACGGATCGCCACCGCGTTGAACGCAGCGGCGCAGGGAAGCACCCCGCCGAGGCCGGGAGAGTCCGCCGAGCCCTCATGCATGAGGACCTCCGTGCCGATCAGCAGGTCGCCGATATGGGAGGCTGTAAGGGCACAGGCGAAGCCGGAAGAGACTGCAAGGTCCAGGGGCCGATCGGCCAAGACCTCGCGGCAGACCGCTCCGGCCTTCGCGGTCCCTACACCAGTCTGGAACACATACAGTCGGCAATTCCCTCGGCGCCCGATGACACGGCGGAATTGCCCGACGCGTTGCTGCTCCTCAACCTGGATGGCTCGGCAGATGGGATCCAACTCCCATCGGGTTGCCGTGAAGATCCCAACCTGTTTCATCACCCGCCAAGCGGGGACCCGCCCGGCTGCCTGACCAGCTCATCATCCGCAAAGCAGAGGGTCCGGCACACAGGCGGGACGAGACCATCAGGCCTGCAGACGGAACCCTCCCGCCTCACGAGTGACCCGCCTCAATTCGTCAGCCTTCATGCACCCGCGGGCCCTCATGTTTCGGTACATGGCCAGCGCCCAGAGCGGAAAGTACTGGCAATACCAGTGATAGCGGAGATAGAACACTCGGGGGAAGCCGGTTCCGGTGTGCTTGATTTCCTCCCACGAACCATCCGCCCGCTGGTGCCGCAACAGGTAGTTGATCCCCCGGACGACACTGATGGAGTCCGACACTCCCGCGGAAAGCAAAGCGAGCAGCGCCCAGGCGGTTTGGGATGGTGCGCTGTCTCCCTTGCCGGCCACGGCTGGATCCGCATACGACAGGCAAGACTCTCCCCAACCGCCGTCCGGATTTTGCCTGGACTCCAACCACGCCACCGCCTTACGAACATAGGGCGCGGACATATCTTCACCGATCGCCCGCAAGCCGGCCAGGACCGACCATGTGCCGTAGATGTAATTGACGCCCCAGCGCCCATACCAACTCCCGTCTTCCTCCTGCTCCCGTCGGAGAAATTCCAAGGCGGGCCCTACCGCCGGATGGCGCCGATCAAAACCTAACGTCCCCAGCATTTCCAGACAGCGGCCCGCGAGGTCAGCAGTGCTCGGATCCAACAGCGCCCGATGATCGGCAAACGGAATGAGGTTGAAGACCACCCGATTGTTGTCCTTGTCGTAGGAACCCCACCCGCCGTCCGAGCCCTGCATGGCCATCACCCACCGATACCCGCGTGCGATCGATTGCCCCTGCGCCTCACGATCCGTCATGCGCAGTTTGGCTAAAGCCATCAGGACGACCGCCGAGTCGTCCACGTCCGGGTACATCTCGTTTTCGAACTGGAAATACCATCCGCCGGGCTCGGCGTCGGGCGACGAGACTTTCCAGTCGCCCACCGTGGTGGTCTGGCAGGACAGCAGCCACACAGCGGCCTTCAGCAAGGCCGAATGGTCCTGCGGCAGCCCCGCTTCCACCAGCGCATTGATCAACAGGGACGTATCCCAGACCGGCGAGAAGCAAGGCTGCAGATGCAGAGTTTCGGCCCGCCCTTGTCCGTTAGGCATGACCTCGTAGACTTCCAGCGCTTCGATCTCGCGCAGGGCCTTCACGACCAGCGGGTGATCAATTCCGTAGCCCAAGCACCGCAACGCCACAAGGGAGTTGGCCATCGCCGGATAGATCGCCCCGAGTCCGCCGGTGCCCTTGAGATGAGCCAGCATCCACTCCGCCGCCTTTTGGACCGCTGCCTGCCGGAACGCTCGAATCGGCTTGCGATCGTAGACCTTGAGCACTGCATCCAGCGTGACAAACAGGTTCCGCCACGTCAACCAGGCGCGGTCTTTCTTAAACGGGGGTTCCTTCCGATAGTGCACCTGATGCCGTGGAGTCTTATAGAGCTCCTCGATCCCCTGTTCGCGCGGAATGCGGCAGACCGGACGGTGCGAAAACACGATCAGCAGGGGAATCAGGACCGCCCGGGACCAGTAGGACACGGCATAGATGCTGAAATAAAACCGCTTGGGCAGCAGCATGATTTCGGGCGGCATGCTGGGAATGCCTCGCCAGTCATATTGATCGAACAGCGCCAGCGTGATCTTGGTGAAGACATTGGCCGCCGTCACCCCGCCTTTCGCGAGAATCGCCTCTCGGGCCCGGACCATGCACGGTTCATCCGCCGATACGCCGGCCAGCTTGAGCGCAAAATACGCTTTGACCGAGGCGCTGATTTCGGACGGCCCGCCGTAATAGATCGGCCAGCCGCCGTCCGGAAGCTGTGTGGCTCGGAGATACCGGACCGCTTTGCGTTCCCGCTCCGGGTCCACCACGTTCAGAAAGCGCCGGAGCATCAGGTATTCGGACGTCAGGGTCGTATCGGCTTCCAGCTCGGCGACCCAGTAGCCTTCCTGAGGGTGTTGCCGTTCCAGCAGCCAGGTCTGGCTGCGGTGAATGGCGTCATCGATGGACTCTGACTGGCCGATCGAGTGACCGACCGCTCGGCGCGTGGAGGAGTCCGGTTGCGCCACCGGATGCGGGTTGTGGGAAACCAGCCGGAGGGCAGGTGAGGGTTTTGTCTGAGGCCCACCCCTGAGCCGGTTCGGGACGGACGCAAGCAGGCTATCGGACAGACGAGTAATCAGGCTCTTCAGAAGCTTCATGCTGTCCTTTTGGTCACCTGGCGACGAAGGAAAGTGCCGAGGGAGGAGACACCCGCCTACCAATGGCAGGACGCAACTGGCCGGCCAGGAAAAATTTCATGGGGACCACTTATAGCAAAGCGACCCCCGTCTGTCAAGCTGCCGAGGGGGTAAGCCCTTGAACTACCGTCTTATTTTTCGTGCCCCAAGGGCTCGCAGCCTTGTCATGCCGGCTGGAGATCAGCCAAACGCACGGACACCAGCTTCGAGACACCCGGCTCTTCCATCGTTACGCCGAAGAGCGAATCCGCCATGGCCATCGTGCGTTTGTTATGCGTGATCACGACGAACTGGGCTCCTTCGGACAGCTCTCGGAGGACGCCGGTAAACCGCCCGATATTTTCCTCATCCAAGGGGGCGTCGATCTCGTCCAGGATGCAGAAGGGCGTCGGTCGGATCAAAAAACTGGCGAAGATGAGCGCCATCGCCGTCAGCGTTTTCTCCCCGCCCGAGAGCATCGCGATGCTTTTGAGGCGCTTGCCCGGCGGCTGGGCCACCACGTCCAGGCCCGGTTCCGGACTCGTACCCTGTCCCGGCTCCGGTCCTTCCTCCGGCTCGGTGAGAACCAGTTCAGCCCGTCCTCCGGGGAAAAACCGAGTAAACACCTCCCCGAATTTTTGCTGAAGCTCGTTGAAGGTGTCCAGGAACATTTGTTTCGTGGTCCGGTTGATTTTGCTGATGATCTCTTTCAACGAGTGAATGGAATTGGACAGATCCTCTTCCTGCGTGGTCAGAAAGCGGTGCCGTTCCTCCAGCTCCCGGTGCTCTTCGATCGCGGCCAGATTGACCGCCCCCATCCGCGCGAGTCGATCGCGCAGTTTCTGAAGCCGGTCGCGGATCTCAAGCGACATCTCTTCCGGAGGGCCATTCTCTGCGGTTTCTTCCTTTTCTGGCCCCTGTGCCAGCGCGTCGGCGACCGAAAGTTGATAGGTCCCCGTCAGCGTGCTTTCCAGCGTGGTGAGCTGGGTTTTGAGTTCGGCTCGGCGGACTTCAACCGCCGTGCGTGTCGACCGACTTGACTCCAAGGCGTCCCGAACCGTCTCAAGGTCCCTTTCGATCTGTCTGGAGGCCTCGACATCCCGAGCTTGCGCTGCTTGAGCCGAGACGAATTCGCCACGGATCTGAGCGGCGCGGCGCTCCAATTCCCGAAACAGGGCCTGATTGCGGTCCTGCTCAGCCTGGCTCTGCCGGACAGCCTCCGTGAGAGAGGTGATGTGCTGGTCGAGGGCATTGGCCCGGGCGCCCCGCTCTTCTTGCGCCCTGACGAGCCGCGCCAAGTCCGCCTTGCCGTGTTCCAGGCTCGCCCGGAGCTCTGCGACCGCCAGGCGGGCCTCCAACATCCGTTGCTGGAGCGTGCAGGTCTCCTCTTCCATCCCAAGAAGCGCGTGGCTCAGCTCCGCCAGGCGAGCCTCCCCACCCGATTTCTCTTCGACGGCCCGGGACAGCCGTTCCCGAGCAGACTCAATCTCCCCTTCGATTCGGGTTCGTTCTTCTTCTCCCGCCAACCGCTCGGTCCGGATGGTTTCGATGCGCCGGTCCAGTTCTTCCACATCCTGCCCCAGGTTGGTCTCGTCCTTCGCGAACGCGAGCGCCCGCATCTCCGCTTCGCGGATGGTCTCGTCAAGGCGTTGCCCGTCGGCTTGACTGGCTTCGCTCTCGACCGACAACCGCTCTCGGTTTCGCCGCAGGTCTTCGATGGCGTCGGCCAAGGCCCTCCGCTTTAGTTCCAGTTCCTGGATCTCCCGTCGACGCTGAAGCAGACCGCCGGACTCGCCGGTGGTTCCTCCCGTGATGATACCGGCGGCATCAAGAACCTCGCCTTCCAGGGTGACCAGCGTCGGCCCTTCCGGAGCCGACCACAGGCCCAGCTCCCACAGCCTGACGGCCACGTCGAGTGTCTCCACGATCACCACCCTGTCGAACAAGCAGGCCAGGGGATCCTGCGGCTCACTCGACGCACGCACGAGGTCGCGGACGCGCCCCACTACCCCCGGCGTGCCTTTCAGCCCCGGCCACCATCCGTCCGCATGACGACCGACAGATTCGGCCACCCACCGGGGGCGCACCGGCACAAAGGCTCCGCGTCCGAGTCCTCTGGTTTTCAAAAACTCGATCGCCGGACGCGCGTGGGACGGGCCCTCCACCAGCCACGCGCGCATTCGCTCGCCCAGGACCGCCTCAATCGCTCGCTCCAGCCCCGGCGGCACGACCAGCCATTCGGCCACCGCTTCTCGTACCCCCCTGCAGGCGGCTCGGAGCGATGCGGCCTCGCTCTCGCCTTCCCGGCCATAGCCCATTTCTTCGCGGATGATCCCCTGCAGAGCCTGCAGCCTTGAATCGACGGCCGCCAGCTCTTCCTGCTGACGGCTGATGAGCCGATCGGCTTCGCGGAGGCGCTCGTCCAAGCGCCCGCTTTCCTGCACGGCTGTCTCGTGCCGTTGTTGCAGCTCCCGCTGTTGACGTTCACCGTCTTCTCGACTCTGGACGACTTCACGCAGCCGCTCGAATGCGGCGGCCCGTTGTGCCTCGATCTCGGCCTGCTCCCCAGCCAGCCGCTCAGCCCGACGACGCGCGTCTTCCTGCCGACCATCGAGACCGGTCAAGACGTTCTCTTCGTTGGTCACCTGCACCGTGACGGCCAGGCTCGTCCTGCGCGCTTGTCCCTCCTCCTCGCCAAGCGCCGTTCGCCGGGCTGCCAGGAGCTGCGCCGCTTCTTCCAGCTCCGTGAGGGCGCACGCCCGTTCAGTCATGTCCGTTTCTCCCTTGGACAGCCGCGCCCGAAGCTCGCTCATATCCCGGATGGCCTGTTCTCGTTCAAGGCCGAGACGCGCCAACTCCTCCCCGGCGACGGCGCGCTGCTGTTCGTACAACCCCAGCCGGCCCCTCTCCACCTCGACCGCTGCGACCGCCTGTGTCTGCTGCTGCTCCACGACGGCCAGCTCTTCCCGGATGCGTTGCACGGATTGATCGGCTGCCGTCATCCTGAGCCTGGCTTCTTCAAGGTCGCAGCTCAGGCGTCCGTGTTCCGCCATCTGGCTTGCCTCTTTCGTCCCCAGCACAGCCAGCTCGGCCTCGACCACCGCGTGGCTTCCATGGAGTGCGCGGTACTCCCGAGCCAGCAGGCGAATCTCCAGCGTCCGGGCCTCCTGCTGGAGGCTCTGATAGAGACGCGCCTGCCGGGCCTGCCGCTCGAGCGAGTTGAGTTGCCGGCGCACCTCCGCAATGATGTCTCGTACCCGGAGAAGATTGTGGTGGGTGGACTCCAACTTGCGGAGCGCCTCGGCCTTTTGCTTTTTGTACCTGACGATGCCGGCGGTTTCCTCGATCAGCTCACGACGATCCTGCGGAGAGGCATTCAAAATCTGTTCGATGCGGCCCTGCTCAATCACGGTGTGGCCCCTGCTTCCGGCCCGCGTGTCCAAGAACAGGCTCCGGATGTCCTTCAGCCTGCAGGGGGTCTTGTTAATCAGGTACTCGCTGTCTCCGTTCCGATACAACCGCCGCGTCACCATCACCTCGTGATACTCGCTGAGTTGATTCGGCAAGGCGGGAATACCATCCAGCTTCAGATCCTCGATGCCGCTCATGATCAGCGAGACTTCAGCCATGCCGAGCGGCTTACGGATCTCGGTCCCGTTGAAAATGACATCCTCCATGCGCTCGCTGCGCAGGGTCTTGGTGCTTTGCTCGCCAAGCACCCACAGAAGGGCGTCCACCACATTGCTCTTCCCGGTACCGTTCGGCCCCACCACTGCCGTGATACCTGTGGGGAATTCAATCTTCGCTTCTGCAAACGACTTAAACCCTGTCAGCTCCAAGGACTTCAGGTACATGCTGACCCTCCCAGTCTGTCCCGGCGCGAATTTGCCTGCGTCGTCAGGCAACGGTGGCCCTTGTAACATAGCGTTTCGTAAAAAGCAAAGAAAAACACACCAGGAGGGGGAGCAGAGCTCTATCGACCGCAAGATATGGTGGGACTCAAAAGAGCGTCACGAGAACCGGAACAGGGGGAAAAGCGAAACGCAGGTTGGGCGGATCTAGACGCTCGAACTCTGGGAAAGTGATTTGATGCCCACCAGTTCCTTCGGCAGCAGGAATTCAACATCTTCCTCGATGACCGTCAACTCTTCCACTTCAGCCGCGCCGTAACTCTTCAGGTACTCCACCACCTCGGTGACGAGGACCTCCGGTGCGGATGCGCCGGCCGAGATGCCGACCCCTCGAGCGTCCTTGACCCAGTCGGGGTTAATATCGGCCGACGAATCGATGAGGTATGAGGGAATACCGCAGCGCTCCGCCAGCTCGCGAAGCCGGTTCGAATTCGAGCTGTTGGGCGAACCGATGACCAGGATGACATCCACCAGCTTGGCCAGCTCCTTCACCGCATTCTGGCGGTTCTGAGTCGCATAGCAAATGTCTTCCTGATGCGGCCCCTTGATGCCAGGGAACCGTCGGTGCAACGCTTCTACGATGTCCCGGCACTCATCCACGCTGAGCGTGGTCTGTGTCACATACGAGAGGTGATGCGGGTTTTCGACATGCAGCTTCTCGACGTCGCTGACCGACGAGACCAGATGGAACTTATCAGGAATCTGCCCCAGGGTCCCGATCACCTCCGGGTGTCCGTCATGGCCGATCAGGATCAGCTCGTAGTCCAGGTTATAGTCCCGGTTGACTTCGTTGTGGACCTTGATCACCAGGGGGCAGGTCGCGTCGATGACCTTCAGATGCCGACGATTGGCCTCCTCCCAGACAGCCTTGGCCACGCCGTGAGCGCTGAAAATGACAATCGCGCCATCCGGCACTTCGTTGAGTTCTTCCACAAACACGGCGCCCTTTTGACGCAAGGAATTGACGACGTGACGACTGTGCACAATCTCATGACGGACGTAGATCGGCGCGCCGTAGGTCTTGAGTGACAGCTCCACGATATCGATGGCGCGGTCTACACCCGCACAGAAGCCTCTGGGATTGGCCAGATATATCTTCATATTTTCCTTATGCGCTCTCAGCTATCAGCCTCAGCGATCAGCTTATTCCCTCGCAAAGCAGGTGACACCTTACGGCAGAACAGGCCTCTGCGTCAACTGAATTAAACCGACGAACTTCCCCGCGCCCTTGCCATTGTCCGACAATTCCTGTATTCTGTCTGACAGGAGGGACTATTCATGGCACACGTGCAAGTCTCCGTCCGGCTCAATCCGGTTCAGTTGAAACGAGCCCGAAAGGCATTGGCTGCGAAGTCCGTCAGCGAGACCCTGCAGAAAGCGCTGGACTTGGTCACCGAGAAAGCGGCTCACGACCAAGTCATCCGACGCTATAGCGGAGTCGGGGCGGCTGATGCCTTTGCCAAAGACTAAGTTCGCGGTCCTCGACACGTCCGTCTACATCGAAAACTTCCGGACGGGACGTTTTGCCCTCCGCTTCCTCCAGTCTACCTGGATTCCTCGCTGTTCATCGGTCGTGCTGCATGAACTGCTCAGGGGAGCCCGAACCAGCCTGGAGCAGCGCTTCGTGCGGGATTTGCACCGTCGGTGTCAGGTCCTCACGCCCACCCAAAGCGAGTGGTTCCACGCTGCAGAAGTGCTGGCCCTGATCAGGAAACGGGAGCATTACGACCCACACAAGGTCCGGGAACTCGTCCTGGACGTCCTGATCGCCTTGACAGCCCGGAGCCTCGGCGCCACGCTTATCACCTGTGACGAATCCGACTTCCGGGTGATCCGCCGACATGTGGCCTTTCACATCGAGTACTGGAAGTAGCGCGCCCCGGCCCACCGGATGAACGACAGCCTGGGCAACGGCTGGATTACCTGCCGTGCAGTAGAGTCGGGAACTTCTCTCTCGCCTTTTTCGCCGACCAATCTCGTTGTTGCACGAGGCTCTCCTTCGGTCGCATCCAACGAACGCCTTGGCGATGAACGGCCAGCGGTCGCTGGTCTGCTCCATCGCCAGATTAGGCGGCTGAGTCGCGGCCAACTTCCCATCCCGGGAAGACTAAGACCGCCGGATGGCACTTCAAGGCTCGCGCGAGAATCTTGGCTCGCTCGACGCCAAGCCGGACGCGATCATTCTCACTCGCGGAGAGGGTGGCCTGAGGAATGCCCGTTAGACTGGCCAACGCATTCTGGCTGTACCCCTGTAACTCTCGAATGATGCGAACCGACTCCCCCACGGAGACGGTGATGCGCTTTCGCGCCGGACGAAAGGTCTTCATCTTAGACTCTCCGATAATCATGTGGCGTGATGTGAACCACCTGAAACAAGGACTGTCCGGGAATCACTCGATAAATCACCCGGTATTTTGCCCCCAAGCGAGACGATCGATATCCCTGCCATTCCCCATGCAGGGCTTCATCATGAAATCCTTTGATCAATCTCAAGCCAGGCGGACCGGAGATCATGGCAATGTCTTTCCACTTCTCGTATCGCTTCAAGATTTCACGAGGCACAGCATCGAGTTGTTTTTCCACCCGGCGATGCTCCTCGATCTGCCACATCCCGCAGTGTAGGGATATCTAATATGGTATGTCAAGAAATCATCCTTGGCGGCAAGATGGCGGGAAAAAGAATCGTCACTGCGCCGCCTTGGAGTAGCCTAACGGGGCGGCATCAGCCGCCCAGTTTACTGCGTCGGCTGGAGCGCCTTGTTAGGCGAGATGTGCGTGACTCAAGCCATTTCTTGAATGAGACTTGACTCTCGCCAGAAGGTTTTCCGGCCAATAGACCTTCAACACTGATATCTTCATCAAGATCCTCCCAATGAATCCCATGGCCCTTACCAATTAATCTCCAATTATTTCGTTCGTCCAGAGTTGCATGGAGTAGTCTGGGGAACCAAGCTAGGGGAACCGAGATGGTCCGGCCATCACTCAGCTCCACAACTAAGGTGTCTTTAGTTACGGTTACGGCTTCGGCACGTGGAACTTCAAGGTCAACTCCTGAAGTATTCATTCCAAGCCTCCATTAGCAGTGTGTGTTGATCCCTGATGATTTTGTGGATTCGACTGAGTTCTGCTCGATTAAACCCACCACTTCTTTGCAACCTGATGGGATCGAGCCAGAACTTGGCGATCTTGTCCTCACGCTCGACGTGAATGTGTTGCGGTTCATCGCGGTCGCTCGCGTAGAAGAACAATCGGTACGCGCCTACCGTGCGTACTGTTGGCATTTACTCTTTGTCTCTAACCGTTCTCTCGCCTAACGCCGGCGTTCACCGGCGGGCCGAGCCCGCAGGGCGAGGACCGTCCGGTGGAACGCCTTGTTGGCCGTCAGTTCTTTTCGCTGATGACGTGTCCGAACCACGCTCTTTCCCTATCAAGGTTTAAAGGGTTGCCGAAGCCCAGTTCTTTGCGCACTAGATTACGAAATGTATTCAACTTGTCTGTCGGGGGGACGTTCGTTTCCTCTTCCGTTCGTGGCTTGAACATGATGCGCGCAAATTGCTCAATCAATTCGGTGCTCTCGCAAGCAAGCACCAGCCTGCTGTGGCAGCTCCTAACTTCTTCCGTAGATGCGTGTTGCTTCGCAAGTTTGCCGTCAGGGGGCGGGGCCAACGAATGGCTGAGATGTGCGTCGATGATCCGCAGTGCCTCTAAACACGCTTCATATTTCAGTTGGTATTTTGTGACGTCGACTGTCCTGATCGCGTCAACGGAGCGCTTTACGTTTTCAATTTTGGACGTTATCTCCGCGATGTCTTCTTTCGTTGCCACAGACCTTGCCTTTTCGCTGAGATAGGCGCCGAAGAAGGCAGCCACTGCGGAGGCGGCTACAAGCGCGAAGATCTGCCAGACGGTCATGCCCGCGGAATGGTCCAGCACGGCTGTTAGCACAGCCTTCAGCTCTTCAGGCGTCATGGGCTCTCCCTATGTTTTCTGACGGCCAACTATGGATTATCTGGTTCTGTATAAGACCCCGGATGGGTCCGACAGCAGTATAAGCCCCTGTCAGTTTCCTAGCAATACGACTGCATAAGCTCGCTTGTGATATGACTTTCCCTCAGCCGCGCCTTGTTCAGCGGGAATCTTATCTGGTTCCGCATAAGATCCCGGGTCAGTCCGGGCCTCAGAGCGAGTCTACGGGACTTCGCACGCCTTTGCCGCCCCGGTTCAACACGTGGGTCTAGCCCGCATTGTTCATGAACGCTTCTACTACAAACGCGGATACGCTGCTGCGACGGGCCTGCTCGCCGCTCAGTCGGTCAACGTACTGCAGAGAGTACGCCTCCCTCCCTTGCGACTGCGCTTGTCCGTCTCACAACGCGTCTCCACGTTTTCGCGACGAACCGTCATGAATAATGTGGGCTGATCATCGTGGTACTGACATCCTTGTGACCGAGGAGTTCCTGGATGGTCCTAATATCGTAGCTGTCCTCAAGCAGATGGGTGGCAAAGGAATGCTGTAAAGTGTGACAACTGGCAGGGCTTCCGTGAGAATGCGCCGGAACCCGTTGCTGAGCAGGATCCCATGGCTGATGAAGAACGACCATGGCCAGGCGGCCTGTTGACTCTTCAATTGCTAAGGCTCGGCAAGGCTCAGATGGAAGGGATGTAAGATCATGTGCATCACGGCAGTCGTTAGAGCGCCATCGCGTGGGAGCCGTGCTGATGTGTGTAGCGGGAGCATGAGCGAGGGCCGACCGCGCTTGTCTGCATGACCAGGCAAGCGCGGATCGGAGAACCCCCGCCTCGGGGGATGGGGGGCACCGCAGCCATGCTCCCGGTAGCTACAGAAGCTAGGCGAGCACGCGCGTAAGCGGTTCGACTGCCGTGATGCACGCTCCCGACGTTCGTCAGCCGAGGCCACCTGAAAGAGCCCGGCCGCCGCACCGTCTCGGCGGCGCGCACAAGCGTGGCGCTCTTTATTCATCGCGCCGTGCGCCCCTTGACACCTCTCACCCCACCCTTTACGCTGTCGTTCAGATGACACCTGCGGCGGGCAAGAAGATCCTGATCGTCGAGGATGAGAAGGACATCCTCGAGTTGGTCAAACTCTATCTGGAAAAGGAAGGGTTCCGGACCTGCACCGCGACCACCGGCCAGGAGGGGCTCCGGCAGGTACATGACGCGCATCCCGACCTTGTGATTCTGGACCTGATGCTGGCCGAAATGGACGGGCTGGAGGTCTGCAAGAGGATCCGGGCAGATCCGCACACCTCCATGACGCCCATTATTATGCTCACTGCCAAAGCGGAAGAATCCGACATGGTCATCGGCCTGGAGCTAGGGGCGGACGACTACGTTACCAAACCGTTCAGCCCGAAGTCGCTCGTGGCCCGCGTGAAGGCCTTGTTCCGCAGGCTGGAGCGGAAGCAGGAGGAGCCGTCGCGCTACACGTACGGGCCGCTGGTCCTGGACCTTGCGCGTCACGAGGTGAAAGCGAACGGTCGCGACGTCCCGCTGACGGCGAAAGAATTCGGGTTACTGGAACACCTGCTGCGGAATCCCGGCCGCGTGATGACTCGCGACGTGCTGCTGAACTCCGTCTGGGGATACGACTATTACGGGACGACCCGGACGGTGGACGTGCATATCCGGCGGCTCAAGCAGAAGATCCCCCTGCTCAACGAGGCCATCGTGTCGGTCAAGTCGCTCGGCTACAAGCTCAAAGAGCAGTGATGAGTGCTGAGTGATGAATGCTGAACGTCGTGTAAGAAGATCTCCCGTGCGAAGCCGACCTTCTCGCGTCTCATGACTCATCACTCATCGCTCATCATTCATCGCTCATCACTGTTACGATGACGCTGTCGATCCGGTGGAAAGTCACCCTTGGCGCTCTTCTGGCCGTCACATTGGGGATGACCGTCGCCGGGTGGCTGGCCTTCCGCTCAATCGAACGGGTTGAACTGTCCCGCGTACTCGAAGCTCTGGAAGTTCGAACCAACCTCGCCGCCTTCTCGTTGCAACCGCTCCTCGCGAAATCCGGCGCCGGCCAATCCGTTCCATCGCAGGAGATCCAGTCCATGGCGCGCGAACTGAGCCGCGAGGCCCGCGCGCGGGTCACGGTCATTGCCCCGGACGGGACCGTGCTGGCCGACAGCGACACGCCAGACGATGCCGTGTCGCGACTGGAGAACCACCGGGCGCGTCCGGAAGTGATGCAGGCCATGGCCACCGGACGCGGGACCGACATCAGGCTCAGCGCGACGCTCGGGCAGCGGATGCACTATCTGGCCCTTCCGATCACCTCAGGCGCTCGGGTCAGTGGCATCGTGAGACTGGCGCTCCCCCTGACCGCCCTGGAAGCCAGGATTCGCGACCTTGAGCGCGCCGTGGGCATTGCGTTCGGCCTGGCCTTCGTGGTCTCAGTGGCGCTCAGCGTGCTGCTCGCGAGAGGGTTGACGCGGCCCTTGTCGGACATGGCCGCCGTGGCCCGACAACTGGCCACCGGCGCCCTCGGACAACGCATCCACACCACGTCACGCGACGAGGTGGGCGTGCTGGCAGCGACCCTCAATCAGATGGCGGACCAACTCGAAGCCAAAATTCGCGAAGTCTCTGAAGACCGCGCGCAACTGCTCGCCATGCTCACTTCGATGGTGGAAGGCGTCATGGTTCTGGACTGCCGAGGGAAAGTTCTGCAGGTCAACCCGGCCCTAGAACAGATGTTCATGGTGCACGGCGCCGAGGCACGAGGTCGAGCTCACTGGGAAGTCATCCGGCATCACGAGCTGAACGAGCTGGCTGCTCGGGTCCTGGAGACCAGACAAAACTGCGGCGGCGAGCTCACGATGGCCGCAAGCGGCCGAACTGTGCGAGTCGAAGCTTCGGTCGCCGGTGGCCAGCGAGAAAACGAGGCCTGCGTCGTGCTCGTGTTCCGCGACATCACTGCGCTGCGCCGGCTGGAGAAAGTTCGGAAGGACTTCGTCGCCAACGTCTCTCACGAGCTGCGCACACCGTTGACCTCGATCAAGGGCTATGTCGAGGCGCTGCTGGACGGCGCCAAAGACGACCCGCAAAACGCGGTTCGTTTCTTGGACATCATCCTCAAACAGAGTGACCGCCTCAATCTGATCCTGGAGGACCTGTTGCAGTTGTCACAGATCGAATCTGGGGAGATCTTGTTCAAGCGGGATCCCGTCCGCCTGCAGGCGGTTGTGGAGCGCACCATGGCCTCGATTAAACCGCTGGCGGATAAAAAGAACCACAGCGTGACCGTTGATGTGCCCGGAATCCTGCCCCCGGTGCTCGGCGATGAAGACCGGCTGGTGCAGGTCATGACCAATCTCCTCGACAACGCCGTCAAATACACTCCTCCGAACGGGTCCATACAAATTGCCGGCCGAATGGCGGACGATCCCGATCGCGGCACGGTCGAACTCAGCGTGACCGACACGGGCCTGGGAATTCCCGAAGCGGATCGACCTCGCGTGTTCGAGCGGTTTTACCGAGTCGACAAAGCGCGCTCACGGGAGCTGGGCGGCACCGGCCTGGGCTTGGCGATCGTCAAGCACATCGTGGAGGGACATGGAGGGCAGGTGTGGGTGGAGGGGAACCTGCCGGTCGGGAGCCGCTTCGTGGTGCGGCTGCCAGCAGTGAGACAGTCAGAGCAGGTCACTCAACTCCATCGGGAAAACCCAACGTAGATCAGCGCCGCCAGGAGGCCCGCGCCGGGAAGCGTAAACACCCAGGCGTACACGATCCGGGCGGTGACCCCCCAACGAACCGCCGAGAACCGCTTCACCACCCCCACGCCCATCACAGACGAGGTGATCGTATGGGTGGTGCTGACCGGCAAGCCGATATGCGCCGTCGCCAGCAGTACGGCCGCCGCGCCCGTCTCCGCCGCAAAGCCGTGCACCGGCTCCAAGGTCAAGATACGCATCCCCAGCGTCCGGACGATCTTCCACCCCCCGATCGCGGTGCCGAGGCCCATCGCGAGGGCGCAGACCGCAATCACCCAGGCTGGGACCTCCGGGCTCGTGATCTGTCCTGACGACAGCAATGCCAGCGTAATGATGCCCATGGCTTTTTGAGCGTCATTGGCCCCGTGGCTAAACGCCATGAAGCTGGCCGAGACGAGTTGCAGGCGGCTGAACAACCAGGTCGCAAAGCTCCGCGGAACACGGAAGAATGTCCAGGTAATCAGCACCATCAGCGCCAGTCCGATCACGAACCCGAACAGCGGCGAGAGGATCATGGCCTCCAGGACGGACCGCAGCCCTGAGAATTTGACCACCGCCACGCCGCCATGCACCAGCGCGGATCCCACCAGTCCCCCGATCAAGGCATGGGATGAACTGGTGGGTAGCCCCATCATGAGGGTGCACAGGTTCCACAGGATCGCCCCGCCCAACGCGGAGGCAACCATGCCCTGCGTCACGGCGCCGGGATCCACGATGCCAGCGCCGACCATCCTGGCGACCGCGGTGGACATGAACGCGCCGGCCACGTTTAAGAGCCCGGCCATCAACACCGCGGTCATAGGGCTCAACACGCGAGTCGAGACGACGGTGGCGATTGCATTGGCGCTGTCGTGCCAGCCATTCGTGAAGTCGAAGAGCAGCGCGAGCGCGACCACCAGCAACAGCATCCCGGTGAGGTCAGACATGGATCACCCTCATGAGCCCCTTCCGCATTGGGTTCAGATGATCGATCAGATATGGCGCGGCGGCCGGCTATCCGGCAGGTGTCGTCAGAAGTGCTTCAACGCGATGCGTTCGAGAATGTTGGCCACATCCTCGCAGCGATCCGTGCCCTCTTCGAAATTCTCGTAAATTTCTTTCCATTTGATGACCGCAATGGGATCTTTTTCCTCCTCGAACAGGGTAGAAATCGCATCCCGTGTCACCCGGTCCGCTTCGTTTTCCAGGCTGTTCACCTGCACACAGCATTCGGTAATCGCGGCATGCTGTTTGCCCAGCAGATCAATGCCGGTGCCGACCGCTACAGCCGACTGATACAGAATATTGGCCAGCTTGATGGATGCCTCGGTCGGCCGACTCACCTTAAACACCACAAACCGATCGGACACCGCCTCAACCAGGTCCAGAATGTCGTCGAGGGCGCTGGCCAGCCCGTAGATATCTTCGCGATCGAGCGGGGTGATAAAGGTCTGGTTGAGTTTGAGCGCGATGTCATGGGTAATCCCGTCCCCGATATGTTCAACGTCCTTGATGCGACGGGCCTGCTCCACCGGATTTCGAAAGTCCTCCATCATGCCCTTGAGCAACCGACTGCCCTCAATCATGTTGTGGGCGGCTCGCCGAAACAGCTCGAAAAATGCGGCTTCTTGTGGGATCAGACCGAACATAGTGTCACACGCTCCTCTGAATCGACTACCAGCGTAACAGGGCTGTCGCCCACGTGAGCCCTCCCCCGAACGTCCCGAGCAGGACCAGATCCCCGGCGCGAACACGTCCGTTCCTGACCGCCTGATCCAATGCAATCGGCAGGGACGCCGAGGAGGTATTGCCGAACTGTTCGATCACCGAAAAGAGTTTCTGCGGAGGGATCCCCAGCCGGCTGCCTAACGCCGTTAGAAGTCGGCCGTTGGCCTGATGGAAGATGGCCTGCCCCAGATCGTCCACGCCAACGCCGAACTCTTTGAAGAGGTCCTTCACCGCCTCGGCCAGCCGCTTGACCGCGACCCGATAGAGAGGTCCTCCCTGCATGCGAATGGCATGCAATCGCCCTTGGACGGTCTGTAGGCTGGACGGCTGTCGAGACCCACCCGCCGGTACCCGAATGAGGCCGTGTCGGGCTCCGTCGGCGTACAGGTGAACGCCCATGATGTGCGGCAGTCCAGGTGCGTCGGCGTCATCCCCCACGAGGATGGCCGCCCCCGCCCCATCCCCGAAGAGAATCGCGGTTGCGGCATCCTGCAGGTCGAGGAATCTGGACTTGACCTCCGCCGCCGCGACCAGGCAGCAATAGAACTGCCCGCTCCGGATCAGACGGTCCGCCATCGAAAGGCCGTAGAGAAACCCTGAACAGGAGGCGGCCAGATCAAATGCCGCAGCACCACATGCGCCCAGGCTCCGTTGCACGTGACAGGCGGTGGAAGGGAACGCCATGTCCGGCGAGGTCGTGGAGATCAAGATGGCATCCACCGACGAGGCGTTCACTCCCGCGGCCTCGACTGCCCGTCGAGCGGCTTCTTCCGCCAGATGCGAGGTCGCCTGCTCGTCGCTGGCCCAGTGACGGACCCGAATGCCTGTGCGTCGGTAGACGGCGTCAGAATTGAGGCGAAGCGATTGGCTCACCTCGCCATTACTGACCGCCCTCACAGGAATATAGGAGCCGGTTCCGACGATCCTGCTTCGACGCACGGTCCTCCATTGTCGTCAGGGTGAAGTGGCACTGTTTTCTGCCCGGTGTCCGTGACGCTGGCATGTCCGTCTTGTTACACCGGTGTTATGTATCGAAAGGGCCTGCGTTGCGTACCGGCGGGGATTATAGGTCGCCCTCCCCTAAGCGTCAATCGTAGTTGCATTTCGTGACCGAATTTGCTACCGTGTCGGAAATTTGCCCAGGGCTCCGAACCAGTCGCGAGGCATCCTACCATGAGAAATCTCCTGCTGTTCGCAATGGTACTGAGTCTGACCGTTGGGTGTTCCAGCGCGCCCAAGCCGTCTGCGCCCGGCGCAAAATCCCTGAGCGGCACCGATGAACAGATTTTCATCGGCGACACGATCGAAAAAAACTACGATCCGAACGTCATCATGAAACGGGCCGAGGCCTTCTTTGAAAAAGAAGACTACCCCGAAGCGATTATCGAGTATCAGCATTTCCTGGACCTTCACCGCGTTCACGTCCTGGCTCCGTACGCCCAGTTCAAGCTCGGCGAGAGCCATTTCAAGAGGGTGAAAACGGTGGACCGCGACCCTGAACCGGTGCACAAGGCACTGGAGGCGTTCCAGAAGCTCCTCAAAGACTACCCAGGCAGTCGGCACGAGGCGGAAGCTACGGACAGGATTCACGCCTGTCACGAACTGATCGCCCAGGCCCACTTGTTGGTCGGCCAGTTCTATTATCGGAGGGAAGCCTACCTGGCGGCCTCCCACCGTTTCGAAACCATTCTCACGCAATATCCGGAGATGGACGTAGCGGCCGACGCGCTTTACTACCTGGCCCTCACCTACAATGATCTGGGAGCAGACGACTGGGCGCGAGAGAAGGCGATGCTGCTGGCTGAACGGTATCCGAACAAATATGCAAAGGAGAGCCGACGCCTGCTCGCGGAGTTGAACTCGAGACGGCCCGCCGAGGCGGTCACCCTGTCCGAGGCCCAGCCGAACGGCGCCGCTCCGGTCGCCCTCTCGCGGGCCACCGGTTCCCAGGCCCAGGTCTCAAGCCAGCCCCCAGTGGTCGCCCCCGTCACCTCGCGTCGGAGCACTTCCAACGGCGTGATTGCTCCGCAGCCGACACTCTGCCGGCTCGGCGTTGCGTGCTGACGATCGAGCAGCACCCCTCACTCTCCATTCAGCACCGTTCAACTGTTGGCTATTTGCTGCCTGCTGCAGGCCATTAGCCGAGCGAGAAGGTTTCGCGGAGAAGTTCGCGGAACGAGGCTTTGACGACCCCTTTCGCTTTGCGGAAGAAGGTCTGGTAGGTTTCCCTTCCCTGAAGCACCTCATAATAGAGGTTGATCACCTCCTGGTACCGATGCATGAGGCGGTGGCAAAGGCGCGGGAACGTGTACACAATCCTGGCCACCCGTGACGCGACCCGGAACTCGGCGTAGATCTCGCGCATGACCGCCAGCTCGTAATCCAGCAAGCTCCGCCGCCGATCGTGAAACGACCCCAGCACGCTGGCCGCCGCCATCTGTCCCGATCGAACCGCGTAATAGATGCCTTCCCCGAACAGCGGGTCAACCAGGTGTCCTGCGTCGCCGACGAGCAAGGCCCGATGCCTCACCAGTCCGTTCGGCTCCGCCATGTCGCGAGTGCTATAGAGAGGTAACGGGTGCCCGGCAGGCCGGGGCACCGTCATGCTGGCCAGTCCTTTTTCATCGCGAATGAATCGGTCGAACACGCCCTTCGGGCTGGAGGCCCGCCCGCGGAACTCCGCGACGCCGATCGAGAGGCGTTCTTTCTTGGGGAAAATCCAGGCATAGCCTCTCTCGGTGGCTCCCAGATCAATCAGGACCTTCCCTTCACCCGGATACACCGGTGCCTGCCCGATCCCGATTTCACTTTCCAAACTGGGCCTCTTGCCCAGACGCCGCTGAGGGAAAAGGCGTTGGGCGACGATGCTGTTCGCGCCGTCCGCGCCGATCAGGACCTTGGTCCGGTATCGTCCCTTGTCCGTGATCACTTCCACCCCGTCCGGCAACTGGACGAAGCCGACCGCTTGCTCATCTTCATGCACTTCGGTGCCCGCCCGGCGGGCCTTCTCGACCAGCAGATAGTCAAACCGGTCCCGCATCACCATGTAGGCGATCGGGCTGGGAGACTCGATGAGGAACGGCTCCTCGCCCGCATACGTAAACTGGACGCCGTAGATCGTGTGCTCGACGACCGCTTTAAAATCCGACTCCAGGATTTGGTCGATGCGGACCGACAACCCCCCGCCGCACACCTTATAACGCGGATGGGATTGTTTCTCGAGCCCGAGCACCGACATGCCGGCGCGGCTGAGCTCGTAAGCGGCGGTCGCGCCGGCCGGGCCCATGCCCACCACGAGCACATCGTACGATTTGGGGTCCGCTAATGCCTGCATGGGTCGAAGAGGTTACTGTCCCAGATACCAACCGATGCCATACCGCTCAAGGAAGCTCGTGATCAGAGTGAGCGAGTTGGCGTAGATCATGACACCGACCATCACCAGAAAGGCTCCGCTCACGGCCGACACACCCCAGAGATAGGCCCGGACCTGTTTGAAGTACGCCAGGAAGCGATCCACTCCCAATGCCGTCGCGAACAGCGGCAGGCCCAACCCCAGCGAGTAGGAGGCCAGGAGCGTCACCCCATCAGTCAAGGCGTCGGTCGTGCTTGCGTACAGCAAGATGGTCCCCAGCACCGGTCCCACGCAGGGGGTCCACCCGGCTGCAAACGCGACGCCGATCAGCAGCGATCCCAGGTAGCCGACGGGGCGGCTCTTGAAGTGCAGGCGCTTTTCGGTGGTCAGAAAATTCAGCTTCAGCACCCCCAGCAGGTACAGCCCGAAGACCACAATGAGCAAGCCGCCCAGTTTCCGCAGATGGTCTTGGTACACGATCAGCATCTGGCCGATCAGGCTGGCCGATGCCCCGAACGCGATGAACACGCCTGAGAACCCCGCGATGAAGAGCAGCGAGTTCACAACGATGGCCTTCCGAAATCGATGCCGCTCGGCGGCGTCCGACAGCTGATCCAGCGTGAGGCCGGTGATATACGAGAGGTAGGACGGGACGAGGGGGAGCACGCAGGGAGAGACGAACGACAGGAAGCCAGCCGTAAACGCAGCGAAGAGGGAGATCTGCTGGATGGATTCGCCCACGCTTACCGGGCCTTCAACAATTTCTGGATGAGCTGGCGCGCTTCCGGGCTTTGCCAGTCCCGCGCTCCGAAGATGCGGTGCGTGATGATGCCGCGACGATCCACCAGAAAGGTCATGGGCAGCGTTCTGGCTCCGTAGGCGATGCCGACGCGAAAATCCGAATCGTGGAGGATGGGAAACGTCAAGCCTAATTCTTCCTGAAACGGTCGCGTCACCGCCAGGCCCCTGGGATCGGTGGAGACCGCCAGAATCTCAAAATCATTGCGGTTGAACTCTCGATACAGCAATTCCATCGCCGGCATCTCTACCCGGCACGGCCCACACCAGGTGGCCCAGAAATTAATGAACACCACCTTGCCGTGATACTGCGACAGGGAGACGGGCTTGCCGTCGAGGTTCCAGAGCTGGAAATTCGGAGCGGGTGAGCCGACTCTCAGCCCCGCGCGCTCCTGGATGGGGGTTGCCTCCACCGACGGCTCGGCAGAGGGCTCGGTGTGCGCGGCCTCGCATCCGGCGCCGGCCACCAGCAGGCACCCCAGCAGGCCGGCCTGAAGATTCCATCCCCGCATATTCACATACCCATCACGTGGCCGGCGGAGCCGTCTGCGCAGACTGGGAGCCGGATTTCAGCAACCCGGTGATGACCTGAAGATTGTTCAGCACGGTCCAGTCCCTGGGGCCGATCACTTTTTCTCGGAGAACGCCCTGCTGATCAATGATGTAGGTCTCGGGGACTCCCATGAGCTTGTAGCGCTTGTCGGTTTGCCCCCAGGAGTCCACGAGGACGGGGAACGTCAGGTTCAGGCCCTTGACGAAGGGCGGGATATCCTTTTTCGTCGTGACCCGATCGATGCTGACCGCCAGCACGACCAAACCGTCTTGCTCGAAGTTCTTGTACAGCACCTCCATGGACGGCATCTCCTCGCGGCACGGCTTGCACCAGGTCGCCCAGAAATTGAGAAACACCACCTTGCCGCGGAAGTCCGACAGGCGAATGGCCTTGTCGTTCAGGTCAGGGAGCTCAAAATCCGGCGCGATCTTGCCCACCGTGAGAGGCTCGTATTTCGAACTCTGCAGCCAGACCACGCCAAAGGCGAAAGCCAGAATGGCCAGAGCCGCCAGGGCGATCATGATCCTCGATCGTGCCGCCGGGGCTTCCTCTTGCGTCCGCTCTGCTATGGTCTGTTCAGCCATACCTTTCACGCGTCACTCGTCACGCTTCACGCGTCACGCATAGGCGTGTAAGCCGGACAAGAGAAAGTTCACGCCCCAGAAGCAGAAGATGACCATCAGGAACCCGAAGATGGCATAAATGGCGGCGCGGCGGCCCTCCCATCCTCGGTTCATCCTCGCATGGACATAGGCGCCATAAATCAGCCAGACGATCAAGGACCAGGTTTCTTTCGGATCCCAGCTCCAGTAGCCGCCCCAGGCGTAGTTCGCCCACATCGCCCCGAGAATGATGCCGAAGGCCAGCAGGGGAAAGCCCACCATGATGGCCTTGTACCCCAGCTCGTCGATGGTCTCCAAGTCCGGAAACGCCGCAAGAACGCCGGACCGGTTGCCGCGCTGTTCGGCCCGTTCCTTGAGCAGGTACATGATCCCCAACCCGCCGGCCATTGCAAACGCCGCGTAGCTGGTCAGCGTGACCGAGACATGGATGTAAATCCAATAACTGTTCAGCGCCGGCACGAGCGGCTCGGCGGTCTGATACCGGTACGGCAGCAACGAGGCGGCACCCATGGCGATGAAGCCGATGCCGACCACGAAGGCGCCGATTGCCTTGATGCGGTACCGAAACTCGAGCAGGACATAGCCCAGAATGATGGCCCAGGAGACATATGCCATCGCCTCGAATTGGTTGGACCAGGGCGCAAACGTGCCGGAGAGCTGCAGGCGTTCGTAGGCGCGTGTGAGCAACGCCAGCGTATTGACCACCCATCCAAAGATCGTCACGATCGTGGCCACCTGGCCGATCTGGGTCGCCCATCCGCTTTCCCCCTCCGGGCCGGCCGTGGGAAGGCCGGCGAGGGCGAACTGCAGGCCGGGCCGCCGTGCCAAGACGTAGCCCACGTAGAGCCCCAAGGCGGCGAGGTAGAGCCAGAATGTCATGTCGAACAGGAACAACGACCGAAGCATGGTTCCCTCCGTGAAGCGTGAAACGTGAAGCGTGAAACGTGAAATGACCGGAGCTACGTCCAATCCATCTTTCGCTTCACGAACGACGCTTCACGTATTGATCGTCTTGATGCGCTCCGTCAGCTTGCGAAATTCTTTCTGGAAATCAATCTGGCTTTTGTGGGAGTTGCCCCCGAGATGAACCGTCGCGCCGGCGTCGTGCGGAATGACCTTGGCCCACAGCCTTCGGTGATAAATGAACGAGGAGAGGGTTATCCCTACCACGATCATGGTCGAGCCCACCCACACGATGTTGACGCCGGGGTCCTTGTTGATTTGCAGGCCGGTGAATTTCATGGGTTGATAGCCGACCAGCTCGAACCGGTACCGGGACCCCTGAATATCGAACAGATCGGGATAATGGTAGAAGATCCACGGCGTGGCTCGCAGAGTCTTTCGCTCCTGGATCGCCAGCCTGACCGCGGGGTTCGCATGTTCCACCGACTTGGAGTACACCTTTTTCTCGCTGGAATTGAAACTGAAGTCGGCCACGAAGTCGGTCAGGGCGAGCTTGAGACCAAGGTGATCCACAGTGACCTCTTTCTGCCACTCCAGATCCACCGTCTTCAGCACCCGATCGGTTTCCTTCTCTTTGATGTTGATCCGAGCCACCTCGACCCGGTCCCACGCATCCCCATAGCTGGATTGATAGAACCAGATGCCCTTATACACCAGGGGATCATTGACCGTGATCGTCTTGGTGGTCATCGGCCTGTCATGGTCAATGACGGTCAGCGTGCTGTTATAGGACTTCACGGCGCCGTTGTCGTGATAGTCGATCCAGAACTTGTCTATGCGCAGGTCAAAATTGCCTTTCGGGATATGGTAGGTTTGCCCCTCCAGGCAGACGCCGAATTCCTGAAAGCCCCAGTAACTGCCGATGAGCCCGCCCAACACGATCACGGTGGCGCTCAGGTGGGCCATGTGCGCGCCCACGCGGCCCATGATTCCCTTCGTCGCGTAGAGCGTCACTTCTTGCGGGTCATTCTTGACCAGGACGCGGTAGCCCTTCTCGGCCAGCATGTGGACCATTCCTTCGGCTACCCTTTCTTTCGTGCCGGCAACCCGAATCTCGGCGTTGTGCTTCATGCTCGTGATGAAGGGCAAGGCTACGTTCACCTTGTCTTGCATCATCGATCGCCAGATAGCCGGGAATCGTTTGTAGAAGCAGGTCAAGGAGTTGATGCACAGGAGAGCCAGCAGGCTGGTGAACCACCAGGTATGGTAGACGTCGGTGAAGCCGAGGCGAAGAAACCAGCGGTACGCCTCCTCGCCGTATTCCTTGATGTACACATCGGGGCGCTCGCCCTGCTGGATCACCGTCCCGATCGTGGCGGTCATCGCCAGCACGATAAACAGAAACATGGCCAGCTTGATCGAGGCGAAAAACCCGGCGAGTTCGGCCGAGATTTCCTCCCACCCCAGCTTGGGAGTTGCCACGGGCGCTGCTTCCTTCTCAACCAAGACCTGGCGTTCTCCGTTCATTGCGACCGATCACCTCTGCTCGCTCAGGCTGACTGAGGACAAACCCACCTCTTCCCGTGCGAGAGACCACGCCGACGGGATTTGGAACTCGCGCCCAACAACTCGCCCCCGCCGAAATTTGGGAGGCAAGGCCGACATCACGCGCTAAGACCTGAAAAATCATGCTATCTTACAAGCCGCATCGAAGCAGTGTCAAGCAATCAGACCCTGCGTCGGCCGACCGGACGAAGCGGATTTGCCATTGACAATCGAGTACTTCTGGTTGTATGTAGAAGAGCCCAACCGTACGGCTTGCGGCCGACGCCACACTCTCCTGACCCACTCGGCGAATGCAGGTGTCGTTGCAGTTCCAACCCTGGAAGGCTTGGTCACTAACACGAGGGAGCAATGAGTCCCAAAAATTACCTGTTCACGTCCGAATCGGTCACCGAGGGGCATCCGGACAAGATCGCCGATCAGATTTCAGACGGCATCCTGGACGCCATCATCGCCAAAGACAAGCATTGCCGGGTGGCGTGCGAGACGATCCTGACGACCGGCATCGCCTTCGTCGCCGGGGAGATTTCCACCAAAGCCTATGTCGAGATTCCGGACATCATCCGCCAAGTGATCAAAGATGTCGGCTATACGGACGCCTCGTGGGGGTTTGATTACCATACCTGCTCGGTCATCACCTCGATCCACAATCAATCTCCCGACATCGCCATGGGCGTGGATTCCGGCGGGGCCGGCGATCAGGGCCTCATGTTCGGCTATGCGACGAACGAAACGCCGGAGCTGATGCCCATGCCCATCGTCCTGGCCCACCGTCTCACCAAGCGATTGGCGGAAGTCCGCAAAAAGCACATCCTCCCTTGGGTCCGCCCGGACGGCAAGTCCCAGGTCACGGTGGAGTATCGCAACGGGAAACCGGTCCGGGTCGATACCATCGTGGTATCCGCCCAACATGACCCCGACGTCACCAGCAAGAAGATCGAGCGGGACGTCATCGAGCATGTGATCAAGCCGGTCATGCCGAAAGAGATCTTCGACCCCGTCAGCGTCAAGTACTACATCAACCCGACCGGGCGGTTCGTGACCGGTGGGCCGATGGGGGACACGGGGCTGACCGGTCGCAAGATCATCGTGGACACCTACGGCGGCGTGGGGAGCCACGGCGGCGGGGCCTTCTCCGGCAAGGACCCGAGCAAGGTGGACCGATCAGCCTCCTACATGGCCCGGTACATCGCCAAGAATATCATCGCCGCGGGCCTCGCCGACAAGTGCGAAATTCAGTTGGCCTATGCCATCGGCGTCGTCGACCCAGTCTCGATTTTGATTCACACCAAGGACACCGAAAAGGTGCCGATCGAGGTCATTGACAAGCTGGTGCGCAGGCACTTCCCCATGACCCCGCGCGGCATCATTGAGTACCTCAAGCTGCGGCGGCCGATTTACCGGAAGACGGCCGCCTACGGGCACTTTGGACGCAACGAGCCGGAGTTCACGTGGGAGCGGACCGACAAGGCGAAGATCCTGAGAAAGGAAGCCGGCAAGTAACAATAGCCGGAACGCGAACGACCTGCGGGGGACGGATTCTCCAATCCGTCCCCCTTTTACTGAGCACTCATCACTGATTACTCATCACGCATCACTGTGGAGGTTCGTGTGGATTACGACGTGAAAGACATCAAGCTGGCGGCCCAGGGCAAGCTCAAGATCGAGTGGGCCGAGGCCAGCATGCCGGTGCTCCGACTGATCAAGAAACGGTTTAAGCGGGAACGGCCGTTGGCCGGGATGCGAGTCACGGCCTGCCTCCACGTGACCACCGAGACCGCGAATCTGGTGAAGACTCTGCAGGCCGGCGGGGCCGAAGTCCGGCTCTGCGCCTCAAACCCGCTCAGCACCCAGGACGACGTGGCGGCCTCGCTGGTGGAACATGACGGGATCGCGGTCTTCGCCATCAAGGGGGAGTATCACAAGACCTACTACCGGCACATCCAGTCGGCGATCGGGCACCAGCCGCAGATCACGATGGACGACGGCGCGGACGTCGTCTCCACGCTGCACTCGAAGCGGAAGGACTTGCTCAAGCACGTGCTCGGCGGGACGGAGGAAACCACGACGGGCGTCATTCGCTTGCGGAGCATGGCGGACCGGCGCGTGCTCAAGTTTCCGGTCATTTCGGTGAACGACGCCGAGACCAAGCACCTGTTCGATAACCGGTACGGCACGGGCCAGAGCACCATGGACGGCATCATCCGCGCCACCAACCGGCTGGTCTGCGGCTCGACCGTGGTGGTCGCCGGCTACGGCTGGTGCGGCCGAGGCGTGGCCATGCGCGCGAAAGGCCTCGGGGCCGACGTGATCGTGACCGAGGTGGACCCCGTGAAGGCCCTGGAGGCCGTGATGGACGGCTATCGGGTTCTGCCGATGGAAGCCGCGGCGCCGGTGGGCGATTTCTTCATCACCGTGACCGGCAATCTCAAGGTGGTCCGCGCCGAGCATTTCGCCAAGATGAAGGACGGGGCCATCGTCTGCAACTCCGGCCACTTCAACGTCGAACTCGACATCCCCGGGCTGGAAAAGCTGAGCCGGAAGCACCGCATGGTGCGGCCGGGCGTGGAAGAGTTCACGCTCCGGAACGGGCGGCGGATCAGCCTCCTCGGGGAAGGACGGCTGGTCAACCTGGCGTTGGCGGAAGGGCACCCCTCCAGCGTGATGGACATGAGCTTCGCCAACCAGGCGCTCTCGGCCGAATACCTGGTCAAGCATCACAAGAAACTGGAGAAGAAGGTCTATCCAGTGCCGACCGTCATTGACAAAGAGATCGCCCGCCTCAAGCTGGCCGGCATGGGCATGTCCATCGACAAGCTGACCAAGGAGCAGGAGAAGTATCTGGCCTCGTGGGAAATGGGAACGTAGCGGATGGGGTGGCTGGGACGATTCCCGTGCTCGCGCACCGCGCACACAAGATTATTCAGAAGTTTTCATCAAAGCGGGCGGTGCTCGGTGGACGCGCGCAATAGGAATCATCCCAGCCACCCCTGCTATTTTCTTTTCCTGCGGCCTCGTTGGATGACCGTTTGCGTATCCTGGAGGGCTAGTTCCTGGCTCCAGCGCGGAATGGTTCTCATCGCCGCCTTGCCTTTCAAACCGATTTTCTCTACACTTGCTCGCATGCCAAGTCAGATGCGAAAGGTCCATGGCTGTACAGCTACGACGCCTGCGCGAAGTCCCGCACCGGAGGAGTTCACGTCGCCACCAGAGAGAAGGAGCGCCACATGGTTGAGGGCAGGACGGTCCGGATCCTAGTCCGGACGGCCTATGGCAGGTACGTGGGCGACTTTTTTCTCCCCGCCAGCCGGAAAAGCGTGTCCGACACGGTCGATGACGATCGCATTCGCTTCATCAACCTCACCAACGTGGTGATCGACGAGACACAACGGGTCAACTTCGTTTGCCTCAATAAGAGCCATATCGAGTCGATTACGCAGTTATAGTTTAGAGTTGCTACGCCCCAACTCTGGGAACGTGACAGGCTGCTGAGCGGGTCATGTCGCCGAGCAGCCTAAATAGAGTTGCTCAGGCGTGGCAGGGTTCGCCGCTCCCGCGCATCACGGAGTGACCTTTCCGGGCTTTGCCGAGCGGAAGCCTTTGGAAATTCCTTCGCGGTCTCAGTCAGTTTCGGCTTTCCTTCTTCAGACGCCGGGCGAGTCCCCACCGCTCCAAGGCTAGCCAGACCGGGGCCGATAAAGGCAATTGTCTTCTCCTGAGGGCTTCGGTATCATAGTGAACTATGAAAAGTAGTACTGTGAAAGCTGGCAAGTCAGCGACCACTCAGAAGCGGGAGCGATCCACCGTCCTCCGCTCAGCAGACGTTGAGGACAAGGTGAAGAAGTCGTTTGCCAATCAGGTAGCGGCATTCATCAAGCGCTACCGTCCTGCCCTAGAAGCCCTCGCCAAGCGGTGACCTATCTTGAGCCCGAGCAGGTGTTGTTTCTGCATGATCGGCTGATCGAAGAAACGGGGGGAGAGCACGGGGTTCGGGATCTCGGCGGGTTAGAGCAAGTGAACCGCTACCGCCTCACGGCCACCAATGCCGAACTCGAAGCCTTCACCCTGCACGTCACAACGGATAAGCCTAATCTCGTTGAGATCGCAGGGTGGTTTCGCACCAATACGAGGCGGGCGAGGACTCGCTGACAGCCCCGCCCGCCTCAAACTGGCCGGCATGGGGATTGCGATTGACAAGCTGACGAAGGAGCAGAAGAAGTATCTGGCGTCGTGGGAGATGGGGACATAGGAGAAGCATGCAGGTGGCAGGCAGTCTTCGCTTCCACGCCTCCCGCGGCACCCCTTCCACGGCGCTCTGAAGCGGAATCCTTCCGAAATTCCCTCGCAGACTCGGTCAGTTTCGGCTTTCCTTCTTCAGACGCCGGGCGGGGACCCCGCCGCTCCCGGCGGATGTCCGCTCCAGCCTGCCTGCCACCTGCCGCTTGTCACCTTAAACGAAGAGGGAGAGTGTGGAACAAAAGGCCACTGCGTGTAGGTGGCCTTTGTGTTTGACTGCGGCCTCGCCAGCTGACCTTTTTTAGCATCCTGCAACCGAGAACTTGACACATTTATACCAAATTGTGTATTTTACCCGTACGGTAAAAATAGCCATTTGGGTAAAACTATGCCGACGGAGAATGAGATCATTGCCAGCCTACGGCGGCGGCTCCCGGAACTGCTCCCCACCCTCCAGGTGGAGGTGGAGCAGCCTGCCCGCGACGCCCGCTGGGACCTCGTCCTGAAGGTCCGGTCAGCAGGACAGACAAAGCGTGTCGTCTGCGAGATCAAGTCTGTGGGCGAGCCGCGCTACCTGTCCCAAGCGATCGCATCGCTGACCAAGGCAACTCAGAAGGAGCCGCGTATATACCCCCTCATCGTCGCCCCGTATATCTCTACGGAAGGGCAACGGGTGTGTCGCGAGGCAGGGGTCGGGTACCTTGATCTGACAGGGAACGCCTTCCTACGCTTTGATGGAGTGCTTGTGGACCGAGCCAGCCCCAAACCCCCTCCTCGGGAAAAGGCTCGGCTTAGGCGTCTGTTCGCCCCGAAGTCCTCAAGGATCATCCGGGTGTTCCTTGAGCAGCCCAAACTGGACTGGACCCTGGCCCGACTGGCGGAGGAGGCAATGGTCAGCCTCCGTACTGCGCACCTCGTGGTCAACGCGCTCCAGGAGAGAGGCTACATCGACAAACGCCGAGGGGCCATCACGCTCCAGAAGCCCGGAGAGCTTATCGATCTCTGGGCACAAGATTACAGATTTGAGAAGAACCGCCAGCACACGTACTACACGTTTGTCCGGAGCACCAACGAGTTGGCGGCCAAGCTCAGCGACCACGCCACGAAGCACAAGGAGGCGGTGGGGCTGACCCTTCACAGTGGAGCGGCTTTCGTCGCACCCTTCGTCCGGTCAGCGGACGTGCATGCCTACTTCGTGGGCGATCGGGAGCGGCTTGTGGACGCCCTCGACCTCAGACCAGGCGAATCCGGTGGAACTGTCCACCTTGTCGAGCCGTATGACGAGGGGGTCTTCTACCGCATCCAGACCATCCGTGGGGTCCGGATAGTCTGCAATACACAGCTCTATCTCGACCTCGTGAACTATCCAGCGCGGGGTCGCGAGCAGGCAGAGGCGCTCCGCCGCCAAAAGTTGAGGTACTAACCGGATGCCACGGCCCAGGACTGCCGGCGACTACCAGGACGGGATCACCACTGCCTCCCGTTCTGGTCTCGCCGAAGTGATGATCACGCTTGGCGCGTACAGAGAAGCGCTCGTCCTCATTGGAGGCTGGGCGCCCTATCTCATCCTGGAGCAATCGGGAGAACAACGGGCCTTCCAGGCTGATGCCTTTCAGGGCGACGCGTTCCAGGTCGGGTTCGTCCACGTCGGGTCGATTGACATCGACCTCGTGGTGGATCCGGGTCTGGTGAACGCGGAAGCGTATGCGACCATCGTGGAACTGCTGCTCGATCGCGGGTACAAGGCGAGTGGTGACTCCCTCTTCCAGTTCGAGAAGACCATCCGCTCGGCACGAGATGGGCAAGACTATCTGATCCGGGTGGACTTCCTTACGCCCATGCCCTTGGTGGGGCAGGGGAAGTCGCATCGCCACCGCCCAGTTCAGCGGGACCTCAAGGCTCGCACGTTGGAGGGGGTGGAGGTGGCGCTAACCCACTGGTTCTGGTATGAGCTGGAGGCCCAGCTTCCAGACGGAGCCCAGGCGCGAGTACGTCTCATGGTGGCAGATCTTGTGGCCAGCCTTGCCCTAAAGGGGATCGCCATCGGGGAACGGTATGCCGAGAAGGACGCCTATGACATTTACGCCCTCTGCGCACACTACTCTGGCGGTCCAAAGGCAGTGGCCGCGGCCCTCAAGCCGTACCTAGGCGAGGAGCCAGTGCGACGGGGCCTGCGCTCAATTGCCGAGAAGTTCCGGGCTACTGACGCTGAAGGTCCGACGTGGGTCTCGGCATTTATGGGTGGGGGTGATGTGCGGAGGGAGGCACAGAATCGACGAGATGCCTTCATGACCGTTCAGGAAGTGTGCCGTCTCCTTGGCTTGGTTTCTCTATGATGGCCAACCCGGTTTTATCCATCAAGGGCTTGAAAAGACTCCCGGCACCTTTTCTCTCCGGCGGTAGGAGAAGCTTGCAGGTGGCAGGCAGTCTTCGCTTCCACGCCTCCCGCGGCACCCCTACCACGGCGCTCTGAAGCGGAACCCTTCCGAAATTCCCTCGAAG
>JACQQM010000095.1 GCA_016207025.1 Nitrospirota bacterium | reverse complement strand
CCCCACTGCCGATTATAGAACTGCCCCAGCCCGGGCAGCACGGCAGAGAGCAGAGCCGCCACACCTGGCGAACGTTTGGTCTCCATGGCACGGAGTATTATGGAGAGGCTCGCTCCGAAGTCAAGGAAAGCATCGACAAGGGGCGTGGGTGATGGACCCTATTCCGAATACACCAGCAACTGGACTCCGATCAGCAGGATGAAGCCGGCCCATGCCATGCCCCACCGAGAGCCGCCCGGGCCGGTCTGGAGGGTTGAGCCAACCGCAGATGCTGTGGGCTGTATCGTCCAGCCAGAGGCCAGCTTGCAGGACCCGGCGGTGATCGCCATGATTCCCATGACGGCGTGGTGCAGCGCGATCTTATGAGCTGCAGGATGGGCGCCGTGGCTGTGCAGAAACAGCATGAGGCCGCCGATGACGGCGAAGGTAGGGAGGGGGACTGTCCAGAAGGCTTGGGCCATGCGTCCCGTGCGTCTGAGCAACTCGATGGCTCCCACTGTGAGCAGCAGAACCGCGTACAGCTTATGCTGGAGGGTCTCCGGGTCGCCGTCAAAGAACGTCTGCGCAAAGCCGAGGGAGCCGATCGGCCAGGCATCATGGTCGCTCCAGATTATGAAGAAGCTGCCGGCCCCCAGCATCGCGATCGGCAACAAGAACCGTGTCCAGGCCAGCATCCCCACCACCAGAGCCTCGCGGAATTCACTCAGGCCGATGAGCAGGACAAACACCCCGGCCACGTGATGGTTGAATTCGGAGTAGGCCTTCCCCTCGGGAGATCCTTCCCACCCAGAGCCGGCCTGGCCGGCATGATCATGATCGTGGCGCGATGTCTCGTGCGTCGTCTCGTGTTGCGGCGTCGGCTGGTGATCGCCGCCAAAGTGCTGGGCGAGCACGGAACCGGAAAGCAGCATGACGAGAGCACACACTCCTACACACACCGACCCGAGCCCCCCTGACCGCCATTTCGGCATCACCAACGTTCCTCCCGGCCAACCCGCAATCGCCAAACGAAAGGCCCATCCAGTCAGCCGGATGGGCCTTGACTTCGTGCGCGTCACGAGAGCCGTTACATGAACTTCATGAATTTATCTTTGGCCTCGTCCATGACCTGGCCGGTGATCACGGTGGCGCCGCGCTCTTTCGCCAGCCGTTCGATCTCGCGGCGGGCCATCGGTCTGATGAAATCCGGGATGTTCTCCAGCCGCTTTTCCGCATCAGGCGACCAGGTCATCCCGTCAGAAGCGTTCTTGGAATCGTCCATCACCTGCAGGGTGATGGTCGCGTAGCCCTGCTTGTGCGCGTAGGCTTCAATGCTACTCTGCACCATGGGCTTCACGAAGGCGGGCAGCCGGTCCAGCCTCTCCTTCGCGTCGGGGGTCCAGGTAAATTCCGAAGGCATCGAGCTGCCTCCGGTTTCGCTTCCTGAGGAGGTCAAGCCCATCTGCGCCACCATGGCGGAGAACGGACAGCCGCCTCCCGATTTTTCCCCCTCCTTCGGCTTGGCTGCCGACTCGCCGGGAGCGGTCGCGGTGGCGCTTGCAGAAGCCCCGACCGGCTGGCCGCTCTGAATTTTTTCGTTGAGATAGGCCGCCATCTGGCCGGCGCCCGCTCTGGCTTCCTCCTTGAGCGTGCCGCGCGTCATTTCAAACGGCTCCGCCTCGGCCGTGCGGCCGCCGAGCTGGACCCCGAGGGAGCTGACCATCTGGGTTTCTCCCGGATTGGTCACCATGGAGAACTTGGCCCCGCAGGAGGGGCAGCCGAAGAAGACGCCGAGCGAGCCTTCCGCCGGTTTCTCCACCTTCTCAAAATTCATGTAGGTTTCACAGTTCAAACAAACGAATTTCATAGCAAACTCCTGGGCTATGGGACTCGGGCTATAGGCAATGGGTTAGCAGAGAAACAACTCGCTGGGACTCTTTTCCTATAGCCCATAGCCTATTGCCTATAGCCCTGATGTTAAAGCTTTTCGGCCAACACTTTCTTGTAGTCTAAAAGCGAGCGCACCCGTTCCGCAATCTCCCGGTAGCGCTGAATGGTCGGGTACGCTTCATCCATCAAAGGCATGCCCTTGTCGAACGTGCGGGCCAGCGTGCGGTCGAACGGGATGCGGCCCAAGAGCGGCACATCCAGCGCCTCGCACATGGCCTCCGTGTTCCCGTCAAACAATTCGTGCTCGGCTCCGCAGGACGGGCAGCGGTACCGGCTCATGTTCTCAATCATGCCCAGGACCTTGATGCCCATGTCCCGCGCGTAAGTGATCGACTTCCGCACCACGTCGGAAGCGACTTCGGAAGGAGTCGTGACGACGATGGCACCGGCCAAGTCAGGAATGAACCCCGCCATGACCGGCGGCTTGTCGGCCGCGGCGCCCGGCGGCAGGTCGGTCAATAAATAGTCCAGCTCACCCCAGATGACGTCGGCGAGGAACTCCCGGATCACGTTCATTTCCATCACCCCGAGCCAGACCGGGCTCAAGTCCATGGGCCCCTTCCACCGGACCGGAGAGGACGCCTGGAGGAAGAAGTCCATCGAGGCGACCTTGACACCCAAGGGCCCCACCGGCGGAATGGCTCCCGTCGGGGTGATCGTCAGCGACTGTCCATGCATGCCGAGCATGCGCGGCACGCACGGGCCGTTCAGGTCCACATCCAGCAAGCCGACCCGATGCCCAAGGCGCGCAAGGGCCAGGGCCATGTTGACGGTGGTCATGCTCTTTCCGACCCCGCCCTTCCCGCTCATCACCACAAGCTTGTGGCGGATGCCGACCAAGCGGTCCTGCACCTGCCGCATCTGCTGGGTGATCTGCTGGATCACCTTGGCATCATCGGTGTACTGGAGCTTGCTCAGGATAGATTTCAAATCTTTCTCAGGCGTCATGGTCGGCCTTGTGAAGAGCAGATTCAGCCACGTTAAAGAGAGCTAACGGTAACATAGGGGTTTCCCGGCAGTCAAACGAGCAACAGCGCGTCATGCGTCGGTTGCGTCTCTTGCGTCTGTCGCGATAGACGCTATGCACGCAATAGACGCGGCACGCTCCTAGATCGAATACTGGAACGTCGGTTTCGCGCCGATCGCGTGCGCCAGGACGCCCCGGCGCTTGAGCTCTTCAATGATCCGGCGGGCCTCCGCATCAAAATCCTTGGGGCCGGCAAAGTGCAGATCGGTGGTCGGAGGCGGTTCCTCATCGGTCTTGCTCATGTGCACGGCGATGACGGGTGCCGGATGCACCAGTGTCCGGATCGCCTGGACCACCTTGTGAGGTGGCAATCCGAAGGGATTGGTCGTGGAGACCACGATCAGCCCCGTATCAATCAGCAGGCGGGCGACCTCTCCGTAGCGACGGACCATCTCGATCGCGTCGGCCTCGTTGGAGTGTGACAGGTCGGCGTCGAGGCCGCGCCGGAGGTTTTCCGCGTCCAGCAGATAGGCGTGGCGTCCCTCCGCAACCAGGAGGGCCTCCAGCTTGCGGGCCAGGAAGGATTTGCCGGTGTGCGCAGCGCCGGTGAACAGCACGATGGCGGCTCGGTGCCCGTAATGCTGCGCGCGTTCCTCGCCCCCCACTTCTCCCTTGACCCACGCGAAGTCGCGCCGCCGGGCCTCGTTGCGCAGGAACTCCTGCTCGTCGTGGACCATCTCCGTCACGATCCCGCCGCCGGAGATGTCGTACCCGTCCACCAGGACAAAGCGACCGGTGGCTTCGAACGCGCTGTAGGGATCGAAGACCAGCGGCGACTTCGTCCGCAGCGTCAGATCGGCCACTTCGTTTCGACCGACGGCATTCCCGCCCTGCCGTTGATCGAGGTCCGCAGCGTTCACGATCCTGTGAATGATCGCCACCTCGCAGTCCACCTCGCGGGTCGCCAGCCGCAGGAGGTACCTCCGACAATACTCCAGTGGCCGTCGCCCGAGCCAGAACACATTGGCCCGGAAAGCGGTCGAGACGAGGGGGATCTCGTCTTCGTGGGACGCGATCTCGCCGCGCTCGATAAAGATCTGTTCATCCAGCGTGATCCCGATGGACTGGCCGGTCTGTCCCTCGGTCGGAGGCGGCTCGACGTTGAACGCCTCGATGCTCTTGATATTGGCCGCCTTGTTGGAGGGCGAGAAGACCAATCGGTCGCCGACCTTCAAACGGCCAGACGTAATCCGGCCGGCCACGATTCGTCGCGCGTCGAATTTGTACACGTCCTGGACCGGGAACCGGAGCGGCTGCTCGGCGCGGGCGGTCTCTTTCTTGAACAGGTCGAGTGTTTCGAGGACGGTCGGGCCGGTGTACCACGTCATGGCTGTGCCGCGCTCGACGAGATTGTCGCCCAGCTTGGCGCTGACCGGCACGACGCGCTCCGGCACCACCTTGAGCTGGGCGAGGAACTCCCGGTATTCCTTTTCGATGCCCTGGAACACGTCCTGACGATAGCTGACCAGGTCCATCTTGTTCACGACCACGGCCACCTGCTTGACGCCCAACAGCGACAACAGGTAGCCGTGTTTCTTGGACTGTTCCCTCACGCCTTCCACCGCGTCGATCACCAGCAGCGCCGCCTCGGCGCGCGCGGCGCCGGAGATCATGTTCTTCAGGAACTCCTTGTGCCCGGGCGCATCGATGATGATGTACTGCCGGCCGTTCCAGTTGAAGAACGTGCGGGCAGTGTCGATCGTGACGCCCTGTTCCTGCTCTTCCAGGAAGGCATCGAACAGGAAGGCGTACTCGAATTCCTTCCCCTGCTGGCGGCAGATAGCTTGGACCTTCTCCAGTTTGCCGGTCGGGAGCGAGCCCGTGTCGGCGTAGAGCCGGCCGAGGAGAGTGGATTTGCCGTGGTCCACGTGCCCGACGATCACGATATTCAGTTGTTCTCTGGGCGTGGTCTGCGTGGTGGTCATTTGGTCAGGGGGTGTGGAAAGGACGCGCCTCACATGTACCCGTCTTTACGGAGCAACTCCATCCCTCGTCCCTCATCCTGGGCGCGGCCGGTCCGCTCGGCGACGGTCGTGTGCCGCAGCTCCTCGATGATGTCGTCAACGCTTCGCGCGGAGGACTTGATCGGGAAGGTGCAGGGGGCGCAGCCCAAGCTCCGGTACCGGGTGCCGTCCCCGCGGTCGAGGTACAGATTCATGAACGGGATGTTCTCCAGCTTTATGTATTCCCAGATGTTGATCTCGGTCCAGTCCAGGAGGGGATGGATCCGGATGTGCGTCCCCTCCGGGAAGATGGTTTTGAACTGGTCCCACAGTTCGGGCGGCTGATCACGGAAGTCCCACTCGCTGTTCTTGTCCCGCGGAGAAAAATACCGCTCCTTGGCGCGGGTGCCTTCCTCGTCCGCTCTGACGCCAAGGATGATCCCGGTATAGCCTTTTTCTTCCACCAACTGCTTCAGGGCGGTGGTCTTGAGCGCCGTACAGCAGGTGACCCGCCCCATCGTATGGTTCATTCCCGCGGCCAGCGCCTCCTTGTTCTGACCGACCACGAGGTTCAGGCGCCATTCCCGCGCCAGCCGATCGCGGTACTCGATCATGGCCGGAATCTTGTAGCTCGTGTCGACGTGCAGCAGCGGGAACGGCACGTGGCCGAAGAAAGCTTTTCGCGCGAGCCACAGCAGGACCGTCGAGTCCTTGCCCATGGACCAGAGCATGGCGAGGTTGTCGAAGTGCTTGTAGGCCTCCCGAAAGATATAGATGCTCTGGTCTTCCAACTGGCGCAGGTGCTTCATGTGGTCGAAACCTCTCTTCCAGATTGAGCACGGGTCGCGCTGGAATGGCCGGCCCCGGCCGGTTCCGCCGCGGCCACCAGCTCGTCGAGCTTGTGAGCCGCAGCCCCCGACTCGAGGGCCTGTTGAGCCGTCGGCACGCCGGCGGAGATGGACAGTGCCTTCCCCGCCGCGTACAGCAGCATGGCCGCGTTCAGGATGACCCAGTCGCGTTGGCCGCCGCGCACCTGGTTTTGCAGGATGCGTCTGAGGAGCGTGGCCTCTTGCTCCACTTGAGCGGCAGCGAAGCCCGCCATCTCCCGGAACGAACCGGATGGCAGGCCGAAGTCCTTCGGCTGCAACGTCAGTGGAAAGATCCGCTCCTCTCGGAGCTCAAGCAGCTTGGTGACCGACGCGATCGAGAGTTCGGGGTCCCCTTCCACCCCGCGCAGGATCAGGGCACGGCGGCAGCCCAGCATGGCGAGGGCCTCGGCCGTCTTCTCGAAGTAGGGCGGATGGGTGATCCCGATCACCTGGGATGGAGCCCGGCCCGGGTTCAGCATCTTAGCGACCGGGTGAAAGAAGTTCCGCACGCCCAACTCGCGCCGCAGCTCCAAGAAGCGCGCGATCGGCGGATGGTACAGCGCGATGTCGAGGTAGGCGAAGCCTTTCAAGGCCACGTCGTCGGCCACCCGCGCGGGAGCATGCTCGGTCGGAATGCCCAGCTTGGCCAGCACGGCCGCTGTTCCCGGACGGTCCGGCACCTCGTCGTACCCGTGCATCAGGATCGTGGCGCCGCAAGCCGCCGCGACCACGGCGGCCCCAATGGACGCATGGAAGGTGTCCTGCTTGCCGGCATACGTCGGCAGGTCCACGAGAGGCAGAGGCCCCGGGATCGCCAGCGGGGCGACGTACTCACGCGCTGCGGACGTGAAAGCGGCCAGTTCGGCGACCGATTCCATTTTGATCCGCATCGCGAGCAGGAACCCGCCGATTTGGGCGGGCGTGGCCCGGCCTTCGATGAGCAGCCGCATGACCTGCTTGGCCTCGTCCCAGGTCAGGTCTTTCCCGGCCTTCTGCCCTTTGCCGATCTTGGCGATGAACTGTTGCATCAGAACAGCAGGATGCTGAAAAAGGCCCCCAACTTTGTTCTCATCACCCATTGCACGAGGCCAAGCAATGGGTACCCGTCGAACCCCTCAACGTACCGGGTACCCGTTGCTCTTCAGAATGCAACGGGTGAAAGCCGGCAGGGTCCTCGCTCCCTGCGGCCGCGTTGGCTGGCCTTTTTGAGCATCCTATCCTTTTAGAAGGTGACCACCTGATCGGCCTGCGCGACCTCCTCTTTCCAGAAGGCCTCGGCCCGTTGCACTTCGTCCAGTTCCGGAATGAGTTGCTCCACCCGAAGATCAAAGTACTCGATCGAGTCACGGCACACGGAAAATTTCGCGTCGCCTTTTCCCTTGATCTCGCGGAGAATCGCCGGCAGGTCGTCCAGCTTGCGTTCGCTCAGCACCTCCCGGACCCTGGACTCGCGACCCCGGTACCCATCCGAGAACGTGAGCTGCTTCACTTTGTCGTGCGTCAGTTTGGCCGCGGCCTCATCCCGGAACAGCATGCTGACCTGCGTGCCTGACGCCGCAGCGATACGGACCAGCTCGCAGGCCTGGAGCAGGTTGTTGTACGCGCCTCGCGTCACGATCACAGCCAGTTTCTTCACTCCTGAACCTCCTCCTCCAACGATGAATGATGAGTGATGAATGATGAATTGAAAGCAGTCCTCTATTCATCATTCCGCATTCAGCGTTCAGCACTTACTTGTGGAGCCCGCATTCGGTTTTCCCAAAGTTCTTCCACCGGCCCGAACGGGGATCTTCCCCCGGAAGCACGGGCGCGGTGCAGTGGGTGCACCCGATGCTGGGATAGTTGCGGTCATGGAGCGCGTTGTAGGGCACTTCGTGCACCCGGATGTAGGTCCACACATCCGTCGCGCTCCACTTGGCCAGCGGATTGAACTTGACCAACTGGAACTTCTTGTCCCATTCCACCAAGCCGGCGCTGGCTCGGGTGGGTGCCTGGTCACGCCGGATGCCGGTGATCCACGCGGCGTAGCCATGCAGCGCGCGGGCCAGCGGTTCCACCTTGCGCAGTTGGCAGCACAGGTCCGGGTCGCGCGCCCACAGCGCCTCGCCGTACCGGGCCGCCTGCGCCTCGGGCGTGAGCAACGATTTGATCTGAATCACCTGGTCCGGGCGCAGCCCGTATTTGGCCACGATGCGATCCCGCACCTCGTAGGTCTCAGTGAACAGAAAATCCGTATCCAGGTAAAAGAGCGGGACTCGAGGATTGATCCGGTGAATCATGTCCACCAACACCACATCTTCGGCGCCGAAGCTGCTGGCCAACACGATGCCGGGGAAGTACTGTTCCAGCGCGTACGCCAGCACGTCCTGCGGCTGCTTGGATTCAAAGGAGTCGCTGAGCGCCTTGAGTTCCTCACCGAAAGGCCGTCTTGTCATCATCTCCTCGGGCACGTCGCCCCCTGTTATGCAAATGGTCAGGGGTCGGGGGTCAGTGGTCGGTGATGACTAAGCCACTGACCACCAACCACCGACCACGGGCTTCACGCTTCTACCTTCTCAACGAGCACCTTGTAGTGCTTTGCGTCGGGATCCAAGGGCTCCTGGGCCAGGATGGTGTGG
>JACQQM010000097.1 GCA_016207025.1 Nitrospirota bacterium | reverse complement strand
TTCCTGCTGCGAGCGCAGGCACTGGTGGCGTTTCCGGGAGGCTTCGGCACCCTCGACGAGCTGTTCGAGACCCTCACGCTGCTGCAAACCGGCAAGGTGACCGGCGTGACCGTCGTGCTGGTGGGCCGCGCCTTCTGGGATCGCCTCATCAACTGGTCCATGTTGGTCGAGGAGGGACTGATCAATCCGGAGGACCTGCGGCTCTTCCATTACGCGGAAACCGCCCGGGAGACCTGGGACATTATTGCGAGGAACCACCTGGCGGCTCCCCCTGCATGAAGATCTCTTTTCACGGCGCGGCGCGGTCGGTCACCGGCAGCCGGCATCTGATCGAGGCCGGCGGGGCGCGCGTGCTCCTCGACTGCGGCTTATTCCAGGGCCGTCGGCACGAATCGGACGTCCACAATCGAGACCTCGGGTTCGATCCCGAATCGGTGGACGTGGTTCTCCTCTCCCATGCGCACATTGACCATTCCGGCGCGCTCCCCGTCCTGGCTAAGGAGGGCTTTTCGGGCAAAGTGTACATGACCCGCGCGACGGGCGAGCTGACGCGGGTGATGCTGGATGATTCGGCCCGCCTGCAGGAAAACGACTGCGCGTACGTGAACAAAAAAGAGGGGCGCCGGGGCAAGCAATGCCGTCGTCCCTACTACGACTCCGATGATGTGCGGGATATTTCAAGGCGGTTCATGGACGCGCGATACGACGACACCGTCACCGTGCGCCCGCGCGTGAAGGCGTCGTTGCATGACGCCGGGCACATCCTGGGGTCGGCCGCCATTCGGCTCGTAGCCGCGACGCGTGGGAGCACGACCACGGTCCTGTTCACCGGGGATCTGGGCCGCAAGCAGATGCCGATCCTGCGGGATCCGGAGAGCCCTCCGCCGTGCGACGCGCTGATCATCGAATCCACATACGGCGATCGCGTCCACACCGAAAGCGCGGAGGAGATCAAGGCGAAGGTTCATCAAATGGTCACCCACGCCGTGGCGCACCGGAGCAAGATCATCGTGCCGGCGTTCGCGGTGGGGCGGACGCAGGACCTCGTGATGCGGATCAAGGCGCTCGTGAAAGAGGGGAGGATCGAGCCGCTGCCGATCTACATTGACTCGCCGATGGCGGCCAAGGCGACCGCTGTGTTCCGGAATCACCCCGAGTGCTACGACGAGGAGACCTATCGGACCTTCACGTCCGAGGGCGATCCGTTTGCGGCCCGCTACATTCACTACGTCTCGTCGGTCCAGGAGAGCATGAAACTGAACGCGACGGCCGGGCCATGCATGATCATCTCGGCGTCGGGCATGTGCGAGGGTGGCCGCATCCTTCACCACCTGAAACATGCGATCCAAGATGAGGCGAACCTCATCGCCATTGTGGGCTTTCAGGCGGAGCACACGCTGGGTCGAAAGCTGGTGGAGGGGTGGGACACGGTGCCGATCTTCGGCGTGCCGACGCCTCGACGCGCCCAGGTGGTGCGGTTCAACGGCCTATCCGCCCATGCGGACCGAAACGACTTGCTGGCGTACATTCGGGCGATCAAGCCGACGCCGGCCAAAATATTCGTCGTACATGGCGAAGAAAAGCAGTCCTTTGCCCTTGCCGCGGCCATCCAGGCCGAGCATGGCGGGCACAGTGGAATAGACGTGGTCGTACCGGAGCCCGGCTCGACCCATGAGCTGTAGCAACATCAGGGAGATCGCATGACCCTGTTCCGAGTCGTGCTGAGCAGACACGCGCTGGCCATCGGGACGATGCTGCTGCTGTGCGGGACACCTGCGTGGGAGGCTGACCGCCCCGCAGCAGTCGGCACAGAGGAGCCAAGGCTCCGGGCGCGCGACCTGGGCATCGCGGTCGGCCGCTATCAGCCAGGGCCGCTCAATGCCATCACCGACGTGGCCGGCGTCAAGGTAGGCCACGTGACTCTGATTCGGGGGCAGGGGGCACTGAAACCGGGGGAGGGGCCCGTCCGAACCGGGGTCACCGTCATCATCCCGCGTGAGGATGTCTGGCGGCAAAAGGTCCCGGCAGGGTCGTTCGTGCTCAACGGCACCGGTGAGATGACCGGGCTGGCCTGGGTGGCCGAATCCGGGTTTCTGGAATATCCGATCGCGCTCACCAGCACGCTCAACGTGCCGCGCGTGGCCAACGGGGTCATGAGCTGGATGATTCAGCGATACCCCGGCATCGGGATCACCGACGATACGCTGACCCCGGTCGTGGCCGAATGCGACGACAGCCGCCTCAATGACAGCCAGGGCCGGCACGTGTCCGAAGAGGATGTCGTGAAGGCGCTGAACGGGGCGTCGGGCGGGGCGGTGGCCGAGGGCAGCGTCGGGGCCGGGACCGGCATGGTGTCCTATGGCTTCAAGGGCGGCATCGGGACTTCTTCACGCCGGCTTCCTGACGAGGATGGCGGCTATATGGTCGGCGTGTTGGTCAACGCCAATCACGGTCGGCGGGAAGAGCTGATGGTCACGGGTGTGCCGGTGGGGAAGCTATATGGGAGCGATGAGCGCGCCTCCATCGCCGGTAGTGAAGGCTCGATCATCGTCATTATCGCCACGGACGCCCCCCTCGACGCGCGCCAACTTGGGCGGCTCGCCAAGCGGGCGGCATTGGGCGTGGCCAGGACAGGCTCCACGGCGCGGCATGGGAGCGGCGACTTCATGCTGGCCTTTTCAACCGGAAATATCATCCCGCACTATCCGAAGGAACGCACCTTTGTCATGACCCACCTGGCCGACACCCATCTGAACCCCCTCCTGAGCGCCACGGTCGAAGCGACCGAGGAAGCAGTCTTGAACGCGCTCACCATGGCGACCTCCGTCGTAGGGCGGGACCAACGGCGGGTGGACGCGATCTCGTTGTCACGACTTCGGTCGTTGCTGGCAGCCGGCCGCTAACCCTCTTCATTCCTCCACAGACTCCGCATGGCCACCCCTCTGACGGGCTTGCTTTTTAAGGGGGGCGGCGACTATTCTTTCGGTGATGTCTGCCGAATTCGTTGGCGGGGCAGACAGCACAACCGAAGAAGGGACATCATGGGAGAATACCAAATCGGCGGCGGCTTGAGGCTGTTGACGGCGCTGGAAAAGACCCAAGCCTTCTCAGAGTTCCTTCGGAACCGCATGGTTCGGGCATTGGAAACGGAAGATCCCGCGGAGCTGCATTATCTGCTTGCGCAGCTTGACGATTATCACTCGTACCTGTGGCGCTACTACAAAAAGCTGCACGCGGAGCGAGGCGAGCGGGTGAATCCGGCGGATTAGCCTTCAGAAGACAGAGGCACGAGGCGAGGGGGCACCCGTTGCATTCCCGGACAACGGGTCCCCGGCTATGGGCAAGGCAAGCGGTTAGGTGGCGGCAGCGTCATTCAGGCCCATTGCCTCTAGCCTTTTAAGGCTGCTAGACTGACTCGTGCTGGCCGGAAAGGATACGAGGATGCGGTTTTCTTCGGCGGTATCGCGCGATCCTGGCGCGGCGAGGGCCGGGCTCGCCATCGGGCGTGCCGCAAGGTGTGGCTTAGGCGATCAGCCGGCCGACCTGGCCTTCCTGTTTTTCTCCGCTCACTACGCCAATCACGCCGAAACACTGTGCCGGGCGGTTCGCAAGGAACTGGACCCGCGACAATTGGTGGGCTGTACGGGCGAAGGCGTGATCTCGAACGAAGAGGAGATCGAAGCCACCTCCGCCGTCACGCTGTGGGCCGCGCGACTGCCCGGCGTGCAGCTCACCCCTCTGCGGCTCTCGGTTGAGCAAGACGGCGAGAAAATGACAATGACCGGATGGCCGGACCGCTTTGGCGCAGGGCCGGAGCGTCTCACCTTCCTCCTGCTGGCTGATCCCTATTCGACTCCGGTGGACGAAGTGTTGTCGCTTATGGCCGATCGTTGTCCGGGTTCATCCGCGATCGGGGGCATGGCGGGCGGTGGGCATGATGTGGGTGAGAACCGCATGATCCTCAACGATGCGGTATACGATGGAGGACTGGTCGGGGTCGCCGTGTTCGGCCCGGTCTCCATCCGAACGGTGGTGTCCCAGGGCTGCCGGCCGATCGGGGAGCGTTACGTGGTCACGAAGGCGGAGAGAAACGTGATCCACGAACTGGGAGGCTCCCAGGCGCTGGAACGTCTCCAGACCGCGTTCGAGTCGCTCAGCGGCGAAGAACGACGCCACGCGCACCGGGCGTTGCACATCGGCATCGTCATTGACGAGCAACGGAATCGGTTTGAGCGGGGGGATTTCCTCGTCCGGAACCTGATCGGGGCGGATCGCGAGTCCGGCAGCGTGGCCATCGGCGATATGGTGAAGGAGGGCCAGACCGTCCAGTTCCATCTTCGCGACGCGCAGTCCGCGAGCGAGGATCTGCACCTCTTGTTGGCCGCTGACCGAGCCAGGCATAAGCAGCCGCCGCTGGGTGCGCTCATCTTCAGTTGTTGTGGCCGAGGGCGCGGCCTGTTCGGTCGCCCGCACCACGACGTGACGGTGATTCGGGAACGGGCGGGCGAGATCCCGGTGGCGGGCTTCTTTGCCCAGGGCGAAATCGGCCCTGTGGGCGGCAGCAACTTCCTTCACGGCTACACCGCCAGCGTGGCGCTGTTCTCGGAGCCAGGCTCCTGAATGAGCCTGATACCCCCGGCGTGCCGTTTGTCCGCGGCAGGACCCACCCACACATCGGAAACCAGTCCCATCCGGCCATCATATGAGGAGAGAAGAATGATGCGAACAGGGCTAGTCTTCGGCAATCTGGTGGCAATGCTGTGCCTGGCCGCTGTCACGATCGCGGGCGGGAAGATGACCGAAAAAAAGGAGGGCGGCCAAGTGGTGACCACGGAATCGGGGCTGCAGTATGTGGATCTCGTCGTCGGCACGGGCCGGCAGGCAGAGATCGGGGATACGGCAACCGTGCATTACACCGGCTGGCTGGCCAACGGCACCAAGTTCGACAGCTCGGTGGACCGCAAGGAGCCGTTCTCCTTTCGCGTGGGCGCCGGGCAGGTCATCAAGGGATGGGATGAAGGCGTGGGTACGATGAAAGTGGGCGGGAAGCGCAAGTTGATCATTCCGCCAGACCTTGCCTACGGGTCTCGTGGCGCGGGTAACGTCATCCCGCCGAACGCCACCCTCACCTTTGAAGTCGAGTTGTTGGGGCTGCGCTAGATGAAACGGACCCCGCTCTTCGATGCACACGCCGCGCTGGGCGCCAAGCTGGTGGACTTCGCCGGCTGGGAGATGCCCATCCAGTACTCGGGTGTGGTGGACGAGTATCAGACCGTCCGCACAGCCGCCGGCCTCTTTGACGTCAGCCACATGGGACGGGTGACGGTCGAGGGCCGGGACGCCGTGGCCTTCCTGCAACGGGTCACGACCAACAATGTGGAGACGCTCCCGGTGGGGGCCGCGCAGTATTCGATGGTCTGTAATCCCACCGGCGGGATCAAGGACGATATCTTTGTCTATCGTCTGGGCCCCACGCGGTTCCTCTTGTGTATCAATGCCTCGAACCACGAGAAGATCGTGTCCTGGTTGTGTGCCAAGGCACCCCAGGGTGATGTGCGCCTCAGCGACGAGAGCGACGAGCTGGCGCAAATCGCGTTGCAGGGCCCTGAATCCCAGCAGATCTTGCGAGCGGTGTGCCCCCGGGCGGCCGACACTCTGAAGCCCAGGCAGTGCGTGGAAACCGAAGTCCTCGGGGCCAGCCGGGCCAATCGGATGACAGGGATCGTGTCGAGGACCGGCTATACCGGCGAGGTCGGTTACGAGCTCTATGTCCCATCCTCTTCGGCCAAAGTGGTCTGGGAAGGCTTGATGAAGGCCGGGGAGGAGGCTGGGATCAAACCCTGCGGGCTGGGAGCCCGCGACCTCCTTCGTCTGGAAGTCGGCTACCTGCTGTATGGAAACGACATCGATGAGCAGACGACGCCGCTGGAAGCGGGCGCCGCCTTCGCGGTGGACTTCACGAAAGGCGAGTTCATCGGCCGGCCGACCTTGCTCGAGCAAAAGGAGAAAGGACCGGCGAAGCGGCTGGTGGGGTTTGAGTTGCTCCAGAAGGGCGTCCCTCGCCACGGGATGAAAATCGTCTCCGATGGGCAAGTAATCGGGATCGTCACCAGCGGCAATCTGTCACCGCGTCTGCAGAAAGGCATCGGCCTGGGTTACGTCCAGACGAAGTTCAGCGAAACGGGCACGCAGTTCCAAGTGGATATTCGGGACCGCGCACATCCGGCTGTAGTGGTGACACTGCCGTTCTATAAAAGGAAGTAGGGTCGGCATGACGAAAAACATTTATAAGGGCAAGGTGGTGACCCTCAACCTGGAAACCGTGACCTTGCCCAACGAGGCCACGGTCCAGTTGGAGGTGGTCCGGCATCCCGGCGCCGCCGCGATCGTACCGATGAAGGAGAATGGCACCGTGGTGCTGATCCGGCAGTACCGGCACGCGGTCGGGGGCTATATTTACGAGATTCCGGCGGGCACGCTGCGTCCCGGCGAGGACCCGCGCGCCTGCGCGACGCGTGAGCTGGAAGAGGAGATCGGCTACCGGGCGACTGCGCTGGAGCTGCTCGTCAGCATCTACACCGCGCCGGGGTTCGCTGACGAGGTGATTCACATCTTTAAAGGGACTGGCCTGACGCCGGGCCGGCAGCACCTCGACCGAGACGAGGTGCTGGAAGTGGTCGAGGTGCCGCTTGAAAAGGCTATCGCCCAAATCCAGGACGGCACCATCCGAGACAGCAAGACCATCGTCGGGCTACAGGCGGTCTATTTAAGCGAACGAACAAGGGCGCCTAACAAGTAGCTTCTTTGAGCATTGACTGACCAATGCGCGATAAGCGAGTCATCGGGTCGTTCCTCGCCTTCCTGAGCCTACTGGGGTCTGTTCCGCCGGTTGACGGTGATCCCATCGCCCTGACGCTGCACGATCGTGACAAGGCGGTTCCCACCGCAGTGGCACAATCGGCCCAACAGCCGAATGAAAAGGCTGTCGTAGACCGGTTGTTCAAGAAGATTCTCGATCAGGGTTTCCTGGTGACCCTCACCACGCTCGATGAACTGAAGACTCAGGCGGAACTCCAAGAGCCCGGTCAATTCCTTCTCAAGGTCGAAGTGAAGCTCAAGGCTTCAGAGGCGGTCCAGCAAGCCCTTGAAGCGACCGCGCGAGAGCTCGGGGGGCTCAGCCTGGACGCGGTGCTGGAGGTTGACTACGGGATGATTTCGTGGCAGGCACGCGCCTTCAGGGTTAGCACCGATCCACAGATCCTTGAATATTTTCAGCGACGCGTCGCGTCCCTCGTGTTTGTGCTGGAACTGGGTTTGGACGACGGGGGCGTCTATGAG
>JACQQM010000005.1 GCA_016207025.1 Nitrospirota bacterium | reverse complement strand
TGCTATTGAAGTGGCGATAGAATCCACCATGTGTGAGTTTGAGGTCATGCATGAGATCCGCGATCGAGAAGCCTTCAGAGCCTTGTCCCCGAAAACGCCGTGAAGCTTCAGAGAGAATGCGCCTGCGCGTTTCTAGTTTATGTTCCTGAGAGTATCGCATCGGTTGCCTGTATAGGATGATATACATCATCTGATGACGATGTGTCAAGGGCGTCGCTAAGGAGGTAGTTAAAAGTGCTCTATGACCAAAGAAAGCGCGAGTGGAGAGGGCCCTATGCAGGCGAGTCCGATCATCAGAAACAAAAGTGTGCTAATTCAGGTTGTCTCAACGGAGGGGTTCACCCCAATTGGCTGTGCTAGATTTGTGCTAAAAATCTTCCAAAACGATCGAATCAGCTCGAACCACTAGAATCAATAGAAACTTACCAACTGCTTGTTTCTAAATTAAAAACGGGGAAACCTTCGCAAGACCGAGCACTTAAAAAATCAGTCTTTCAGAATTGCCAAGGCGAGGGAGCGCGGTTCAAATCCCGTTTCCCGCTCCATCCGGCCTTCCTCCTCCTTGACAACATCCAACCACCCAATTGACTTCCTCTCCTGACCGGAGCACACTGAATCGGCTGCGGCGACTCGAGAAGCAGGAGGTGAGCCGCCATGCTCTGGAGCCAGGAGGTTCTCGAAGTCAATCCCGACTGTAAAGTGTCCGTCGACTATGTGGGCAAGGCCAAGATCAAAGTCTTGCTCGCCGACAACTTCTACCGGCACCCGGAGCAGGTCAGCCAACTGGCTCTTAATCTCTACTACACCGACACGCCGAATCTGGTCGGGAGCTATCCGGGGTCCCGCGCCGTCGTGACGCTTGACACCGGTCCTCTGCTCCAGAAGTTCAGTGAACTCTGGGGCGAGCCTCTCCGGCCCCATTTCTCAAGCTATCACCCGGTCATTTTCTCGGCCATCACGAACCGGAACTATCGCCTCACCGTCTGGCAGCGGCAGCCCCACATCGACCAGGGAGTCACCGCAATGGTCTACCTCAACCCGGAGGGTCTTTGCTCGGGAGGAACCGGTCTGTACCGTCACCGCCCAACCGAGTTGGAGCGGGTGCCGATCGGCATCACCCCTGAGCTGATCCGGCTGGCCAGGCAACACGGCCTGAACCCAGACCGGTTGAAGACCGAGGACGGACACGCCGAATTCCTGAACACGGTGATTTTCAACCCTGACTATGCTGTGCGCGAGAACCGGTACATCAACGACGGGAACGACTATTGGGAACTTCTGTACCTGATCGAGATGCGACCCAACCGGCTTGTGATCTTCGATGGCCGGATGCCGCATTCGCAGCACATCCAACCGGAACAGTTCGTGGAATATTACCGGATCAACCAAATCTTGTACTTCAAGGGCCATGATTGAACGCGCAGCCATCCCGAATAGTGCCGACGCCCCACTGCCTTCTGCACCGGCTTCTCACTGTTGAATCGAGCTCACCTTCAGGTGCCATGCCCGAGGAGCCCGTCACTCTTGCGGATGTTCAACGCGCCGCTCAAGTTCTGGGGGGCGTCGCTCGCACCACGCCGATTGTCACCAGTCGCCAGTTGGATGAGGCCGCCCGCGCCACCGTCTTTCTGAAGTGCGAGAACTTCCAGCGGGTCGGCGCGTTCAAGTTTCGGGGGGCCTACAACGCCATTGCGAGCTTGCCTCCCGAACAGCGCGACAGGCCGATCGCGACGCTCTCCTCGGGCAATCACGCGCAGGGCGTCGCCCTGGCCAGCCACTTGCTCGGCCGCCAGGCCCATATCGTGATGCATCGCCCCATCAATCCGCTCAAGCGGCAGGCCACGCTCGGCTATCACGCCACCATCCACGAAGTGACGGATCGAGAGGAGGCCGAGCAGACTTTGCGTGAACTCCTGCAGCAGTTCAACGGCGTCCACATCCATGCCTTTAATGACCCACGGGTCATCGCCGGCCAAGGTACCGCCATGCTGGAATTCCTCTCGTCCGTCCCGGACCTCGAGGTGGTGCTGGCTCCCGTCGGCGGCGGGGGACTCCTGTCCGGCACCTCCATCGCGGCCCACGGCCTGAATCCGTCGATTCGGATCTATGCCTGCGAGCCGACCGGCGCCCTCGATGCGCTGCATTCCGTCCGCGAGAATCGCATCGTCCCGATGAACACCCCCAGGACGATTGCGGAGGGACTCCGCACCAGTCTCGGCGACGTGACGCTGCCGATTCTCAGGCGCCACCTGACCGGTTTCTTTACGGTGGAAGAGGAGGAGATCGTCACGGCCATGCGGTTTTCGTTCGAGCGTCTGAAACTCGTCATCGAGCCATCGAGCGCCGTCGCCCTCGCGCCGGTGCTCAGGCAGGAAGCGGCGTTGGTCGGCAAGCGGGTAGGAGTGCTGATCACTGGTGGGAATGTGGACCTGTCCGTCTACTTCGAGACGCTAGCGGCGAATTAGAGCGGTCAGGCTCCGCGGCGGCCGTAGAGGAGAGTGATATTCACGCGGCGGCTGGCGTACTCGCTTCTGAACGAGAGGCGATCTGTTTCATGGAAGAGGTCCGAATTGAAGACCACGGCGCGGTTCTGCCGGTAAGGGATTGAGACGGCCCGCGCCCCGCTGTCTGCAAGGAATTTTCTGACCTTCGGCTCATTCCTTGTGTTGTTGTACTCCTTGAAATTCCAGTCCTTCGGGGCTTCCTTGTCCCACACGATGAGTCCACCGCGCTCGGGATCCAGATTGGCCTCGTCGGGAGTGATCCAGAAGTTCACATTGACCGCCGCAGCATCGGCATGGATGTTCAGCCCGGTCATCTCGCTGTCGTACTTGAACGCCCATGCCTGCGTCAGCAGATGATGCTTGAAGATGCCCGGGAAGCGCGTCCGCAGTTCCTCGGCGATCTGCAGCAGCAGCGGTGACGAGAACCCGTCACCGAAGAAGGCGCCGATATACCCGTTCTCATAATCCCGCTTCCAGATCGTTGAAGCTAGACAGAAGCTCTGCAGAGACTCGAGCGCCTCTGCGGTGAGCAGGTCATCGATGTGCATGATTTCCGGTTTAGCGCCGTTGTACCGAGCCTCAATCGCCGCCACGTCAAGCTGAGGATTGAGGGCGCCCTGGGCCAGGGCCGGGGTATCGGCATAATAGAGAATGCGATTGAACGATGGCGCGATCTCGTTCAAGGCAGTGGGGTCCACGGTGATCCGGGCGGCGCCGGAACGTTCGCTCTGCAGCCTCAACCGATTTAACGCGTCGAGATAGGACCGATGCGTCGGCGGGAGGAGGCCGCGCGCAAGAAGGTAATCAATTTGCTCGGCGTCATGCTTGAGCCGTGATCTGGAGAGCTGGTTCACCTGAACGGAGCGGCCGTGGTCATGCTTCAGCTCAGCCGACTTCCGCAGCGCGGCTAGCGCTTCGTCGAACTGTCGTTGCCGGATCAGCGCGAAAGCCAGGTTGTAGTGCGCTTTGACATAGTCCGGCTTGATCTGCAGCGCCCGGGCGTAGCAGGCGACCGCCTCTTCCAGCTTGGCCTCATCCATGAGCGCCATTCCGAGATTGCAGTGTGCTTCCACATAATCCGGCTTGATGCGCAACGCCTGCCGGTACGCCCCGATTGCGCGGTCCAGCTCTCCCAGCTCCTTCAGCGCCACTCCCAGATTGTTGTGCGCCTCCACGTAGCCGGGCCTCATAGCTACGGCTTTTTCATGCGAGGCGACCGCCTCGATCAAGCGGCCTTGGTCCAGTCGGACGTTGCCGAGATTGCTGCAGGCCTCGGCATACTGAGGATTGAGGCTGAGCGCACGTGCGTAGGAAGCGGCCGCTTCGTCCAGCCTGCCTTGTCTCTGCAGGACCACCCCATGATTGAAATGGAACGTTGGATTTTGCGGATCTTCCTTGATGGCGCGCGAGAGAAGGCCAACGGCGTCTTCAAGCCGGCCCAGTTGGTAGGCCATTAGGCCGAGGCCGTGAAGGGCATCCGGATGGTCCGGCGCGGCGTGCAGCACCCGCCGGTATAACTGCTCGGCTTGCTGCAGCCGCCCTGCTCTATGGTGAGCCTGGGCTGCATCCAGCGCAGAGATAACTTCGAGGGAGGAAGGCCGTCCTTCCGATTTGTGCAACTTTCCCTGGCGTCTGCGCCCCGCTCGGTTCATACAGCCCCCGTCGGTCAGCGGTCGGCCGGAGCGGTAATGCTATGCCTTTGCGTGCTGTAAGTAAAGATAGAGTTGTCGGGTAGGACAGGCCGGATATCGGCGCTACCGCTTGGCGAGCAGTAGATTGCCAAGCAGCTCTTCGGCCCGTCGGCGGTCTTGCGGAGTGAGCAGTTCACGGCCGAAACGGACACGATAGTACAGCTCGGTGAGTGGGAGCACGAACGAGCTGACGCCGGCCCACTCCCGGCTGACATGCCGGGCAAATTCCAGCGGTGTCGCGCCGGGGGGTTTGCCGAATCCGCGAGACTCGAGCAGCCGTAGCATCCGAGCATACAACCGGACCGCCGACACTTGCCGAGCGGTAGGGAGTCCTGCCTGCAACCGACCAGCCCAGCGTCGCCCCCTGATGGCGACCGCCACGATGAGCCCGGCAATGCCCGCACAAATCACGAGTCCCCCTGCCAGCAGCACGCCATAGGTGCGCGAGAACTCATCGAACCAGGTCCGCACGGTCGCCCACCAGCGAAGGGTCGCAGCCACCATTCCCCATACCCGGACGCGCACTTGGTCGCTGCGCTCGCGGACGCCCTGAGCAACGGCCATCTGATCGCGGAAGCTGTACTGGATCACGAAGCGGTCCCATTTGAGCCGGATCGAGTCCACCACCCGGGCGACTTTTGTCCAGAGAGGGTTTGAGGCGCCGACGGCGACACTGGGCGTCGGATCAAAGGTGACCCACCCGGAGCGCGGGAAATAGACCTCGACCCACGCATGGGCGTCACGCTGACGAACGGTGTAGTAGTTGCCGAAATCGTTCCATTCGCCCGGGAGAAACCCGGTCGTCAGACGAGCCGGTATCCCCAACGACCGGAGCATCATCACCATCGCCGTCGCATAGTGCTCGCAATAGCCGGTCTTCCGGGTAAATAAAAATTCCTCAACCGGGCTCACGGGAAGCTCCATGCCCACTTCCAAGCTGTACCGGTAGTTTTCTTGGAGGTGCCGCTCGACGGCAAGAGCCATCTCGTAAGGAGTCTTGGCCTGTTGCGCCACCGTGCGGGCCAGTTCTGCCACGCGAGGGCTCAGGTCAGGGAGTTGAAGAAAATGCTCCTTGATGTGCGCCGGATACGTCATGGAGGCAGCCGTCCGTTCCTCCTTCAGCAGGTGGTCGGGCGTCGAGTAGACGCTGTACTGAAACCGCGCAGTTGGGGGATACGGGAAATAGACGCTTCCCATGCCGTCTGCCTGCAGGATCAGAAAATTGCCCTTGACCGAGTCCACGAACGAGACCCCGAACAGGACGGACACATCAAGGGCCTCGATTAAGATCTCCTGGCGGAACCCGGCCGGATCTTTGCCCGCCGGTGCGGCATCAGACACTTTGAAGTCTCCGTCCCGACTCCGACCCAGCACATGTCGCTTGGCCAAACTGTTCGCCCAGGAACGCCCATTGTACGTATCGAACGCCGCGCCCCGAAAATAGATCCGCTCCGCAACCGGGCCTTTCTGGTCCGGAAACTCAACCCGCATGACGACGGTCGGATCCAGTTTGATGGCCCCGATGACGCCCAAATCCACCTTCTCGGAAAAACCGGAGGTCCGGAGGCGTTCTACGCGGTTCTTCTGAAAATATCCGGTGCCGATACGCGGGGTGACGAAGAAGATCGTCAGCGTCAGACAGAACGCACCCACGGCGATTCCGTTCGTGGTCCAGAACATTCTGGCCGTGATGGGACCCGGCGTTCGGGCAGCACCCACTGGCCCCTTGGAGGGATGCCACGCCAACTGCACCTCTTCGGCCTCGCTTTTCAGGTGATAGAGAAGCAGCGTCCAAATCGCCGCGAGCAAGTACGCGATGAACACCGCCCCGTACCAGAGCTCGACCGTCAGGGCCGCAGTGGCCAGCAACCCCGAAAGACTGATGGCGTAAAGCTGGAGGAAATCCTTGCGCTGCTGGAGGTTGAGGAGCTTGTTCACCATCAGGATGATGAGAAAATGGACACCGGCCGGCAGGAGATCCTGTGAAATCCAGAGCAGATCCACCCCGAAGGCGAGAAACGCTACGATCATGAGGACATTCCAGGTCCCGCGCGAGAGCTTGAAGATGAACCAATCGGCGCCCCATCCGAATACGTGAGCGAGGCTGACCAGCAGTCCGCTCAGCCCCAGGACGACGAGCCCGATAGGCATCGCGCCGGTCAGGAGCAGCCCGCTGAAACCCGACGCAGCTAATAGGATGGAGCTGAGTCGAAACGCGCGTTCCAGGTTCATGGAAATTCCGATGGCTGAATGATTCGGCTCACGCCTCGACAGGCCGCGGCGAGGTCCGGATCCGCCCAGGGCAGGACCAAGATGGTCAACTCCCCGAGAGCGGTCCGTTCGCCGAGAGTGTAGAATCCTTGCGGCAGGGTCGCAGACTCCGAAGTCGAGGTGAGCTGGCACAAGGCCAGGCTATGCAGGATGTCGTACAGATGCCCTAGGCCAGCACCGTAGGTGATTTCCTGGTCTCCGATCAGCATGCGGATGGCGAAGCCCTGCTCTTGGAAAAACGCAGCCAGTGAGGCGGTGAGGACCACCGCCTGCTCGAAAGACTGCTCCCGGGAAGGAGGGTCATCATGCCCGGCCGGCCGGGGTCCCGGGACTGCAGTGGGAAGGGCCAGGCTCACGCGCCGCTGGTCCTCCGCCTCGGTCTCCTTCACCATCAATCTGGCTTGGCGCGCCGTGGTCTTCCAGTGGATGGTCCGCGAATCGTCACCGGGCAGGTACCTCCGGAGACGGTATAAAGCCACACCTGGGCCGCGCCGTGGCATGGCCTGCTCGTGGCCCAGCGTCGTCAGGTCGTGAACGAGCCCCTCCGAGAGCGGCTTGAGTTCGGGGTAGACCACCACATCCGAGGCAAGCGGCATGGTCGCCGCCTTAATGAATAGACCGAACGGGAAGCGCGTGAGCAGCTTGATCCCCTCGATCCGGTAACGGCCCCGTCGTGTGACCAGCAGCGGATAGGACTCCAGCACCGACGCGCGCGGCGGGAGATGCAGCAGATGGATGTCGCGGTCGATGGGCCTTCTCTCGACGAGGTCCATGACCCGGAGCGAGAAGGTGGGGAACCGAGCCTTCCGGTTGGCGATGGAAAAGGCGGCGGTTGTAGGGCGGTTGGCGAACACATGCTCCGGCATTAATCTGCGGATGTCGAGCTGTTTGAGGCATTGTTCCGACAGGATACCCGACATGACGATGAGGCTGAGCATCATCGCCAGCAGGAGATAGAGCAGATTGTTGCCGGTGTTAATGGCCGCCACGCCCACCGCCAACGTGAGCAGAACGAACCGCGTGCCCTCGGGCGTGAGCCGGATGGACCGATAGCGATAGAACCAGCGGAAGAATGCGCGCAGCCGCTCAAGCATAGACAACGCTGAATGATGAATGCTGAATGATGAATGAAAAGACTCCGGAATTCATCGTTCATCACTCATCAATCATCGTTCGTTAGAGTGGAACGGGGACTGATTCCACAAGGTTCTGGATAACTCGTTCGGCCTCTTCGAAGCGCCACCCTCGGGAGCCCTGGCTCGTGTTGTGCATCACACGGTGCGAGAGGACGGCCGGGGCCAAATCCTTGATATCATCGGGGAGGAGGTAGTCGCGGTCTCGAACCAGGGCCAGCGCCTTCGCAGCCTTATGCAGCGCCATCGCCCCGCGGGTGCTGACCCCGAGCGCCAAAAGGTCACTCTGGCGGGTCACGGACACGATGGCCAGCAGATACTCCATCAGACTATCCTCAAGCCGGACCTTTTCGACCGCTTGCTGCAGATCGAGCACTTCTTGCACCGAGAGCACCGCTTGCAGTTCATCGGCAGGGTGGAAGACCTGCTGCCGTTCCAGGACCTTCTTTTCCTCCGCCGAGTCGGGATACCCGATCCGGATCCGCATGAGAAACCGATCCAGTTGCGATTCCGGCAACGGGAAGGTGCCATGGTACTCGATCGGATTTTGCGTCGCGATGACCATGAAAGGCTCAGGCAACGGATAGGTGCGGCTGTCCACCGATACCTGGGCATCGTTCATCGCCTCCAACAGGCTGCTTTGGGTCTTCGGCGTGGTGCGGTTGATTTCATCGGCCAGCACGATGTTGGCGAAAATCGGCCCAGGCTTGAACTCGAAGGCCTGCTTCTGCTGATGGAAGATCGACACTCCGACGATGTCGGACGGCAGCAGATCGCTGGTAAACTGGATTCGTTTGAAGGAACAATCCAAGGACCGGGCCAAGCTGTGCGCCAGGGTAGTCTTTCCCACTCCCGGCACGTCCTCGATCAAAAGGTGCCCGCGGGCGAGCAGACAGACGACGGCCCACTCGATCACCTGAGCCTTGCCCTTGATCACACGCTCAATATTCGCCTGGATGGAGCGGATTTTCTTGGTCGAGTCCATGGTCCGGAAGCCGTGATTCGAAACGGGTGGGGCGCTCGGAAAGTCTATCAGACGACCATGGGGGCGTCAATTTTCCACACAACTCGCGCATGCATCGAAAAAACTCGCATGCTTCGTCGTGATTGAGAGCTTGAAAGCCTTGCTCATTCATCTCGTTCACGAGACCTACGCACCACACTTCATCATGGCTCGTCCGGCACTAAGATCAGGAACCAGGGCGGGGCTTCCTGAGTCATGTCTTTGAAGAGGCGGGCCGTCCGGCCGGCCGGTATCCCTTCGAACACAGCCCCACGACGGACTTCCACATACCGGAAGCGGTAGAAACGGCCAGGCGTCCCCGGCGGTTCCAGCACACGCGGAATCGCCCGCCTGAGGTGCGTGACGTCCGATAGGACCACGGACCCGCCGACCGCAAGCGAGGACAACCGAGCATGCACAGCGCCAAACAGGGTGGCGACGCGCGCGCCGTTGAAGATCACCTCCGGTGGCCGGACCCGCTCGTCCTCCATGAGCTGGGAGAGCACTTCCCAAAACACCTCCGTATCTACCGCCGCCAGCACGCCCAGCTTTCCTCGCCGGGAGAGCAGGTCCAGCAAGGCCAGCGGCCCCCGGACCTCGAATTTCCAGGGCGGAAACATCAGCGTCCGTCCGGCATGGTGCACCTCCAGCGCCTCTTCGCCGTTCGCCCGGACCTTGCGAAATTCCCCTTTGGTCTTTCTGAGGTGGGCTTCGATGATCGGTCGCGACACCCGCGTCGGTTCATACGCAAATGTGGGCGTGGCCGGGGCGTGGCAGGTGACGATCGTGTAGCGTGGCCGGATCTGCTTGACCCTCTCGAGCGCGCACATGTCCTGATTGCCCCAATACTGAAACTGGAGGCCCGGCGAAGGGTTTCGCTGGAGCGTTTCCAATCGCGCTCGATCCGCATGATAGAGCCCCCCCAGTTTGGACCCTGGTTGGAGCCGGTCCACACAGTGCAACGTCAACTCTTTGTGTTGGGCTCGGAGGCGGGGCAAATACTGCTCAATCAATTCAACGGCAAAGGTGAGGTCGCCAGCCCCAAGATCAAGCAGGGTGGACACCTCGGCCGCCAGCAGCAGATCGAACGGGTTGGGATTGACGCGGACGAACTGCTCAACCTCAGCCGGAGTCAAGGTCGACACGGGCGCGGTCGATGTCTCGTCCGCCGTTAGCCCGAAGAGAACACACAGCACGCGCACGGCTTTGGTGGGGGAGAGCCCCGTCAACTGTTTGAGTATCTCGGCCGGGAGGGTCTGGACGCGATCGGCCGCTCCGCCACAAAGACCGCTCAGCAACGCATCCCGCAACGGAGGGGAAAGGGAGGCGGCCCGTTCAATGGCTGCCGCCAGCCGCTTGAGCGTGGACTGAACGGCCGGCTGCCTGACCAACCGACGCGACGCTTCCCAGGCGTCGGGGTTCGCCTCTCGAGCCTGCTTCAGTCGCGCTCGGAACTCGGCAAGAAGTTTCGGATCAAGACCCGGCCGATTCAGACCTTGCGGATCAAGGGCCATCAGGATTTAGCGGGTCGGGAAGCAGCGTCCAGCACCACGCGATGCATCCCTTGCCAGAGACCATGCCACTTCTCCATAGCCAGCAGCGCGGAAGCCCGTATCCTGTCTCGTTGCTCGTCCAGGTCCGCATAGCCGGCAACGGCAGTTCGCAGCCAGTCGCCATGGTGCAGCTCTTCAAACAGGTGGGTTTCGAAAAACCGGATGTCCGCAAGGGAGAGTTCCGGGAAGGTCAGCAGGCCGCTATACAGGTAGCGGTACGCCAGCCCGGCCGTCGATTCGATGCCGAAGGAGGCCCCGAGCGCCGACGGCAGATCGCCGCGCAGGAAGATCTCGCCGACGGTATCGATATAGTCCTGCGCTTCCGGACAGAGCCGTTCCTGCACGAGCAACCTGCGGTCGATTCCCAACCGTTCCACAAGCCGCAACATCTGTGTAGCATGGACATTTTCCAAGACTCCCTGGCCATACTCCGAATAGAGCACCCGCATCAATTCCAGGCCGATGGCCTCATCCTGGTCCGAGAGATTGTACAGCAGGCCGATCAGGATCTTCCGAAACCGGATCCCGAACGTGTACCACTGTTTGACGAACCGGTGGAGCTGCTCCCAGGATACCCCCCGTTGAAACGCCAGGAAGAAGGGATTCGTATGAACAGGCAGGGCCTGAAGCTCGCGCTCCAAGGCCTCGAGAAACTGCAGGGCAGAGGGTCTGGTGGAACTCGTCGGCATGGCAGAGGCCGGTGCTGGGCTGTATAAAGTTATATTTGATGAAGGACACGCAGCAGGCAGGATAGCCCCCGCCCCAGGTCCAGTCAAGTTCGCGGACTTGCCGCATTGGCGGCAGTATGCTAGGTAAAAATGGCTCGTATCTTTCCATTTCCTTGCGGGAACATTGATGCTTCACCTTCTCCTGGCAGCGCTGTTCGTGCCGGTTAGCCTGCTGCTTGCTGGCCCGCCCGGCCTTCATTCGGCTGACACCCCTCCGTCCGCCCCGGCATATCAGGAATGGCAGATCCTGGAGGTCAAGACCGGCCGCCCGGTCGATTTCGAGGCTTGGATCAGCACCCTGAATGACCGTGACGTGATCTATCTTGGCGAGGAACACCAGAACCGGTCGCATGTCGAGGCCGCCCTTAAGATTCTGCAGGCGCTCCTTGCGCGGGACCGGCGACCGGTCTTGGCTCTGGAGATGTTCGGTTGGGACGGACAGGCAGGCTTAGATCGGTATCTCTCGGATCGCGACTCGGCACGGGACCAGTTCCTTCACGAGTCACGATGGGACCAAAACTGGGGCGGGGACTACGATGACTACGAACCGCTCATCAACTTCGCCCGAGAACGCCGCGTCCCTGTTCTGGCCTTGAATCCGCCGAGACCCTTGGTGCGACGGGTCGCCTCGCAGGGCATGGCGCAAGCGCTGGGCGATCCGGACATGCTGCGCTGGGGGATGCGGGATGAACCGCTCTTCGACGACCCCGCCTATCGCGACATGATCGCGAAGCAGCTCCGCCTCTGTCATGCGGGTATTTCGGAAGATGCTTACCAACGTATGTACGAGGCCTCCATGTTCCGCGACGAGGGAATGGCCAAGACTATCTCCGACTATCTCCACAGGACGCAACCCGGCACGGGCCCGGTGATCAGCTATACCGGCGGCGGCCATATTCAATACCAGTTACCGGTGCCGAACCGCGTCCTGCGAAGGCGGACCGGGGCGGTCAGGCAAACCACCGTGTACCTGACCGCGTTCGCGCCCGATCTCGTCAATGACGTCCACGAACTCCTGCGGGACTCCATCGCCGATTACATCTGGCTGACCCCTCTCAGCGCCCATGGCGCGCCGCGACGGTGCCGGTGAATTTCCCATTCAATTTCAAATGGTCCATCAGGTACAATGAGAACCGCACGCGGCGCGAGGTGCTCGTCTCACGCCCAGGTTTCTCAATGAGGAGGATTGCATGGCCGATCAGGTCGTCATTGCCCAGCGAACTCCCTATGTGATGGAGGTCGGACCGGGCATGGTCTACTGGTGTCGCTGCGGGCGGTCCAAGACGCAACCCTTTTGTGACGGCTCGCACACGGGAACCGAGTTCGCGCCGGTAGAAGTGGAGTTCAGGGAGAAGAAGCGGGTGGCGTTCTGCGGGTGCAAGCACACCAAAAACCCGCCGTTTTGTGACGGGACCCACTCGCGTCTGTAACAAAATTCCACCAGCCAGACTCAACGATTGCAGCCGACAAGCGGCCCCCCTGTTCCCAGCAGAGAGGCAGTCCCATCGAGGCGGCGGCTGAGCCGCGAGCGTCGGCCCATCGCTCTGGCTCAGCGGGCCGACGATCTCGAAGTCCATCGCGCTAAGCTAGCACAACCCATCGGCGTTCCCCAACAGCAGCTTGATCTTCCCCCGAGTGGGAGGCGACCACCCTTGCAGATATGTCAGAGTTGACATATACTGACACCGATGGCATCGGCCGACAAGCCGCTGGTCTGGCTGCATGGCGAGGTGAAGACCCCGCCGTTTTCCGCCGCGGCCCGGCTCGAGGTCGGGGTGTTGCTGCGTCGCCTGCAACGGGGCGAGCGGTTGAGCATGCCGCAATCGCGGCCGCTGCCCAGCCTCGGCCCGCGGTGCCATGAACTGCGGATTCAGGATGCGGAGGCGACCTGGCGTCTTGTGTACCGCGTGGATGCCGACGCGATTGTGATCGCGGAAGTCTTCAGCAAGAAGACGCAGGCCACGCCGCGGCAGGTGCTGGAGGTCTGCCAGCGGCGCTTGCGCGCCTACGATAAGGCAGCGCGCGAGGAGGAGTGACGATGGACAAGGCAAAGCGGAAGCGGCTTGAGGCGCGGGGCTGGCGAGTGGGGACGGCGAGCGACTTCTTGGGGCTGAGCGCGGAAGAGGCCGCGCTGGTCGAGATGAAAGTGAGCTTGAGTCAGGCGCTGCGCGCCCGACGCGAGGCGCGTGGTCTCTCGCAGGTCGCCCTTGCCAAGCGCCTGCGGTCGAGTCAGTCTCGGGTGGCGAAGATGGAGGCGGCGGACCAGACCGTCTCGATCGACCTGCTCTTGCGTGGGTTGGTGG
>JACQQM010000088.1 GCA_016207025.1 Nitrospirota bacterium | reverse complement strand
TGGCCAGGTCGTTTCCGGACTCCACCAGCGCCTTTTGACAATCAAGGATGCCGGCGCCGGTCTTTTCGCGAAGCTCTTTGACGAGGGTGCTATTGGCTGCCATGCCGCTTGCTCTCCATTCTCTTTTGTTTGTTCAGGTAGGACTCTCGTGTCTCGTGCGAGACGGCCCTAAAGGGTAGGAACACTCTCCGCGCCGACGGCGGTCGCGTGCGTCGCGCGCATATCGGCCGCGGGGATGGCCTCCGGCTTCTCGGCTTCTTCCCGTTGTGCCCGCAAGTGGAGACCTTCGATACAGGCGTCAGCAATCCTCGAGGCGATCAGCTTGATCGATCGGATGGCGTCATCATTGCCCGGAATCGGATAGTCAATCCCGTCAGGGTCGCAGTTGGTGTCTACAATCGCGACAATGGGGATCCCGAGTCGGTTGGCCTCCTGAACCGCAATGCGCTCGACGCGGGTATCCAACACGAAGAGACAGCCTGGTAGGCTGTTCATGTTTTTGATGCCGCTCAGATTCTTCTCAAGCTTGAGCCGCTCTTTCTCCATCTGACTGACTTCTTTCTTCGTCAGGCGTTCGTGGGTGCCGTCGGTCAGAGCCGCTTCAAACTTCTTGAGCTTATCAATGCTCCGTCGGATGGTCTGAAAGTTGGTCAACATGCCGCCCAACCACCGTTTGTTCACGCAGAACATGCGGCACCGCTTGGCCTCCTCTTCCAGGATGTCCACGGCTTGACGTTTGGTGCCGACGAACAGCACGGATTCGCCCGCTGAGACCGTGTCGCGGACGAACACGTAAGCCGCCTCGAATCGCTGGACGGTTTGCTGAAGATCGATAATATAAATCCCGTTGCGTTCGCCGAAGATGTACCGTTTCATCTTCGGATTCCAGCGGTTGGTTTGATGGCCAAAGTGAACGCCGGCTTCCAGCAGTTCTTTGATCGTGATCGTACTCATTTCAACCTTCACCTCCCTTCCTGGCTTGCGGAGCGCCCGCGAAACGCGGGCGAGAGGTCTCTCTCCCCTTATTCCCAAGCTGGGTGGCGTGCACACACGCCAATGTGAATTTGGATCTGTGGCCCAAAGGGCTGTGAACTCTTGTACTGTCCTGCTACCCTAAAGTTCCGTAAAGCCTTGAATCACTAGCACAGTCTGACCCGCTTTGCAAGGGGCCTGTGCGAGCCTCCTTACGACCGGTAGGACGCATTGATCCTCACATAGTCGTATGAAAGGTCGGTGGTCCATAACCGCCAGGCACCCGAGCCCTGGCCTAAATCCACGGCGATGGTGAACTCTTTCCGGCGCATCACCCGTGCGAGACGTTGTTCGGCCGACCAGCCCAGTCCCACCCCTCCTTTCACGATCGGGATTCCCCCGATCGCCAGCCCGATTTTCTGGGGAGCGACTCGGACCCCGGAACGGCCGATCGCGGCCATGATTCGCCCCCAATTGGCATCTTCTCCGAATAAGGCGGTCTTCACCAGACTGGAAGTCCCGATCGTGCGAGCGACCCGTTTGGCGTCGGCGTGGGTTCTGGCACCGGAGACGCGGATCTGGACGATCTTCGTCGTCCCTTCCCCATCCCGGCACACCTGCATGGCCAGGGACGTGCAAGCGTCATCCAGCAGGCGTTGGAAGGCGGTCAACTCCGTTGAACCTGCTCGCAACACAGGATTTCCGGCCAGCCCGTTGGCCAGGCAAAGCACGGTGTCATTTGTGCTGGTGTCCCCATCCACCGAGATGCAATTGAACGAGGAGTCCACCGCGGCAACCAGCGCGCGCTGCAGCGTCCGTTGCTCGACCACCGCATCGGTGGTCAGGTAGGCGAGCATCGTGGCCATATCGGGGTAGATCATCCCTGAGCCTTTGGCCATCCCGCCGACCGTGATTGTGCGACCGGCGATCCGCGCCCTGACCGCCACCTCCTTCGTCTTCTTGTCGGTGGTCAGAATCGCCCGGGCCGCGTCCCGCCCGCCCTTGCGGCTCAATCGGGTCATGAGGAGGGGGATGCCTCGTCTGATGCGGGACATGGGGAGAGGTTGCCCGATCACACCGGTGGAGCCGACAAAGACGGTGCGAGACGCCGCGGCCAGCCGCCCGGCTACAAGGCGGGTCATTTCTTCCGCGTCGGCCAATCCGCGGGATCCCGTGCAGGCATTGGCATTACCGCTGTTGATGATGATCGCGCGGCCGATCCCGTGCTGGAGGTGAAGCCGGTCCAGAAGAACCGGGGCCGCCGCGACCTGGTTTCTGGTAAAGACTCCGGCGATCGGGCCCTCGTGCACCGACACCACGAGCGCCATGTCCGGGATCGGAGGCTTTTTGATGCCGGCGTGGATGCCCGCCGCCAGAAAGCCTGCCGGGGCCGTGATCCCGCCCCTGACCGCTTTCATGACCGGTTGCCGCGTACTGGGTCAATGGAAAAGGCGGGAGAAACCGACTGGTGGGGCGTCACGGAAACACTCCGGGCGACAGGAGACCCATTTCCTCCGGAAAACCCAGCATGAGGTTCATGGCTTGGATGGCTTGGCCGGCAGCCCCTTTCACCAGATTGTCCAGCGCCGCGACCGTCACAACCCAACCGGCTCGGGTGTCGGCAAACACAGCCACGTCGCAGAAGTTGGACCCGCGGACGTGCCGCGGGTTCGGAGATGAATTTCCCTCCTGGAGTCGGACAAACCGCTCGCCTTTGTAGTAGTCGCGATACAGAGCGCGGAGCTCGGCCGCATCGACCGGTTTCTTCAGTCGGCAGTAGGATGTGCTGAGAATGCCCCGGTTCATGGGGAGCAGATGGGGGGTGAACGCGATCATGATCGCGTTTTCGCGCGACCGTCTAGAGGCGAGCGCGTTCAACTCCTGTTCGATCTCCGGAATATGGCGATGCTGCCCCACCTTGTATGCCTCGACGGACTCATGCGCTTCAGGGAAATGATAGGGGAGGGCGGGGCTTCGCCCGGCTCCGGACACGCCTGACTTGGCATCAATCACGATCGTCTCCGGTCTGAGCAGGCCATGAGCCACCAGCGGGGCGAGCTGCAGGATCGCGGCGGTCGGATAGCATCCGGGTGAAGCGACCAATCGGGCAGTGCGAATCTCGGACCGGTGAAGCTCCGGCAATCCGTACACAGCCTCCCGTAGCAACTCAGGACGGGTGTGAGGAGTCTGATACCACGTTTCGTACAGGGCCGGATTCTTCAACCGGTAATCCGCGCTGAGATCGACCACGCGTTTACCGGCCGCCAGGCAGTCGGCGACAGGCGCGAGTGATTTGGTGTGGGGAAGTGCCAAAAACACCGCGTCGGCCCGCTTGGCGATCGCGTTCGGTGCCAGCGCCTCAAACGAAAGCGAAAGCAACGATGCGAGGTGGGGAAAGACGGAGGCCACGGTACTCCCCGCTGATTTTTCCGAAGTGACTGCGGTGATTTCCATCCGCGGATGCCCTGCAAGGAGCCGTAGAAGCTCCCCGCCGGTATAACCGCTGGCCCCCACCACCGCAACTTTGACCTTTTCAGCCGGTTTCACGACCGGACCTCCTTGCACAACTGACGACGCTTCGGCTGGAGGACACAAAAAAGGGAAGGCCCCAGGGCCTTCCCCTCCCCTTCGACGGCCCCGAGCTCTAGCGCTTTGAATATTGGAAGCGCTTCCTGGCCCCTTTTTGCCCGTCCTTCTTGCGTTCCTTGACGCGGGACTCTCTTGTTAAGAGCCCTTCCTTTTTGAGTGGTTCCCTGAAAGAGGGATTCATGGTGACCAGCGCCTTGGCAATCGCGTGCCTCAGGGCGCCAGCCTGGCCCGTGGCACCGCCACCACAGACCGTGGCCCGGACATCGTACTTGCCGGCGAGCCCCGTGATCTCAAACGGAGACTGGATCAAGCTCCTGAGCGATGGCCGGGGAAAATATTGTTCGAAGGGTCGTGTGTTCACAACCAGTGCGCCGGTTCCCGGCGACACCCAGGCCCGGGCCACGGCGTATTTCCGCTTACCAGTTGCGTATTGCGTCGCGACTGCCATTCTCGTATGCCTCCTTACCTGCCGAAGATCTCAGAGCGTGATCGGCTCGGGACGTTGCGCCTGATGAGGATGCTCGGCGCCCGCGTAGACTTTCAACTTCCTGGCCATCTGCTTTCCCAGAGGATTCTTGGGCAGCATGCCCTTGATGGCCCTCGTCAGGAGAGCGGTTGGGTTCTTTGCGTGCAGGTGCTCGGCCGTGAAGGACTTCAGGCCACCCGGATAGCCGGTATGATGGATGTAGGTCTTCGTCTTGAGTTTGTCTCCGGTCAAACACACCTGCGCCGCGTTGATAATCACGACATGGTCGCCTGTGTCCACATGCGGGGTAAAGGTGGGCTTGTGCTTTCCCCGCAACAAAATGGCCACGCGCGCCGCCAGCCGCCCCAATGTTTTCCCGCTGGCGTCAACCAGGTACCACTTCCTGGTCACGTCTTCCCGCTTCGCGAAATACGTCCCCATGATTCGTTCCCGTGCCTCCTGATCACGCTCGCGCGATCGTTCCTAGACTTCGAATTTTCTGACATTCTTTGTCCCAAATTTCTCCAACCAGGCATCAAGAGTTCCGCCCGCTCGCCGCTTCAACACGTCCTGCGTCGCGTAAATCGGGCTGTTCGTGCGCAAGGCCAATGCAATGGCGTCGCTCGGCCGAGAGTCCACCGTCCGTTCCGTCCCATCAGAAACGAGATGAACGGTCGCATAATAGGTATTGTTTTTGACGTCGGTCACGACCACGCGGGCCACTTTGATATTGAGATGCTCGGTTAAGCTGCGCAGTAAATCGTGGCTCATGGGTCGGGGCAGGGGCGGGTCATTGCCCTTCAACGCCCGTTTAATCGCTTCGCCCTCAGTATTGCCGACCCAGATGGGCAAGACATCGGCATTCTGCTCGTCTCTGAGAATGACAATTTGAGTCTCGGTGTTAGAGTCCTCGATGACCCCGTGCACCTTCAACCGGACCAAATCTGAGGCTTCCGTATGCTCCATAGTACGCCTAGAAAAAGCCGACCGGCCAGACACCACGCGCTACGAACCGCTCAGCAAACGCTTCCACCGAGCTGGACGCACGGTGATCCCCCTTACAGATGATCAGGCGCGGCAACAGCCGTGCCCAACGTGTTGTCGGAGATTGCGATCGTGAGACGTGTGCGTCGTCAGTCCGCAGTGTGACCGACTGGTTCACGCGCCG
>JACQQM010000087.1 GCA_016207025.1 Nitrospirota bacterium | reverse complement strand
CCTGAATACAACACGATCGATGCGTCCTTGTGGTTCGTGCACGCCGCCGGCCCGGAGCTGGTCTTCGTGCCTTCTACCTTGTCCCCCTCCTTGTCCTGGTGGCGAGAATTCGGCCTGGCCCTGACGTTCCTGGGCACCAAGGACGAACCGAATTCCCGTACGCCCGATCTCACCACACAGGGTCATGCGCATGAGGTGCGCGGATGGGTGGATCTCGCAGGGTGGAGGCTCGGGGCGGCGCATTGGCGGGGGCAGAACTTCGTCACCTCAAACGGCGACCGGTTCTTCGGCGTGCCCAACATCACGGAGATCAACGTCTCCAAGTTCTTTCCCATCTACTGCTCTGTGAGCCTTGAGCTCGGCGGGTGGGTGCGCTTTGTCGAACCCAAGAGCGTCGTCAAAGAATACACACGGACCCCGGTTAACATCGCGTACTTCGCGGTCCATTGGAATATCGACTTAAATCTCGGTCCCGTTTTCAAACGCGGCTCCTGACTCCCGCGCTGCAGGCACCCCTCCGCTCCTGTCCAGGCACCGCTTGCAGGCGGACATCGTTGAGGGCCGGATCGGGACTGTGCCCTCGAAGACTTACAATCCGAACAGGTCCATCTGCATCTGTTGGCGCTCGGGCGGTGCGGTCGCTGTCGAGGGGATGATAGGGGATGGGGCCTTAGCGAGGTTATCCAAGTAGTCTTTGAGCTTGCGGAAGTCTTCGCGCAAGGGGTCGAGCAAGTTTCCTTGGTGGAGTGCAGCCGCCGGATGGAGCAGCGGGAAAATCACAAACTCATTCAAGGGAAACGCGCGACCGCGCACCTTCGTGATGCCTACCTTCTTTCCCAGCAAGGTCTGAGTGGCCCAGTTCCCGAGCGAGCACACTAGTTTGGGTTTGATCAGCTCGATTTGCTGCAGGAGGAATGGCTTGCAAGTGTCCACCTCATCGGGTTCCGGGTCGCGGTTGTTCGGAGGGCGGCACTTGATGACGTTGGCGATGTAAATCTCGGAACGTGACAAACCGGCGGACTGGAGCAGTTCGTTCAGCAACTTGCCGGCCGCGCCCACGAAGGGCTCGCCCTGCCGGTCCTCGTAAAAGCCGGGGGCCTCGCCCACAAACATAATCGTCGCGTGAGGATTTCCCACTCCAAAGACCACCTGCGTCCGACCCAGCTTGGCGAGTTTGCAGCGTTGACAGTTGTGAAGAGATTGGCTCAGTTCTTGGAGGGTCATGAGAGACGCCCGCGTACCGGATACATGCGGAGTGAGCGAGCCGCATCTTAGGCGCGGGCGAAGGACTTGTCAACGAGGAAGAAGAGCGCCTCGGCTGACGAAGGGCGGGCAGCTTTTGCCACCGTGAGCATGAGCACCAACGCCTGCTCGCCCAGTTCCGGTTGCTCTTGATCAGGCAGGCGGCCAGACACGAGAACTCGACTGGGCTCTCCTTTGTTGCCACGATGAAACTCCACGGCTGCTCATTGAAGCAGGAAGCGGCCCAACTGGGCTTCGGCGTCTTTTCCCTTGTCGTTTGGTCAAAAGAACAACACACGGCCGAGGTAAATGATCAAGGGGTAAAGAAATCAGCCAGACGGGTTATGTGCGGGACGGCCCGATTCGGATGAGTTTTCAATAGGATGGAATAGACCTTCGGGCTGGCGCAATATGCTACAGTCAGCACGCAAGAACGGTGCTATGTTTTTAATGTAATGTGCAGGTAAGTATGAAGGAGAGGTATGCGGCATTCTGGTCACAGCTAGGAGTTCAAGGCCATGAAAAGATGGGCGCTCAAAGTCGTTGTTCTAGCAGGAGCGCTCTGGCTTTTGAGCGGAGGAGCCGCCTGGGCCCTGGAGTTTGTGGCTGAACGGACCACGCAGATTGATGGCCAAAGCAGGAAAGCCAGCATCTACTATCGAGACGAGATGTGGCGCGTTGAGCACAACGACGGCGGAACGGTCAACGTGACGATTGTCCGGAAGGATATGGGACTGACGTGGCTCCTCATAGCCAGGATCAAACAATTCAAGACCGTGGTCTATGACCAGGAACAGGCGCCAGTGGTCAGCGAGCGCCTGGATGGTGAAATTGCCCGTGAAGAAATCGGCACAGAAGTCCTGGACGGACATCCGACCACGGTGTACCAGGTCACGGTGGAGGCCCCCAGTGGAAACACCGAGGTGTACTATCAGTGGCTGGCGACTGACATTCGCTTTCCGCTGCGCCTGGCCCGGAAAAACGGCGACTGGATCACCGAATACTCCAACGTGAAACTTACGCGGGTGTCGGATTTCATGTTCCGCCTGCCGCGAAACTATCAGCCGCTGGCCGAGGCTGACTAGATCGGCGTCCCTCAGCGTCTAAGCCCCCTATCGTTGATGCTGCCTTCTCAGAGACTTTCCTTCCTTCTGCTCCGTTCCTATCAATAATGTGAGGATTCGCGCGGGGGCTTTTCCGGAGTCACCGCGCCGCATTCTTTGCAGATCGGGTTGCTCGTCAGTTGGCCCGCTGCGGTGAGCTCGTAATCCACGAGACGACCGTAGGAATACGACTCTCGGGGTGCGTCCTCCTCATGGCGCCGGTGACCGGCCTCGGAACGGGACAAGGGATCATTCTGCTTTTCTGTCGTGAAGCAGTCCCAAGATAGAAAGTGCGCTTTCATTTTTCTCGAGCGGCAATAGCCTTGGCGCACAGGTCTCCGCTGAGGATGGCGCTCTCCAAGGTAGCGGGCAGACCGGTGTCGGTCCAGTCTCCGGCCAGGAATAAATTCGGGAACGGGCTTTGCTGAAGAGGCCGTCGTGCGCTGGTGCCGGGCAGGGCTGTGAGGAACGCATGCGGCTCTCGCATGATCCGGTGGATTTGGGCTTTTGGAGCGGACAGCGTCGGCACCGCGCGCCCGACCTCAGCGAGAGCCGCGTCGAGCAGCTCAAGATCCGGGCGTTCCAAGAGTTCAGGTCTGCCGGTTGCCACCAGCGACACGAGGGTTCCCGGGCGTTCGGTCTGTTGGTCGGCTCGGCAGATCAGCCAGTGAAAGGTCTCCCCAGCCAGCAACATTAAGCGTGGAGTCGGCGGCGGGTGCTCCAGCCAGAGGTGGACCGCCAGCGCAGGCGAGTCGGCCAGCTTGGTCACATGCTGGAAGTAGGAAAATCGCGTCAGGACCCGTTCCGGTAGCAACGGACCGAGCGAGCGATGGGGCAGCGCCGCGACGTACCAATCCGCCGAAATGGCTTCACCCGTTCGGAGTTGAACACCCGTGATGCGGTGGGCATCGAACCGGATCTGTTCCGAGACGGTTTCCAGTCGGATGATCGCGCCGGCTCGGGTGAGCGCGTCCCGAGCGGGATCCAGGAGCAACTCATGGAGGCTCCGGGAAGGAATCGCGATGCGCGAATCGCGCCGCGCCGACAGAAAGCAGCGAGCCAGCATGGCCATCAGCATCGCGGCCGAGATCACCGTGAGCTCATCGCCGACCAGAAAGTGGCCCAGCGGGTTCCAGACCTGCGCTCGCGCAGCCGCCGATTGGCCGATTTCGGCCAGCCACTCCTCGGCGGTGCGGCTCTCAAGGTCGGACGGCAGGGGCGGGTCGCCTTCCCACGTCCGTTCAAGCCAGGTCAGGAAGCGCCAGCGGTCTCGAAAGGGCAGCGCGCGGCACGTCAGGAGGCTCAGGAGGCTGTGGATCGGAGCCGGCGCCCACGGACGGGGTAAGCGGGTGGCGGGACGATCGGGCAGCGCGAACTCAACATGGAGTCGATGCGGGAACTGGACGTGGCGCGCCGTTCCAAGCATGTCCAAGAGGGACAAGGTGGCGGTGTGGTGCCCGAAGAGGACGGGCGGGAGAGCGTCCAGGTGTTCAGTGGACTCGGCGCCGGATCCGATCAGGCGTCCTCCCAGCTCGCCTCGCCGTTCCAACAACGTGACGGCGTAACCTTTGGCGCTGAGCCGGAGGGCGGCGGTCAGTCCAGCGGGGCCTCCCCCAATGACCAGCACGGTGCGCTTCATATTTATCAAGGCAAGTGGCAATGGGCGAGGGGCAAGGCAACTCTCTAGCCCCTAGCCTCGCGCCTCGTGCCTAGCGGGTGAACTGGGATCGCAGCCACACCCCGGTCGCGATCGCGAGGCGGTAGGACGGGGCAAGGCTGACGCGTGGCCCGAAGACCCGGAAGTCGGACGCCTCGATGCGGCTCAGGATCCGGGCGTACACACTGCGCATGATTTCCGCGACGGTCAGCGCTCGGCGGTCCGCCGCCGGCAGCGCCGCCGACGCAAGCTGCGCCTTTCTGTAGAACTCCCATGCCCGGGCACATTCGAACCGCATCAGCTCCTGGAAGCGCAGGGAATAGGTCCGCTTCAACAAGTCCTCTTCCCGATAGCCGAAACGTGCGAGATCCGTCTGCGGCAGGTAAATCCGGTTCCGGTCCGCATCCGTGCCCAGATCTCTCAGAATGTTGGTGAGTTGGAACGCCACGCCCAGGTTGATGGCGTATTCCTGGGCCAGCGGCGAGCGGGTGCCAAAGACGTGCAAGCAGATCAGTCCCACGACCGAGGCCACCCGGTAGCAATACCGGTACAGGTCGTCGAAGGTGGCGTAGCGCGAGGTCGTGAGGTCCATTTCCACTCCGG
>JACQQM010000115.1 GCA_016207025.1 Nitrospirota bacterium | reverse complement strand
GCTTCAGGGGGTATTCGGCACAACGGACCGGTACTTCCGTATCCGGATGGGGCAGATGCATACTCTTCAGCGGGTTGGCTTCGGCGGGTTTGACCGGCCGACCGGGATCAGCACGAACCCGCTCCATTCGACCACGCTCACAAGGGCGGGTTCGATCAGCGGGGCGAACTTCGCTTTGAATAAGGATCAGAAAGGACTTGAGGTGGCCTACGTCCAGGGACGGGGCAGGCTTCTGGCCCAGGTCTGGAACGGGATGAACCAGAGCGGAAGCGGTACTGGGAGTAAAACCGACATCGACCCGCAGAAGGACTACCTGGTCGCCTATGAGCATATCCTGGATGATATCGCCTCGGGGTTCACGGTGTTCTACTACAATGGAACTTACCATCAAGACGCGACCGCTTCGGCGATCGGTAGGGAGCGGTTCGATTTCAGCCGGTTCGGGGTCAATGCCAATAAGATCTTCCCGGTCGGGTTCGGGTTCTTCGAGCTGCAAGGCGGGTTCATCCGGAGCTATGACAATGTCGCGCGACAGGTCGGGCCAGATGTCCAAGGCAACGCATTCTATGTCGAGTCGCAGCAGTATCTGAAAGGACCTGAAATCACGTTCCTGGAACGGTTCTCGCTCATCGATCAGGATGCGGCGCGGAAGAACACGAGGCGTAAAGATTATACAGCGGGGGTGGTTGCACCGGTACAGACCTGGCTCCGGGCCGCCGCCGAGTATACCTATAGCGACAATCGGGCAACTGGGTTGTCGGATCACAGCGCCCTGTTTGAGTTGCAGGCGAATTGGTAGCGGGGAAAAGACCTGCTCCGCTAGCCATTGTCGGTTATCTGATACCACTTGGGGGAGACACAGAGGCGCAGTGAATCTGGACACTTAACGTTTTCGCCGAGATCAAGAGAGAGAGGATGCTGGAGCGACGGGGCTTCGTGGTCGGGCTCACGGGCACCATCATCGCGGCGATCGGAGCCGTGGTTGGGATTCCACTGGTCGGGTATACGATCCTGCCTGCGCTCCGGAAGCGACCGGAGACGTGGACCGATGCCGGACCGGTGGCAGAGCTAGTTCATGGCCAGCCCCGGGAACTGAGGGTCTTGCAGACGGTAAGCGATGGTTGGCTGAAGGGCACCGTGGCCAAGTCCGTCTGGGCGGTCAAACAAGCCACGGGGGAGGTCCTGGTCTATTCTGGGCTCTGCACCCATCTGGGCTGCGGGTTTCGTTGGAATCCGCAGACACAGCAGTTTCAATGCCCGTGCCATACGGCTGCCTTCGCCTTGGATGGCCGTGTGCTCGGCGGTCCGCCTCCACGGCCGCTCGACACGCTCCCCGCCAAGGTCGAGAACGGGCGGCTGCTGGTGATCTACAAGGAGTTCAAGGCCGGCGCGGTGGCGAAAATCGAAATATGAGGCTATGGGCTATGGGCCAATGGGCTATAGGAAAGACCTTCCGACCCAGAGCCTATCGCCTATTGCCTATCGCCTGGAGCGCAAATGTTTGCGCGACTCTACAACTGGCTCGATGAGCGTCTCAAGTTGACGCCCATTCGGATCGCGCTGCTCGAAGAACCCATCCCCGGCGGCGCGAGTTGGATCTACGTCTTCGGGAGCGTGACCCTTTTTGCCTTTCTGCTCCAGATGAGCACCGGGATGTTCCTCATGCTCTCCTACGCACCGACTGCGGACCATGCGTACGAGAGCGTCCGGTATATCCAGGAAGAAGTTCCGTTTGGGTCGTTCATCCGAAGCCTCCACCACTGGGGCGCCTCGCTGATGATGGTGGCAATCGGCCTGCACATGCTCCAGGTATTCCTCTACGGAGCCTATAAGCGGCCGCGGGAGATGATGTGGCTGGTCGGTGTGGTCCTGTTTCTGATCACGCTCGCGTTTGGATTCAGCGGCTATCTGCTGCCCTGGGACCAACGGGCGTACTGGGCCACGCAGGTGGGGGTGAACATCGTGGGAACGATCCCGCTGATCGGCGATACCCTCGTCCGGATTATCCGGGGGGGCCAGACTCTTGGCACACTAACCCTGAGCCGGTTCTTCGCCCTGCACACCGTCTTCCTGCCATGGCTGCTGATGGGGCTGGTGGTGCTGCATCTCGTCATCCTGCGGCGAGTGGGACCGGCCGGGCCCTGGGACACCGCGCGGGCCGCGGCGATCCGGGAGCCGTTTTGGCCCAGGCAGGTGGCGATGGACGCGATCGCCATGTTCGTGGCCTTTGTGATCCTCGTGGGGTTGGCCCTGGGGCTGCCGCCTTCGCTGGCCGATCGGGCCAACCCAGCCGACACCACCTTTACGCCGGTCCCCGAGTGGTACTTCCTCTTCTACTACGAGATGCTGAAGTATTTCCGAGGCCGGTGGGAGATCGTGGGCACCGTGGTGATCCCGGTCCTGTTCTACACCCTCCTGTTCCTCCTGCCCTTCCTGGATCGCCGGCCCGAGCGGCGGCCGTTTTCACGGCCGATCGCCATCGGGGCCGGTGGGGTCCTGCTGGTCGTCGTGTTTACTTTTCTCACGATCTCGCTGAGGGCTGTGGCTTCGATTCCGGTGACCGACCCGTCGGTCGTGCGGGGCAAACAACTGTATCAGTACCTGGGGTGTGCAGCCTGTCATCGGATTCATGGAGAGGGAGAGGCGGTCGGACCGGACCTGTCCTACGTAGGGACTCAGCGGGATGCAGCCTGGCTGATGCAACGCTGGAAAGATCCCGAGTCAATGGTGCGCGGGTCCATTATGCCCGCGTACACCGGCCTGAACGACGTCGAACTGAGGGACCTGACCAATTACATGTTGAGTTTGAAGTAAGGAGAGTCGCCATGTATTGGATCAAGATACGGCTTGCAATCGCGGCATTACTCGTGGGCGCGATGGGGTTTCAGGGATGCGCCGTGGCCCCGCTCATGCACCGCGGCGGGATTCTGGTTGACACCTGGGCGGAGGTCAAAGCGGACGACAAGACCGTCGCCGAGATCTTGGCCGCATTCCACCAGGCCGAACAGGCTCTGGGAACCCAGAATCTCGATGCGCTGATGAACCTGTACGCAACTGAGTACCGGTACCACGGTCTGACCAAAGAGGATTTGCGGAAGATCTGGGCGCAGCTATTCGCTGATTATCAGGGGCTCCGCAGCAACCACATCTTTTCTCGTATCGTGGTGCGCTCCGAGCGAACCCCCAGCGCCGAAATCACCTGCACCGGGAGTCTCTGGGCGATGTCCAGACAGACCGGTGATCGCGTGAATGTCGATAGCTGGTACGGGGAAGTACACCACCTGCTCTACGAAGATGGCGCATGGCGGATTCGCGGCCATGCGGGAGAAGCCCCGAAGGGGATTCAATTCGGCGTGGCGCCCCATCCATTCTTTTGAGTTGGAGTTCGAGAAGACGAAGAGGTCACGCAGAATTTGCCTGTGTGTCTGCGGCCCTCTTTGAGGACCGCGAGGAGTTTGCTAATGAGACCTTTACTGAGAACAATGAGATCATGGTTAGCGGTGTCTGCCTCGACTGTCTTGTGCGTCTTGGTACTGAGCGGAACGGACGCTGTCCAGTTTGGGACCCCACAAGGCGACGAAGGCACCCGCATTTTTAAGGCCACCGAGCACCCGAACTACAGCGGACAGTTTCGGCTTCAAGGGCAGAGGGGGACCCTGGTCGGAAGCATGTCGGATCGTCCACCCTGGGACCACCTCGATTACGCCGGCAAGCACCTGACCACCGTGCAAGGAAAGATTCAAATCGAGGTCAACGAACGGACCAACGCCGGGTTGGTTGTGGCTGACTTTCGCGAAGGCGCGGATGAGTACCGGGTCGTCTTCGACCGGTTCGAACCGTGGGCCCCCTTCCAGGATGGGGGCATCGCTACGCGCATCTATGAACACGGCGATTCGGGAAACGGCGATCCGCTCTATCCGAAGACCTGGCTGTACCTCGCAGGATGGGGCAAGGCGAATGTCCTTAAGAACGAACAGGTTCTCTATAAGGACTATGCCGCTCATTTCATGGTGATGGAGCGCTCGCGCGATCCGAACACGCACGAAGTCCGCTACCCGATCAAGCGGGCCTTGCCCGGCGGCGAGACCGACCCGGCCGGGATGGAGATTGACCTCTGGGTGCGGTCCAAGGAGACGAACAACCAGAACTTTCCGCCCTTCGAGACCTTCATTCATGTGTTTTGGGAGGAAGTGACATGGCGATGAATGACCCATCTGTGCAGGCATTTTCCCCTGGCCTTGCCGGCGTGCCGGCGGCCAAGTCGAAGATCAGCTTCGTGGACGGGCAGACCGGCCTGCTGGAGTACCGCGGGATCCGGATCGAGGAGTTGGCCGCGCACAGCTCCTTCATGGAAACGACGTACCTGCTGCTCTACGATCGGCTGCCGACGAAAGCCGAGATGGACCGGTTTTCATCTGATGTCGTCCACCACCGCCGGATCAAGTACCGGATCACGGACCTGATCAAGTGCCTCCCTGAGCACGGGCATCCGATGGACGCCCTGCAGGCCGCGGTGGCGGCCCTGGGGATGTTCTATCCGGCCAGGAACGTGTTGGATCCCGAGGTGCAATACTGGTCCACGGTCAGGCTGATCGCCAAAGTGCCCACCATCATTGCCGCCTACTACCGGCTCCAGCGCGGGGATGAACAGATCCAGCCCCGCGATGACTTAGACCATGCGAGCAATTTCCTGTACATGTTGACCGAGACGGTACCCAACCCCATGATCGCCAAGGCGCTGGACACCTGCCTGACCCTGCACGCCGAGCACACGATGAACGCGTCCACATTCAGCGGCATGGTGACCGCGTCCACGCTCGCCGATCCCTATACGGTGGTCTCCTCCGCGATCGGAACGTTGAAAGGCCCCCTGCACGGTGGAGCGGCTCAGGAAGTGGTCGAGATGCTGGAGGCGATCGGGTCGCGGGAGAATGTCCGACCCTACCTTGAGCAGAAGCTGGCCGCAAAAGAGAAGGTCATGGGGTTCGGTCATCGGATTTACAAGGTGAAGGACCCGCGGGCCATCATCCTTCAGCAGTTGGCTCGGCAACTGTTCGCGCGGCTGTCACGGCATGGGCCCTCCCCGCTCTACGCGCTCGCCGAAGAGGTCGAACGCGTGGGCGAGGAGCTGCTGCAAGCCAAAGGCATCCATGCGAACGTGGACTTCTATTCAGGCGTGCTGTACCAAACGATGGGCCTGGATACCGACTTCTTCCCGACGGTGTTCGCCATGGCGCGCGTATCAGGCTGGCTAGCTCATTGGCTGGAACAGATTCAGGACAACCGCCTGTTTCGACCCGACCAGATTTACGAAGGCGCGCACGGCCGGGCCTATGTTCCACTGAATCAACGTACATGAGATAGTGAGAAAGGCGAGGCATGAGTAAGAATCTTACCAGTAGCCCTCGCCTGCAGCGTGCCGAACGCTGAGAGCCAATCGATGATCGAACCCATGGCAAAGGTCCGACTGGTCTCCCCCCGGAACCTGATGGATGGGGTAACCGCCATCCTCCATGAAGCGGGTATCCTGCACATCGAGTCCGCACCCAGCGAGGCCAGGCAGATCCCGTTACGCCCTCAGGTGATGGACGAGCCGGCTCGTCAGCGGCAGGCCGAGTTGGAGCGCTTCCGCGAAGAGCTGCGCCGGCTTCTTCTCCTTCTGCCCGAGCTTCCGTCACGCGAACGGATCCGCCAGGAGCGGGCCGGCCCCCCAGAACTCACCGAAGGGGCGATGAAGCGGCTGGTCCATCTCGTGCGCCAGGTCGGTACTCGGGTGGACTACTTGTCCGCCCGCCTGAAGGCGTGCGAAGACGAGCTGGCTCTCCTGGCGAAGTATGAGAAGGCCCTCGAGGCGCTGGCCCCGTTTCTGCGCCTCATCCAGGAAAGCGAGGAATTGGACCATTTGGGACTGACCCTCGAAGTGAAGGAACAGGAGGATCACCTTCTGACCCTCCTGCGCGAGATGATGGCCAAAGTGACCGACAACCGCTATGAGCTGTTCCACACCCGTCTCGATGAGCGTTCGCTGGCGGTCCTCTTAGTCTTCCCGAAGATCTGCTCCGCACGGGTTCGAGGGCTTCTCTGGGAGGAGGGCATCAATGAGTTGCGGCTTCCGGCTTCCGTGTCGGATAAACCACTGGGGCAGGCCCTGCGTATCATTCTCAAGAAGAAAGTGGAGCTCCCGCTCCGCGCCGCACGCTACCGCGACGAACTGATGGACGTGGCCCGTAACTGGCGCCAGGATTTGATCCGGTACCAGAGAGCCGTGGTCCAGCGCTTGGAAGAGATCGAAGCCGCTTCATTGTTTTACCAGACCGAGATGGCTTCCTTCATCTACGGATGGGTCCCACGCCACGCCTTCAGCGCCCTGAGCGCCAGAATCGGGAAAGAGTTCGGCGGAAAGGTGGTCGTCGAGGCATGCCCCCTCGGCCGGGAGGAATGGGGGGCGGTCCCGGTGGTTCTCCAGAATCCCCGCTTTCTCAGACCCTTTGAGACCCTGACACGGCTGATCGCATTGCCCCGGTACGGCAGCATCGATCCCACCCCCTATCTCGCGATCTTTTTCCCTCTCTTTTATGGCATGATCCTCGGCGACATTGGGTATGGGCTGCTTCTGATCATCGCCACCGCGGTCGTCCGGCGACGGTTCGGCGACCAGCCGCTCGTTCGGGACCTCTCGATCGTCTTCTTTGTAGCCTCAGGGGCCGCCGTCCTGTTCGGCTTTCTTTTTGGGGAGCTGTTCGGCGAGCTTGGCGAACATCTTGGTCTCCACCCGCTTTTGAATCGCATGGAAGCCTTCATTCCGCTTCTCTATCTCTCGGTCGGGGTCGGGACCTTCCATGTCTCGCTCGGGATTGGTCTGGGTGTACTCTGGGCCTGGCGACAGCGCGAGTGGCACGAGTGTCTCGCCAAGATCGGCGGGCTCCTGCTCGTCCTCAGCTTCGTCTGTCTCATCGCGAGCCTGGCCGGACTTCTGCCGAGGGGATGGGCTCCCTGGGGGGTGATAAGCCTGCTTCTCTCATTCGCGATGATCCTCGTCTTTGGAGGAGCGCGGGGGGCCATGGAACTGCACAACCTGGTCAATGTGCTCTCCTACCTCCGGCTCATGGGGATTGGCGTGGCCTCGGCGGCACTGGCCTTTGCCGCCAACAAGCTTGGCGGCATGGTGGGGAACGTCCTGCTGGCGATCGTCATCGGGGGAACCCTGCATGCGATCAATTTCGCCTTCGCTCTGCTCTCGCCGACCATTCAATCCCTGCGGCTCCATTACGTGGAGTTCTTCGAAAACTTCTTCGCACCGGGAGGCAAACCGTACAAACCGTTCAGGAGAGGAGCTGATAGCTAGCGGCTGATGGCTTTTGGCTAAATGGCTAATGGCAAGAAATGGAGCTAACAGCTCATCGCGAACGGCTCACGGCCATACGTTCCACCTTTTGCTATCAGCCATGGGCTATATGCCATATGCTCTTTGCTTTTCGCTATTCGCCATTTGCTCAGGAGGACAATCATGACCGACATCGGGCTTATTGCAATTGGAGCCGGCCTGGCCATCGGGCTGGCGGCGCTGGCCACGGCGCTGGCGCAGGCCAAAATCGGGGCAGCGGCCGTTGGTGCGATCCTTGAAAAACCGGAATCATTGGGCACGGTGTTGATTCTTCTGGTGATCCCGGAGACGCTTGTGATATTTGGTTTTACGGTCGCAATCCTGATCCTGTTCACGTTGAGATAACGGTCGGCGTCGTTGCGTGCAGCGTCTCTTGCGTCTTTCGCGTCAGATGAAAAGACGCTATGGACGCAAGGGACGCAAAGGACGATTTTATGCCTTACGAAACGCTCATCGCCGCGCTTCTCGAAGAGGGTGATGCAAAGTGCAAGGCCATCGTGCGCAAGGCTCGGGCCGAGGCAGATCGCCTGATCAATGAGGCCGCCGCCGCCGCCGAGACCTTGGCGCGCGAGGCCGACTTGCACGTGCAACAGCAAGGGGCAAGGCAGCGCGTCGAGATACTGAGTCGGGCTACTCTCTCGGAGCGCCAGATCCTCTTGCAGGCGAAGCAAGAGGTGGTGGAAGCCGTCTGGCGACGGGGGACTGAGAGGGCCTTGGCTCTCATCGGGCCTGCACGCGCACGGGTCTTGCGGGCGCTGCTCGATGATCTCCTGACGTCGGCGCCTCCCGGATCGCTCAAGGTGGTTATCGATGGTGGCGAGCGGGCCTCCCTGGTGCCATACCTTCAAGCGCGCGGCCTTCCTTTTGAGGAGCAGCACCGGGACGACCTCCTGCTAGGGGTAGAGTTGGACTGCGGCGGGGAACGTCTGCGGAGCAGTTTTGCGACTCGACTGGCCAAAGCGAAACCGGAGCTGACCATCGAACTGAATCGGCTGCTGTTTAGTGAGCAGCAGGCGAGCGGCGAGGGGCAATAGGCGAGGGGGAAGAGAGTTAGCTTATCACCCATTGCCCCTAGCCTCGTGCCTCTCGACATTGAGAGGTAGCCATGAGCCAGAAGCTGAAAGCTGATCGCTGAACGCTGAAAGCTTGGAAATGGACGATTACGCGTATTTCAACACCCGAATCCGGGCCATGCAGAGTCGGCTGCTGACCCAAGAACGCTATGAGGTCCTGTTAGCCCAGGACACGACGGCAGCCTTTCTCGAGCGACTGATGGACACGCCTTATGCGGAGGCCCTGGAGCGAGCCGCGGAAGCGCCGGATGCATCCGCTCGCCGAGACACGACGATCCGCATTGATGAAGCCTTCAGACGGGATCTCGCCGCAACGTTGTTGAAGCTCCAGCGCCTTGTATCGGATCGCCTCATGGAACTGATGGGGGCGCTCCTCCTTCGCTGGGATGCCTACAATCTGAAGACCATCCTGAGAGGGAAACGGGCTTCCGCGCCGATCGAGGAGCTCCTGGCCTCGACCTTTCCGGTGGGAGTGCTCGACGAAATCGCCTTGGCCGAACTGACCAGGGCCCCGTCGGTCGGGGCCCTGGTCAATACGCTGGCAACCTGGCGCATGCCCTTTGCCCGCCCGCTTCGCGAAAGGCTGCGACTTCTTGGAGAGGCTGCACCCCTCCAGGTTCTCGAGTTCGAGCTGGATCGCTTCGCCTTTGCACAAGCCTTACGAGTGGTTGCCGATGGTGACGACAATGACAACCTCGTGCGGGAATACCTCCGGCTGCTCGTGGACAGGGCCAACCTTCTGACCGCGCTGCGCTTCCTCAATGAGCGCAGCGCGTTATCGCCGGTTGAGGCCGGCCGCCACTTTCTCGAGGCAGACGGCCGGTTCACGCATGCCCACTACGAAGCGGTCGTGGGGGCCAGAGACCTCCGCCACGGTCTCAGCCTGCTGGCTGATACCCCCTATCATTGGCTCACGGAGACATTCACGGAGAGTGAGCCCGTCTCTCTGCCGCTGGTGGAACGGAGATTGGATCACGGATTGATCCACGAGGCGCTCGCCCCCTCGCGCATCGATCCGCTGGGTATCGGTCTGCTGGTGATCTATCTCGAGCGGAAAGTCAACGAGGTGAGGAACCTCCGCATGATCCTGCGCGGCAAGGTTCTGGGAATGGGGGCCGACGAGATCAAGGAGTGGCTGATCATCTGACGTCCCAATCCTTCTGAGCAATCGTGAGTTGAGAGGTGAGCCCCTCGCCGAAGGGATCGAAAGGTGGATGCCATGATGGGAAGTGACATGATGGGCGCAGGAATGGGGACCTGGATGCTGCTGTCGATGGTCGTCTCGTTTCTCGTGATCCTGGGCCTTGTCCTCCTGGCGGCATGGGGGACTCAGCGGGGTTGGAAACGCGGACTCGGCCGAAGTGAGGAGACCGCGTTGGAAATATTGAAAAAACGGTACGTCCGCGGAGAAATCTCCAAAGAAGAATATGAAGAAAAGAAACGGGATATTGCATAGAGGTTCTTCATGGTTCGGCTTACGGTGATCACCGATCCTGATACCGCGCTGGGATTTCGGCTGGCCGGCATCGAGGCAACGGAGGTGACCGGCGCAGGCGAGGCGGCCGAACGGCTGCTCGCGTTGCTCCGCGCGAAGGGAACCGGGATTGTGGTGTACAACGAGGAGTACCGGTCAGCAATTCCGGAACCGTATCAGACCGCGATGGAGCAGTGCCTTGCCCCGATTTTTTTCGCAATCCCGGTGGCGCGGGCCGGACGAATCACTGAGCGACGAGAGGAGTATCTTGCTCGTCTGCTCCGGCGAACGATCGGGTATCAGTTGAAAATCAAGCGGTAAGAACGTCGTTCGTGAAACGTGAAGCGTCGTTCGTGAGAGATACGCTTCACGTGGTGCGCTTCACGCATTACGATAACTATGAGCGGCACCATCATCAAGATCTCGGGTCCCACGGTGGTCGCGCGCGAGATGGCGCAGACCCGGATGTTCAACCGCGTCGCGGTGGGCCGGATAGGGTTGCTAGGGGAAGTCATCCG